>NZ_LT607753.1:3692559-4000273 GCF_900090295.1 Micromonospora coxensis | reverse complement strand
GAGGACTGTGCCGGCGGATCCACCTGATCGGGGTGGACGAGGTTGCGTCGACCAGCCCTGGTGAGCGACGTCCGGCTGCCCGGTCGACGACGAACGGCGACCGAGCCTTCCTGTCGCGCTGGTCCGGTGCTCCTCCCGCCCGTGGGTCGTCCGGTCATCCCATCGCGTCGAGATCGCGGACGGCGAAGCTGTGGTGTGCCCACTCCTCGTCGAAGATGACCCGCAGGCACGCCGAGGCGGCACGAGGGCCGGGCGACGGCCAGCCGGGCGGGGCGTTCGGCTCGCGTACCCGGTCCAGGTCCTCCTGGGTGACGGTGGCGAGGAACTCCCGCACCTCGGTCATGCGGCCGGCCCGGACCGCCACCACCTCGGCGAAGCTCGGATCGGCATCCATGTCGATGCCGAGGTCCGCACCGTTCGTGACGAACGTCGCCGGCAACCCGAGCGGGTGGTACGGCCGTTCCCGGCCGAGTACCGCCTGACCGAACCACAGGTCGGTCGCCATCACCAGATGCCGCAGTGTCTGGACGAACGACCACTCTCCGTCGACCGACCGGTGCAGATCCTCCTCCGGCAGCGACTCCGCCCGCGCCATCGTCCGCGCCCAGAACGCCTCCACGGTTTCCCACGCGGTACGCATCCCGTCCGGTGTGGATGGACGCAACGTCGTGCGCTCCGGGTACATCCGATCCAACTCGGCCTCGATCAGCGGTGCCACCTCGACGCCGTTGACCCGCAGCCCGTCGATGACCCCGTCGATGTCGGCGTCGTTGAGCAGAGCACCCCTGATCCGGGTACCGCTCAGATCCACCTCGCGGAACACGCTGCCCGCGAAGTTCGTGTCGATGAACTCGGTGCCGCTCAGGTCGTCGGGTCCCGTGTAGGTGGCCATCGCCGGATCGTAGTGTCCGGGACCGACAGCGACCGGCGCACCGCGTCACCCGACATGGCCCGTACGGGCGATCCGCCCCAGTGCCAGGCTCCCGTCTCGACACGCTCCATGGCTGGCACTTCTCAAGACGGATACCGTCAGCCCGGGATAGATCGGTTCGGGATACCGGGTCCCGCCTGGCGGACATGGCCTCAGGCGGCCCGGAATGCCCTCCGTTGGCACCGGCTCATGGCCCGTGCATGACCCAGGCCAACGCCAAGGTAAGACGCGGACCGGAGCCACCCGTCGAGCCGGCGGCCCCGGCACCGGTGATTCAGTCGAGTCGATCGGTCCAGGCGGTATCGAGGATTACCTGGTAGGCCTTCATTCGTATCGGCGAGAGGGTCAGCCGCTCGTGGGCGAGCAGATCGCCGGTGCTGGGGTCGAAGATCAGGAGGGACTGCTGGTTGTGCTCGCGGTCGTCGAAGGTGACGGCTACGCCCTTCCGGCCCACCCGATCGGTCACCTGCCCCCGCCACCGGAACCCGGGCACGTCAGCAAGGACCCGCAGGATCTCCGCGCGCGTCTGACGCGGAACGACATACCGCCCGTACACCGTGCTGACTTCCTTGCTGACGGCGCCAGCGCCGAACCTGACCTTGAGCAGTTCGTTCAGCTGTGCCCGACGCGACGGCAGCGGCGCGAGGTCCATCGGTGGCAGGGGCATGTCGTCGGGAGCGGGGGTGGCGGAGGCGGCAGCCCTGGGCTTGAGGTTGCGCTGCCAGTAGTTCCGGGACTCCTGGTCTGGATACTGCGGCTCAAGTTGAGTCGTGACCTGCTTACCGGACCCGTCGGCCGCCTGCCAGACCTTGGTCTCGTCCGCGAAAGCGACGTGGTGGCGACCGTCGGAGGACGTCATCACCGGGTCGCCCCACGTCTTCGTGTGGTGGTACATGTACCGGCCGGTGCGGTTGTCGTACTCCGCGTCGACGAGCCTGCTCGCCAACGCGCGCAGCTGGCTCCCCGCATCACGGGTGCCGGTGCCGTACGCCACCGGCACGAGCACCACTCCCGGATCCGCTCCAGGCGGACCGGCGATCTCTGAGCTGCCCGGGCTGGACGGGTCGAGCGCTTGGACGATTGCTGCGGCGCCGACCGCTGCGGCCAGCGCCCCGGCCGCCAGAATCAGTCTGCGCGTCGGGCGGGCCGGTCGGTGATGGGCGACCGGCTCGGCGACAGCCTCCGCGCGGACGATCAGATCGTGTGCCGACAGCCGGGGCGGCGCGACGGTGCTGTGCCGGGCCGGGTCAGCCGGACCGAGGAGGGTACGCGTTCGCTCTTCTCCGAACATCACATGACCTTTCGAGGACTCGCCAACACCGGCTGCTGCGCCGGCGGTACAGCTCGGTACGACATCGCTCTGTCGAGGCGCCGACGGGCGCGGTGCAGACGTACGGCAGCGGTGGTGCGGGTACAGCCGAGGACCTGAGCGGCCTCGGAAACTGTCAGCTCCTCCCAACCGACCAGCCGGAGGATTTCCTGGTCGAGGTCGGCGAGGGTGGCCAGAGCGGCCTGGAGATCGGCGACGCCCACCGTCTCGTCGGCGCCGGGCGAGCCCGGCTTCTGCAGCAGGCCAGCGTCGGTAACCGGTAGCACATCCGGCGCAGCTCTCCGAGCTCGCCATTCATTCGCGAGCAGGCGACGAGCCACCCCGTACAGCCAGGGGAGGCTGTGGTCCGGAACCTCGCGGCGACGCCGCCAGGCGATGACGAACACCTCCTGAGCGAGTTCAGCCGCCGCGTCCAGATCGGCAAGCCGACGCCGGCCGTACTTCACAACGTGTGGGTAATCGGCCCCGTAGACCCTGGTGAACCAGTCCTCATCGCGTTTTCCCGGTGGACCCATCCAAGACTCCCGCCTGGTTGACGAACTCTCACCCTGGCTTGTGTCACCACCGGTCCGATGATTACCGCCGACCTCCCTTCACCAGCCACGCACCGTACGACTCCCCCTGAAGCATCAGCTCCACCGGAACGGGCCTTCGACGGGCTCCCACGAGCTTCAGCATCTGCTTCCGTACAGTGCGGCGAGTCGCTGGACGTGTACGCGGGGCTGTCCGGTGACGACTTGGACGCGGTCGCCAACCGGCTGGGCGAGGCGTCGCCGCACGGGACAAGGACCCTCCGAGGACTCGACCCGCCAGCGGTGAGGTGATCGACCTCGGGAAATGGCGAAGCCCAGGCCGATGACCTGGGCTTCGTACCGAGCCGCCTGACGGAATCGAACCGTCGACCTACGCATTACGAGTGCGTCGCTCTAGCCGACTGAGCTAAGGCGGCAACGATCAGAAAGTGTACGCCACTCCCCGACCACCGCCCGAGGGGGTTCCCCACCACCCGGCCGCCGATCCGGACACCCCGCGCGATCCGGCCGTTCTCCGGACAGCGGTGGCGGCACGTCCGGACTACGCTCCGCCGGGTGACGGACGATTCAGGAATCCACCCCGAAGCCGCTCACCCCGCCGACGGCGAGCATGCCCCCGGTGAACGGGCCGCCCGCCGGCCGCGCAGCCTCGACCCGGTCGAGCTGGGGTTCACCCCGCGCAAGCCGGTGCCGTGGCTCGCGCCGTTCCTGCTGATCAGCACCGGCATCCGTACGCTGCTGGCGATGCTGTTCGGGGCGTACCTGGACAAGCGGGAGCTGCAGAACGCCCTGGACGCGCGGATCGCGAAGCAGGTGGGGCCGGACGGTGGGCTCTGGCTGGACTACGTGGCGGACCTGGGTGACGGCTTCAACGCCACGTACTCGGTGGCGTACCTGCTGGCGCAGCCGGAGCTGGTGGTGGACGGGCACCGGCTGCCCCGGGCGCAGACCCTGGTGATGGGGGGTGACCAGGTCTACCCGTCGGCGGGCTACGAGGCGTACGAGGACCGCTGCAAGGGGCCGTACCAGGCCGCGATGCCGGTGGCCCCGACCGAGCGCCCGGCGCTCTTCGCCGTGCCCGGCAACCACGACTGGTACGACGGGCTGACCGCCTTCCTGCGGATCTTCGTCCGTTCCCGGGACCGGCACTTCGGCGGCTGGGGCACCGGCCAGTCCCGGTCGTACTTCGCGGTGGAACTGCCCGGCGACTGGTGGCTGCTCGGCCTGGACGACCAGTCCGGGTCGTACCTGGACGATCCGCAGCTCGCCTACTTCGACGAGGTGGCCCGCCGGCTCGGGCCGCAGAGCCGGGTGATCCTGGCGGTGCCGGCGCCGACCTGGGTCAAGGCCGTCGACCACCCCACGGCGTACGACTCGATCGACTACTTCATCCGTACGATCATCGCCCCCACCGGGGCGCACGTGCGGCTGCTGATCTCGGGCGACCTGCACCACTACGCCCGGTACGCCGGCCCGGAACGGCAGCTCGTCACCTGCGGCGGGGGCGGGGCGTACCTGTACCCGACGCACAAGCTGCCGCAGCGGATCGAGGTGCCGCCGAAGGACACCCTCTCCCGGCGGGCCAGCCGCACCCGCGGGTACGACCTGGCCGGCCGCTACCCGGACGCGGCGCGGTCGCGGCGGTACGGCTGGGGGATCTTCGCCCGGCTCCCGTTCCGCAACCCGGGCTTCACGACGCTGCTCGGCACCGTGCACACGCTGCTGATGCTGGCCATGGCCGGGGTGGCGGCGAACCGGGCGGGTACCACGGAGCAGCGGCTGTTCAGTGTCCCGTTGGTGATCATGCTGGGGGTGGCGCTGCTCGGCGCGGCCTTCTTCGCCAAGCCGCCGAGCGCCGGCGGGAAACGGCACGTCCGGCACTGGATCCTCGGGATCGGCCACGGCCTGGCGCACGTGGGGCTGGCCGCCGCCGGCACCTGGGCGTGGCTGGCGTTGCCCCTCTACGAGTGGCCGTGGCCGCTGCCGGCGGTCGCCGCGGCAGTCGTCTACGGGCCGGTGATCGGGCTGGTCTCCAGCCAGGTGGTGGGCGCGTACCTGCTGATCGCGGGGAGCTTCGGGGTGAACCTCAACGAACTCTTCGCCGGTCAGGGCATCGAGGACGCGAAGTCGTTCCTGCGGATGCGCATCAGCCCCGACGGCGCCCTGACGATCTACCCGATCGCCGTCGACCGGGTGTCCCGCGACTGGCGTCTCAACCCCGACCAGTCCCCCACCGCGAGCTGGCTGCTCCCGAAGGACCCGCTCACCCCCCGCCTCGCCGAACCCCCGATCACCCTCACCTGACCGCCGGAGTACCGCCCGGGTCCGAGGGGGACGTTCGACGCGAGATCGACATCGCGGGACCGCGCCGGAGCGAACGCCTGATCCTGAAGGCCTGGGGGACCTGGAGCCACGAGTTTGACAGGTACCTGTCGGGATGACAGGCTCCTGTCATGTCTGAACTGTCGGTGGCGGGTGCGCTGCTGTCCGACCTGGTGATCGAAGTGTTCCGCGCGAACAGCTTCCTGCTGGTCGAAGGCGACGAACTCGTCCGGCCGTTCGGCCTCACCAGTGCGCGGTGGCAGGTCCTCGGCGTCGTCGAGCACGCACCCGCGCCCGTCGCCCAGGTGGCCCGCCTCATGGGGCTGTCCCGACAGAGCGTCCAGCAGACCGCCGACGCCCTCGAACGCGACGGCATGATCACCTACCGGGCCAACCCGCACCACCGCCGCGCCAAACTCATGGTGATCACACCGCAGGCCCTGGACGCGATGCAGCGCGTCCGCGAGGTCCAAGCCCGGTGGGCCAACGCGCTCGCCGAGCGGTACAGCGAGGCCGAGATCGCCACGGCCTTGGCCGTCCTGCGCCGCCTCGACGACCCCGGTGTCGCCGAGGAGCCACCACACCACGCGGAGACGACGGAGGCGTCCGAGTGACCGAGACGATGATCCCGATCCTGCCCGCCAGATCCATCGACGACACGCTCCACTTCTACCGCGCGCTCGGGTTCGAGGTGACCTACCGACAGCAGCGCCCCAACACCTACGCCTCGATCCGACGAGGCGGCATCGAGCTGCACTTCTTCGTGCTGAAGGACCTGGAACCGGCGAACAACTGGGGCACCTGCTACGTAACCACCAGCGACGTCGACGGGCTGTACGACGCGTTCACAGCCGGCATGAAGGGGCTGCTCGGCAAGGTCCCCACCCGCGGCGTCCCACGCATCAATCCACTGAAGGACATGCCGTTCTACGGTGTCCGGCAGTTCATCGTCGTCGACCCCGCCGGCAACTACATCCGCATCGGCCAACCCGTCCCCGAGCCGCCGGCCGGCGCATCACCGCGCAGCCGCCTCGATCGGGCGCTCGAGACCGGTAGCCGACTGGCCGACGCCAAGGGGGACTTCGTCGCAGCCGCCAAGGTGCTCGACGGCGCGCTGGCCACCGACACCGGTGCGGAGCCGGCGCTGCGCTTCCGCGCGCTGGTCCTGCGCGCGGACATCGCGATGCGGCTCGACGACCCGGCGAGCGCGCAGCGCCTCCTCGCCGACGCGGCGGCACTGCCCCTGACCACGGCCGACCGTACGCGCCTCGGCGACGACCTCCGAAGGATCACCGAGCTTCGACCGTTGCTGGCTGCTCGGGTCCAGCCGACCGGGTCCGGAGACGGGGCGGACGGGGACCCGCGATGACCGAGGACGAGGAGGTCCTGGACAGCCCGACCGGGTGGGTCGCCGAGCACATCCGTCACTACGTCGAGACCGAGGGCCGCCAGGGACACCGTCGTTGGGGAGTCACGACGCTTCTGCTCACGACCCGGGGCCGCAAGTCGGGCAAGCTCCGCCGCACCGCCTTGATCTACGGTCTGGACGGCGGCCGATACATCGTCGTCGGCTCGAACGGCGGCAGTCCGCATCATCCGTCGTGGTACCTGAACCTCCTCGCGAATCCTGAGGTTCGGGTGCAGGTCGGTGCGGAACGCTTCATCGCGACAGCCCGCAGCGCCACCGGTGACGAGCGAGCGAGGCTGTGGCAGCTGATGACGAGCCTGTGGCCCGACTACGGCAGATACCAGAGCAGGAGCACCCGCCAGATCCCGGTCGTGATCCTCCAGCCCATCACCGCCCCCGGACCGCCGCCACCGCGGTAGCGCATCCTCCTCGCCAGACCTGGCGGACGCCTGAACCGCGCGCGTACCGCCGATGTGCCTCCTTGCCGGAAGACGGCATCAGGTCGAGGACGAAGACGCCGTCGAACAGGTCGATGAACGCGTGGAAGGTCCGTGAGCCCCCGCAGAAGAAGGTCACCGGCTCGTCGTGGTCGGCGACCCGGGCTCTCACGTCGTCCACGCGCCAGATGTTCCTCACGCCCACCGCAAGATCACTACCGCGAGCGACGAGGCACGTCGATCATCGCGCGGCGCCCTCCGGGCCGGGCAGCTCACGGCTCTCGTAGGCGCGGCGGGAACCGCAGACGTCGGCGCGGGAGCACATGGAGCGCGAGCCGTCCGCGTCCAGACGGACGGTCACCGCGTCCCTCGGGACGCTGTGGCCGACCACCCGGCCCTCCCCCTCCGGCGTGGTGACGCGGGCACCGATCGCCGGGGCGGACTCGGCGAACGTGGCGTACAACGGATGTTCGTACTTCAGGCAGCACATCAGCCGGCCGCAGGCGCCGGAGATCCGCAGCGGGTTCAGCGGCAGGTCCTGGTCCTTCGCCATCCGGATGGTGACCGGCTCGAAGTCGGTGAGGAAGGTCGCGCAGCACAGGTCGCGCCCGCAGGAGCCGATGCCGCCCTGCACCCGGGCCGAGTCGCGGGCCGAGAGCTGGCGCAGCTCCACCCGGCAGTGCAGGGTCGCGCCGAGGTCGCGGACCAGCGAGCGGAAGTCGACCCGGTGCGGGGCGGTGAAGTAGACGGTGGTCCGGTCGCCGGAGCCCTCGGCGGTGCCGAGCACGTGGTCGACGGCGACCACCTTCATCGGCAGCCCGTGCTCCCGGATCAGCCGCTTCGCCGCCACCTTGGCCTCGGCCTTGCGCCGGCGCAGCAGCTCGTCGCGGCGCAGGTCCTCCTCCTGCGCCGGCCCGGCCAGCTTCGGGAAGCCGTCGGTGTCCTCGGTGACCCACTGGGCGGCCCAGACGCACTCCGCCACCTCGGGGCCGTCGTCGGTCGGCACCAGCACCCGGTCACCGACCTGCGGACGCCACTCACCCGGGTCCAGGTAGTAGAGGCGCCCGTACCGGTTGAAGCTGACCGCGCAGAGCATGCCCATGCGCTCCACCCTACGACGGACGACCGGCCACCACCGGCCCGCCCGTCGCCGGCCGGTCACGCCGTGCAGTCGTCCACGGCCGACGACCCGTGCCCCCACCCCTCGCCCGGACGGTGGAATCCGGCCGGTGCCGGAGGACAGACGGCCGAGGTGGGCGTTGAGTGGAATCAGACCTGCGGGGGGTGCAGGGAAGAGGCCACGGCGTCGCCGCCGGGCCCGGCCGGTCCGGGCGCCGCGCGCGGCGTCGTGGCCCGTCCCACCGGAGGATCAGCGGCCCACCCGCAGCGTGCCGTCGTAGCGGACCCCGGTCGCGCCGGCCGGCCCGCGCCACGTCGACTCGGCCAGGCTCGGCGACCACTGCCGCAGCAGCGTCTCCGCGCCGTCGTACGCCACACCGAGCACCGAGAGCACCCGGGTGGCGATCTCCGCCGCCGCGAGGGCGCCCGGACCGGGTTCCGCGCCGGGGGCGCTGGCGGCGTGCACGCGTACCGCCTCGGCGGAGCCGACGACCTCGGCGAGCACCCGGGCCACCGCCAACCGGCTCCCCTCCACCCAGTGGGCCAGGGCGTCGGCGTACCCGGCGGTCGACTCCAGCCGCCCGACCAGGCTCTCCGGCCCCTCGTCGAGATGGCGCAGCAGCGCCGAGCGGGCCTCGTCGTACGCCGACGCGGCCGGACCGGACCACAGGCCCGGATCGGTCAGGGCGGCGGAGGCGTCGTCGTACCCCCGAACGAGCCGGCGCACCGCGTGCCCGGCGGTCGCCAGCGGCGCGGGGTGCAGGTCGAGGAAGGCGCGCAGCGCGTCGCCGGGGAGCACCTGCATGCGGCGCAGCAGCGGCCAGAGCCGGTGCCCCTCCGGAGCGCCGGCGGCGAGCAGCCGGTCGACCCGGCGGAGCAGGTCCAGGCCGGGTTCGGCGAGCCGGTCGAGGGCGTCCATCAGCGATCCCCGGGCAGCCGGCGTCGGGCGGTGTCGTCGGCGCCGGCGTAGCGGTCGGCGGCGCTGCGCACGGCGGAGGCCGCGGCGGCGAGCCGGGCCGAGGCGGCGCTCGCCTCGCGGGCCCGGTCGCCGGTGGCGGCGGTCCACTGCCGGTGCAGGGCCCGGCCGATCTCCCCCGGTCGGCCCGGGGCGTCGGCGCCGAAGGCCGGATGGGCCGGGTCGGCGGCGGTGACCGTGCGGGAGAGCACGGCCAGGGTGGCGCTGGCCTCCTCCAGCCGGGCGGCGAGGGCGCGCAGCGTGTCCATCAGGCCCCCGCCAGCGGCCGGTACGTCGCGAAGGTCTCGTTGTGCAGCTTCTCCCGGGCCCACTGGGCGGCGTCCGCGGCGGCGGTCACCGCGGCCTGCACCGAGCCGGCGACGTCGCGCGGATGGCGGTGGTGCAGCGGCCCGAGGAAGCGCACGTCGGTGATCCGACCGCCGGCGGTCACCACCACCTCGACCAGCCCGTCGGGGGAGCGGACGGTGACCTCGACCGTGTCGACCGCCTGGTCGAACTCGGCCTGCAGGGACTCGATACGGCGATAGCGCCGCACCGCCTCCTCGATCCACGCCTCGTCGATCTCGCGCGGCATCGGTTCTCCCCCCGGCCGACCTCACCCTGCGTGCCGTCACCGTCACCACGGCACACCGGACCGTACCGCACGCCCACGACGCCTGTCGATGCCGTCCGGGGTGGCCCCTACCCCTTCCAGAGGGCGAGCATCATCGCCTCGACCGCGATCCGCGGCTTGACGTTCGCCTCGATGGCCGTGCGGCACTCCAGCACGGCCTCCAGCCGCCGCAGCGCGCCCTCGGCCGCCCACTTCTGCGCGCCCGCCTCGGCCATCGCGGCGGTGTCGGTGTGCACCGGGGCCACCGGAGCGCGCAGCGCCATGGTGAGCGCGTCCCGGTAGAAGCCGGCCAGGTCGACCAGGGCGCGGTCGAGCGCGTCGCGCTGGGCCCGGGTGGCCCGCGACTTCTGCCGCTTCTCCAGGTCCTTGAGCTGCCCGGCGGCGCCGCGCATCGCGCCGGCCGCGCCCCGCCCGGTGCCGCCCGCGCCGAGCGCGGTCTGCAGGGCGGCCCGCTCGGCCGCGTCGGCCTCGGCGACGGACGCCTCGGCCTCCGCCTCGGCCGCCTCGATCAGGGCGGACGCCGCGTCCAGCGCGGTGCCGACGCCGGTGAGCCGGCGCGGCACCGCCAGCACGGCGTCCCGGCGCTGCCGGGCCTCCGGGTCGCGGGCCAGCCGCCGGGCACGTCCGACGTGCCCCTGCGCGGCCGCCGCCGCCCAGTGCGCCACGTCGGGCGCGATGCCGTCCCGGCGGACCAGCACCTCGGCCACCGCGCCGGCCGCCGGCTGCCGCAGCGGTACGACCCGGCAGCGCGAGCGGATGGTCACCGACACGTCGTCCGGGTGGGTGGACGGGGCGCAGAGCAGGAAGACGGTCCGCGGTGGCGGCTCCTCGACCGCCTTGAGCAGCGCGTTGCCGGCCGCCTCGGTGAGCCGGTCGGCGTCCTCGACGATCACGATCTGCCAGCGACCGCCGGAGGGGGTGCTCGCGGCCCGGAGCACCAGCGCCCGCATCTCGCTCACCCCGATGGAGAGCCCTTCGGGCACCACCAGCCGGACGTCGGCGTGGGTGCCCGTCATGGTGGTGTGGCAGCCGGGGCACTCGCCGCAGCCGGTGCCGTGGACGCACTGCAGGGCGGCGGCGAAGGCGCGGGCGGCCACCGACCGGCCGGACCCGGGCGGCCCGGTGAAGATCCAGGCGTGGGTCATCCCCGCGCCCGGGTCGGCGGCGGGGCCGTCCCCGTCGGGGTCGTCGGCGTCCGGGGCGGGCTCGTGGGCGGCACGCAGCACGGCGGCGGCCGACGCGGCGGCGCGGCGCAGCGTGTCGACCGCCTCGTCCTGGCCGACGAGGTCGGCGAAGACGTCCGGCATCAGGTCCGATGCTCCATCGTCACCAGCTCCGCGTCGGATAACTCGGGCTGCACCGAGGTGTCCGGCCCGTGGGCGGGGCGCGGGTGCACGATCCCGGCCGGGTCGACCAGGAACTCCTGCACCCGGCGGGCGACCAGGGTGGAGATCTCCTCGACCGGCCGGGAGGCGTCGAGCACCAGGTAGCGCTTCGGGTCGTTCGCGGCCAGGTCGAGGAAGGCGTACCGGACCCGCTCGTGGAAGGCGAGCGACTCGGCCTCCAGCCGGTCGGTGCCCTCGTTGCGGGAGGCCACCCGGGACAGGCCGGTGTGCGGGTCGACGTCGAGGAGCACCACCAGGTCGGGCTTGAGGCCGCCGGTGGCCCAGGAGGAGAGCCAGGAGACCTCCTCGACCGGCAGCGTCCGGCCGGCCCCCTGGTACGCCAGGGACGAGTCGACGTACCGGTCGCTGATCACCACCGCGCCCCGTACCAGCGCCGGCCGGACCACGGTGGCCACGTGGTGGGCGCGGTCGGCGGCGTAGAGCAGCGCCTCGGCGCGCGGGGAGGGCGCGTCGACCGCGGAGTTCTCCAGCACCAGCGAGCGGATCCGCTCCCCCACCGGCGTCGCGCCCGGCTCGCGGGTGACCACGACCTCGCGCCCCTGCCCGCGCAGTTGGTCGGCGAGCGCGCGCAGCTGGGTGGACTTGCCGGCGCCCTCGCCGCCCTCGAAGACCACGAAGAGCCCGCTGGAGACGAAGGGCTCGGCCGGCATCAGCGGGCGGCCCCGGATCGAGCCCCACAGGTCGGCGAGGACGGGTACGCCCTTCTTGTCGTCCATCTGGCCGAAGGCGCTGATTCCGGCGAAGATGCCGGCGGCGCCCGCGGCGAGCAGCAGCAGCCGGGTCGAGGAGACGGAGATGCCCAGGTCGGCGATGGTGAGCTGGCGGGAGCCGCCGACGCCGACCAGGAGGCTGCTCAGCGCGATGGCGAGGATCAGCACCAGCCGGGTGCCGATCTGCACCACCGCGAAGACCCGGCCGCGCACCTCGTCGGCGACCTCGCCGCCGAGCAGCGTGGTGCCGGCGAGGAAGGCCATCCCGGCGCCGGCGCCCACCATGATCGCGCCGAGCATCGCCATGGACAGGTGGATCGCGAACGCGAGCACCAGCACGGAGGCGCTGGCCAGCACGATGCTCATGCCGAACCAGCGGCGGCGGGACATGTCCCGCACGATCATCGGGCCGAGCCCGATGCCGACGGCCAGGCCGATGAAGATCGCGCCGAAGAGCATGTAGAAGGCCGCGTCACCGGCGCCGAGCGAGGCGGCGAAGAACTTGGCCGTGCCGATCACGATGCCGCCGCCGGCGAACGCGCCGAAGATGCCGAGCACCAGGCCGCGTACCAGCGGGGTCTGCTTGATGAACTTCCAGCCCTCGGTGAACTGGCGCATCATGCTCTGCTCGGTGCGCTCGCGTTCACCGGCCCGGGTCTGGCTGATCTCCTTGATCCCGAACGCCACCACCAGCGCGGTGGCCAGCCGGGAGAACGAGTTGAACCAGAGGGCGAGCTGCGCCGGCTCGGCCCAGCCCGGCATCTCGCCGCCGGTCACCGCGCGGACGCTGCGGTCCAGCACCGCCAGGGCGACGGCGGCGGCCACCGGGGTCAGCCCGTACGTGGTGATCAGGGTGAGCTGGTTCGCGGTCTCCAGCCGGGCGCGCGGGATCAGGTTGGGGACCGCGGCCTCCTTGGCCGGGATCCAGAGCAGGGTGATCGTCTCGATCAGGAAGGTGGCGATCGCCGCCCAGGTGACCACCACGCCGCCGCTGGCGCCGGTGAGCGCGAGCAGCGGGATCGAGGCGAACAGCACGAAGCGCAGCAGGTCGCAGATGACCATCGTCCAGCGCCGGTCGAACCGGTCGGCGAGGACGCCGGCCACCGGGCCGAGCACCAGCGCCGGGAGCAGCCGGACCGCGATCAGCGTGCCGAAGGCCGCGCCCTTGGCGGTGCTGCCGGAGACCTGGGCGGCGGCGAAGACCGAGGTGGCGAGCAGGCCGAGCCAGTCGCCGAAGGAGGCCGCGCCGAGCACGATCCAGAGCCGGCGGAACGGCCGGATGCGCAGCACCGAGCGGATCGCGGCGTACCCGGACCGGTCGGACTGTGTCCCGGACGACGACACGCCGGACGACTCGCCGTTCTGCTGGCTTTCGATGGCCGTACCTCCACGTGCCGGCCCAAGACTGGGCGGTCCCGGTGCAACACTCTAGTCCCGGTGGGAGGCCTTCCCACCGCGACATTCTCCTGCTCGCCGAGCGTAGGCCGCGGGGACCAGCCTGCGCAGCCGACGGACATGAGGGTATTTCGCATTACTCCCCGGACAGTTAGCGTGCACCCGTGGCCACCGACAGCGACACCCTGCGCGAGCGCCTCGACCGGGCGACCGCCCACCTCGACCCGCCGTACGCCGTGGTCGACCTCGCCGCCTTCGACGCCAACGCCGCCGCGCTGGCCGCTCGCAGCGGCGGCAAGCCCGTCCGCGTCGCCAGCAAGTCGGTCCGGGCCCGCACGCTGATCACCCGCGCGCTCGACCGGCCCGGCTGGGCCGGGGTGATGGCGTTCACCCTGCCCGAGGCGATCTGGCTGGTCCGTGCCGGTGTGACCGGTGACGCCCTGGTCGCCTACCCGACGGCCGACCGCCGCGCGCTGGCCGAACTGGCCGCCGACCCGACGCTCGCCGCGGCGGTCACCCTGATGGTCGACGGGACCGAGCAGCTCGACCTCGCCGACACGGTGTGCGCCCCCGGCCGCCGGCCCGAGCTGCGGGTCTGCCTCGACCTGGACGCCTCCTGGCGACCGCTGGGCGGGCGGGTGCACGTCGGGGTGCGCCGCTCGCCGGTGCACAGCGCGCGGGCCGCCGGCGCGCTCGCCGCCACCGTCGCCGCCCGGCCGGGCTTCCGGCTGGTCGGGCTGATGTCGTACGAGGCGCAGATCGCCGGGCTCGGCGACGCGCCGCCCGGCCGGGCCGCGCTGGGCGCCGCGATCCGGATCGCCCAGCGCGGGTCGTGGCGGGATCTGCTGGCCCGCCGAGGGGCGGCCGTCGCGGCGGTGCGCGAGCACGCCGACCTGGAGTTCGTCAACGGCGGAGGCACCGGCAGCGTGGCCGCCACCAGCGCCGATCCCGCCGTCACCGAGGTCACCGCGGGATCGGGTCTGTACGGTCCGACGCTCTTCGACGCGTACCGGGCCTGGCGGCCGACCCCGGCAGCGTTCTTCGCCTGCGCGGTGGTCCGCCGGCCGGGGCCGGGCCTGGTCACCGTGCTGGGCGGGGGGTGGACCGCCTCGGGTCCGGCCGAACGCAGCCGGTTGCCCCGCCCCTGGCTGCCGGCCGGGTTGACGCTGGTCGGCACGGAGGGCGCCGGCGAGGTGCAGACGCCGCTGGCCGGGGCGGCGGCCGCCGCGTTGCGGGTCGGCGACCGGGTCTGGTTCCGCCACGCCAAGGCCGGCGAACTCTGCGAGCACGTCAACGAACTGCACCTGGTCGAGGGGGACGAGGTCGTCGGCGTCGTGCCCACGTACCGGGGCGAGGGCCACGCCTTCCTCTGAGCCGGCGTCGCCGCGCCGGACGCCGTCCGGCGCGGCGGCCGGGCGGCCGGGCGGTCAGCCCTGGGCGACCGGCTCGGCCGGTGCGTCGACGTGCCGGTGCAGGTACTCGCGGATCAGCGCCTTCGCCTCGGCCAGCACCCGCTCGTCGCCCTCCGGCTTGCGCCGGAACGCCAGCTTGATCAGGGCGTCGGCGGCCTCGACGGCGATCTCCAGGCAGAACCGCAGCCGTGGCTCGTCGACCATCCCGAACCGCTCGGTCAGCACCCGGGCCAGCTGGTCGGCGATCACGCCGTTGTTGTCGCGCTGCTCATCGAGCAGGTGCAGGTCGACCACGTCGCCGAAGTGCAGGGTACGGAACCCCGGGACGGTGCGGTGCATCGTGATGTACTCGTCGATGCCCGCGTCCACGCCGTCCCACCAATGGGTCAGGTCGTCGGAGGCGAACCGCTCGTCGAGCCGCTGCAGGTAGGACTCCATCGTGCGCAGGGTGAGCGCCTGCACGATGGCCCGCTTGTCCGGGAAGAACTGGTAGACCGATCCGATCGCCACCTCGGCCCGCTCGGCGAGCAGCGTGGTGGTCAGCCCTTCGTACCCCACTTCGTCGACGAGTTCGGCACAGGCGTCCAGCATCCGCTGGACCCGCGCGACACTTCGACCCTGCACCGGAACGCGGCGCAGCGGTCCGGTCGTGGCGGCTGGTGTGGACACTCGGCGCCACCCCCCTTCGACGGAAGAACATATCTGCATGTCACGTGCTCGTGACTACCGGTACAACGAGCGGACCTCGATTGCGGTATTTACCAGGCACAACGTTCCTGATATGAAGATGGCTCATATTCATGTCGAGGAGCGCCGATGGCCGGTACCACCACCGCATGGTCCAACTGGGCAGGTAACCAGCACAGTGTCGCCACCGCCATCCTGCGCCCGACAACGGTCGACGACCTCATCGAGGCCGTCCGGGACGCCGCCGCGGCCGGCGAGCGGATCCGGCCGGTGGGCAGCGGCCACTCCTTCACCCCCGTCGCCCGACCCGACGGGCGGCTGCTGGACCTGACCGCGCTGGAGACCGACGTCCGGGTGGACCTCGCCCGCCGGCTCGTCACCGTCCCGGCCGGGATGACCCTGCGTACGCTCAACGCGCTGCTCGCCGCGCACGGCCTCGCCATGCCCAACCTCGGCGACATCGACGCCCAGACCATCGCCGGGGCGATCTCCACCGGCACCCACGGCACCGGAGCCGCGTACGGCTGCCTCGCCACCTTCGTCGAGGCGCTGACCCTGGTCACCGGCACCGGTGAGGTGCTGCGCTGCTCCGCCGACGAGCACCCCGACGTGTTCGCCGCCGCCCGGGTCGGGCTCGGCGCGCTCGGCGTGCTGGTCGAGGTGACCCTGCGCTGCGTCGACGCCTTCGTGCTGCGCGCCCACGAACGGCCCGCCCCGCTCTCCGCCGTGCTGGCCGACCTGCCCGGGCTGGTCGACCGGCACGACCACGTCGAGTTCTACTGGTTCCCGTACACCGACCGGGTGCAGGTCAAGGCCAACGACCGGGTGCCCGCCGACGACCGGCCGCTGCCCCGCTGGCGCGGCTGGCTGGACGACGAGTTCCTCGCCAACACCGTCTTCGCCGGGGCCTGCCGGCTGGGCCGGGCCGTGCCGGCGCTCGCCCCGGCCATCAGCGCGGTCTCCGCCCGGGCCCTCACCGAGCGCACCTACACCGGCCGCTCCGACACGGTCTTCTGCACCCCGCGCCGGGTCCGCTTCGTGGAGATGGAGTACGGCGTCCCGCGCGCCGCCCTGCCCGAGGCGCTCTCCGCGCTGCGCCGGATCGTCGACCGGCTGCCGTTCAAGGTGCTCTTCCCGGTCGAGGTGCGCTTCACCGCCGCCGACGACATCTGGCTGTCGCACGGCTACGGCCGGGACTCGGCGTACATCGCCGTCCACCAGTACGTCGGGATGCCGTACGAGCCGTACTTCCGGGCGTTCGAAGAGGTGACGACGGAACTGGGCGGCCGGCCCCACTGGGGCAAGATGCACTGGCGCGACGCCGCCTCGCTGGCCACCGCGTACCCGAGGTTCGCCGACTTCCAGGCGCTGCGCAACCGCCTGGACCCGCACCGCCTGCTCACCAACGCCCACCTCGACCACATCCTCGGCTGAGCCGGGGACGTCCCGACGGGGTCCCGGCGATGTCGGCCGGGACCCCGTCGGGCGGGCTCACTCCGGGGTGGCGGTCGCCTTCTTGGGGGCGGCCTTCTTGGCCGGGGCCTTCTTCGCCGTGGTGGCCTTGGCCGTGGTGGTCTTGCGGGCGGCGGTGGACTTGGCGGCGGCGGTCTTCTTCGCCGCCGTCTTCTTCGCCGGAGCCGCCTTCTTGGCCGCCTTCTTCTTCGGCGCCGGACCCTTGGCCCGCTTTTCGGCCAGCATCTCCGACGCCTCTTCGAGGGTCAGCTCCTCCGGGGTCTGCCCGCGCCGCAGCGACGCGTTGGTCTCCCCGTCGGTGACGTACGGCCCGAACCGCCCGTCCTTGATGACCAGCGGCTTCTCGGTGAGCGGGTCGTTGCCCATCTCCCGAAGCGGCGGCGCGGCGGCCCGGCGCTGGCGCGTCTTCGGGGCGGCCAGCAGGGCCAGCGCCTCGTCCAGCGTGACGGTGAACATCTTCTCTTCCGAGTCCAGCGAACGGAACTCGTCACCACGCTTGACGTACGGGCCGTAGCGGCCGTTGTTGGCGAACACCTCGACGCCGTCCGGGGCCACCCCGACCAGCCGGGGCAGGCTGAGCAGCTTCAACGCCTCGTCGAGGGTGAGCGAGTCCGGCGACTGGGAGCGGAGCAGGGACGACTTGCGCTCGCCGCTGGCCACGTACGGGCCGAACCGGCCGGACTTGAGCAGGATCGGCTCCCCGGTGGCCGGGTCGTCACCGAGCTTGCGCTCGCCCCCGCCACCGAGGAACAGCTCGTGCACCTTCTCCGGGGTCAGCTCGTCCGGAGCCAGGCCCTCCGGGATCGGGGCGCGGTCGCCCGGGGCGGTGCCCTCCTCGCCCTCCGCCGCCGGGGCCGGCTGCTCGCCGGGCACCGCGCGCTGCAGGTACGGCCCGTAGCGGCCCACCCGGACGACGACCTCGCGCCCCTCGTCGTCGGTGAAGAGCGGGATGGAGTTGACGCTGCGCGCGTCGATGTCGCTGAGGTTCTCGGTGACCAGCTTCTTCAACCCGCCGGCGTGGGCGATCGCCTGGTCGCCGGTGCCGTTGGCGCTGCCGAAGTAGAAGGAGGTGAGGAAGTCGACCGCGGCGTGGTCACCGCCGGCGATCTCGTCCAGCTCGTTCTCCATGCTGGCGGTGAAGTCGTAGTCGATCAGGCGCGGGTAGTGCCGCTCCATCAGGCCGATCACCGCGAACGCCAGGAACGTCGGGATCATCGCCTGGCCACGCTTGGCGACGTACCCGCGGTCCTGGATGGTCTGCATGATCGACGCGTACGTCGACGGGCGGCCGATGCCCAGCTCCTCCAGCGCCTTGACCAGCGACGCCTCGGTGTAGCGCGACGGCGGCTGGGTGTGGTGCCCCTGCGCGGCCAGCTCGTCGGCGGTCAGCCGCTGGTCCTTCGCCAGGTTCGGCAGCCGGCGCTCGGCGTCCTCGGCCTCGGCGTTCTCGTCGTCGCTCGACTCGACGTACGCCCGCAGGAAGCCCGGGTCGGTGATGGTCTTGCCGGTCGCGCCGAAGTCGGCCTCCTCCTGGGCGGAGGAGACGGCGCGGATGCGCACCGAGACGCTGGAGCCGACCGCGTCGGTCATCTGGGAGGCGATGGTGCGCCGCCAGATCAGCTCGTAGAGCTTGAACTCCTCGGCCGACAGCTCCTTGGCCACCTCGCCCGGGGTGCGGAAGTTGTCCCCGGCCGGGCGGATCGCCTCGTGCGCCTCCTGCGCGTTCTTCACCTTGCCGGTGTAGCGGCGCGGCTCCGGCGGCACGCTGCGCTCGCCGTACAGCTCGACGATCTGTCGGCGGGCCGCCGCGATGGCGGTCTCCGACAGGTTCACCGAGTCGGTACGCATGTAGGTGATGTAGCCGTTCTCGTAGAGGCGCTGCGCGGTGCGCATCGTCTGCTGCGACGAGAACCGCAGCTTGCGGGCCGCCTCCTGCTGGAGGGTGGAGGTGATGAACGGCGCGTACGGGCGGCGGCGGTAGGGCTTCTCCTCGACCCGGGTGACGGTGAACTGCCGCCCCGCCAGGCGGGCCGCCAGACCGCGTGCCCCGCTCTCGTCGAGGTGCACGACCCCGGCCCCGGGCCGTACCCGGCCGGTGGTCGGCTCGAAGTCCTTGCCGGTGGCGATCCGGTCGCCGTTCAGCGCGACCAGGGTCGCGTTGAAGGTGCGCGGACCCTCGCCGGCGTTCGCCACCGCCAGGGTGGCGAGGATGTCCCAGTACTCGGCGGTGCGGAAGGCCATCCGCTGCCGTTCCCGCTCGACCACGATGCGGGTCGCCACCGACTGCACCCGGCCGGCCGAGAGCTTCGGCATGACCTTCTTCCACAGCACCGGCGAGACCTCGTAGCCGTAGAGGCGGTCGAGGATGCGCCGGGCCTCCTGGGCGTCGACCAGGTCCCGGTCGATCTCGCGCGGGTTGGCCACCGCGGCCTGGATCGCCGGCTTGGTGATCTCGTGGAAGACCATCCGCTTGACCGGCACCTTGGGCTTGAGGGTCTCCACCAGGTGCCAGGCGATCGCCTCGCCCTCGCGGTCCTCGTCCGTCGCCAGGAAGATCTCGTCGACCTCCTTGGCCAGCTTCACCAGCTTGCTGATCTGCTGCTTGCGGTCGGCGGAGACCACGTAGAGGGCGTGGAAGCCGTTGTCGACGTCCACCCCGAGCCGGGCCCACGGCTCGCCCTTGTACTTCGCCGGCACGTCGGCGGCGTTGCGCGGAAGGTCGCGGACATGACCGAAGCTGGCCTCCACGACGTACCCCGGGCCGAGGTAGCCCGAGATCGTCTTGGCCTTCGCCGGTGACTCGACGATGACCAGACGGGTGGTTCCAGCTTTGCTCGGCACGTCTCTCCCCGACCTCACTCCTGCTCCATGCCCGATTCGGGCCGTGTTGCACCTGCCGGACCACCGGCGGTCCGGATGTCCAACGTAACGCGCCGCCCGGCTTTCGGGTTTCGCGGGCGGCAATCAGCCCCGCACGGCGGTACGCGACCGGTGCCGCGCGGCCCTCACGGGCCGGACGGCGCCACCGTACACCGTGGGTAGGGTGCCAGGCGGGTCACTGTGACGATGGCGGACCCTCGGCCGAGGGCCACCGGCCCGTTCCTACCGGGCCGGACGCCGGCTGGCTGTCCTTGATCGGACAGCTCGCCACCTTGACCCGCCGCCGCCGACGCCCGAGGCGAGCCCGGGCGTCCTGATCCACTCCGTTGCGGCGCGGGCGCGCCCTCCCGGCCACTTCCACCGCGCCATTACGCCGACGTGGAGTTGATCAGGCCCGCGCGGGGCCGCGGGCCGGGGCGGACGTCAGGCCGGGGCCGCCGGCCAGGATTCCGGGGGCGCGGTGGACGGTCGCTCCCCGACGAGTTCGGCCAGCCGGGCGAGTCGCCGCCGGCTGGCGATCCGGAACGCCGGCCCGCCGGCGTCCGGCTCCACCACGGCCGTCGGCAGTCCCACGGCGGCCAGCGCCGCCCGCACCGTCGGCCACCACTCCTGGTCGCCGCCGCCCAGCCCCAACAGGAAGCCGGCGGGATCACCGGCGCCGGCGGCAGCCAGCCAGAGCCGCAGCCGCCGCCCGTTGAGGTGGAAGCCGGCGGGCGGCCGCTTGCCCGCCGGACCGGCCAGCCAGGCCGTGGCCAGCGGGGCCAGGGTCCTCGCGTACGACGTGCGGACGGCGAACCGCTGGTCCTCCGTCGCCTCCCAGCTCGCGGCGAGCCCGCGCAGCCGCAACTCGGCGACGAGCACGTGCACCCGCCAGGCGGCGTCGACCACGATCGACAGCCGGGCGGTACGCCCCATCCGGACCACCTCCCCCGGGCCGGCGAGCAGGCCGGCCAGGTCGGCGACGGACGGATCCGCCGCCTCGGTGCCGAACAGCGACAGCTGGCGCACCGGTCGGGGTGGTATGTCGGGAGGGGTCAGCGACACTCCGGAACCTCGTCGAAGGCCTGTTTGAGCTCTTCAGAGTTGAGCTTGCTGGTGTCCAGCGCGCTCGCGTCGTACTCCTTGGTCAGCGTGTCGACCGCGGCCCTGACCCCGTCGTAGAAGGCGGTGGCCTCGCCGGTGCCGAGTCCGTCGATGGTGTCCCGGGCCCGGCCGTACGCGTCGCGGACCTTCTCCAGCGTGGCCCGGAAGCCCCGGGAGATCTCCTCGCCGTGCTCGGTCTCCGGGACGCCCGCGTCGGCGACCCGGCGGCGAGCGGTCTCGCTGGCCTCCTCCGCGCCGGCGAAGAGCCGGACCAGGTTCTCCTTGGCCTGCGCCGGGGTGGTCTGCGCGGTCATCTGCTGGTTGGTGCTGCTGGTCAACTTGCTGATCTCGGCCCGCCAGGGGGTGAGCGCCTCGCAGACCGAGGCGGCCCAGGCGCGCGGGCTGGGCCCGCCACCGCAGCCGCTGACGACCAGTACGAGCGTGGCCAGGACCACCGTGAGCTTTCCGGCGGCTGTCGCCCGGCACGTACGCATGCGTTGCAGCGTACGGCCTCGCGGTGAATGCGCCACCGCTCAGGCGGACGGCGGACGGGTCCCCGGCCGGCCTGACACCGACCGGGGACCCGCCGTCGTGACTCAGGCGTTGACCGCCTCGGCGCGCTCGTGGCTGCCCGCGCCGGGGTCGTCGCCGTCGGCGGACGAGTCCATCGCGACACCCTTGCGCTTGCTGAACACCACCGCCGCGACGACGATCAGGGTGGCGACCACCGCGACGCCGACCCGCAGCGGGGTGTTCTTCTCGTCGCCCACGCTCCAGGCCACCACGGCCGGCGCGATCAGCAGCGAGACCAGGTTCATCACCTTGAGCAGCGGGTTGATCGCCGGCCCGGCGGTGTCCTTGAACGGGTCGCCGACGGTGTCGCCGATGACCGTCGCGGCGTGCGACTCGGAGCCCTTGCCGCCGTACGCGCCGTCCTCGACGAGCTTCTTGGCGTTGTCCCAGGCGCCACCGGAGTTGGCCAGGAAGACCGCCATCAGGGTGCCGGCCCCGATCGCCCCGGCCAGGTACGACGCCAGCGCGCCCGGGCCGAGGCCGAAGCCGACCGCGATCGGGGCGAGGATGGCGAGCAGGCCGGGGGTCATCAGCTCGCGCTGCGCGTCCCGGGTGCAGATGTCGACGACCTTGCCGTACTCGGGGCGCTGGGTGCGGTCCATGATCCCGGGCAGCTCGCGGAACTGCCGGCGGACCTCCATCACCACCGCGCCGGCCGAGCGGGACACCGCGTTGATGGCCAGCCCGGAGAAGAGGAAGACCACCGCCGCGCCGATGATCAGGCCGACCAGGTTGCGCGGGTTGGCCACGTTGAGCGCGTTGAGGATCTCGGCCCCGACGTCGCCGACGCCGGCGTCGGAGTACGACGTACGCAGCGTGTCGGTGTACGACCCGAACAGCGCGGTGGCGGCGAGCACCGCGGTGGCGATCGCGATGCCCTTGGTGATCGCCTTGGTGGTGTTGCCGACGGCGTCCAGCTCGGTGAGGATCCGGGCGCCGTTCTCGTCGATGTCACCGGACATCTCGGCCACACCCTGGGCGTTGTCGGAGATCGGGCCGAAGGTGTCCATCGCGACGATCACGCCGACGGTGGTGAGCAGGCCGGTGCCGGCCAGCGCGACCGCGAAGAGCGAGAGCGTGATGGAGCTGCCGCCGAGCAGGAACGCCCCGAAGACGCCGGCGCCGATGAGCAGCGCCGAGTAGACGGCCGACTCCAGGCCGACGCTGATGCCGGCGAGGATGACGGTGGCCGGGCCGGTCTGCGAGCTCTTGCCGATGTCCTGCACCGGGCGCCGGTTGGTCTCGGTGAAGTAGCCGGTCAGCGCCTGGATGGCGGCGGCCAGCACGATACCGATCACGACCGCGCCGATGGCGACCGTCCGCGGGTTCTGGTCGACGTCGGTGAGACCGCCCTCCAGCTCGGCGAAGGTGGCCGGGAGGTACTGCCAGGTGGCGATGGCGACCAGCACCGCGGAGAGCAGCGCGGAGATGTAGAAGGCCCGGTTGATCGCGGTCAGGCCGTTGCGGTCCGAGGCGCGCAACCGGGTGATGAAGACGCCGATGATCGCGATGAGCACGCCGATGCCGGAGACGATCAGCGGGAACACCAGGCCCTGCTCGCCGAAGGCGGCGCGGCCGAGGATCAGCGCGGCGACCAGGGTGACCGCGTACGACTCGAAGAGGTCGGCGGCCATGCCGGCGCAGTCGCCGACGTTGTCGCCCACGTTGTCGGCGATGGTGGCGGCGTTGCGCGGGTCGTCCTCGGGGATGCCCTGCTCGACCTTGCCGACCAGGTCCGCGCCGACGTCGGCGGCCTTGGTGAAGATGCCGCCGCCGACCCGCATGAACATGGCCAGCAGGGCGGCGCCGAAGCCGAAGCCCTCCAGGACGGTCGGGGCGTCGCCCTTGAAGATGATGACGACGAGCGCGGCGCCGAGCAGGCCGAGCCCGACGGTGAGGAAGCCGACCACACCGCCGGTGCGGAAGGCGATCTTCATGGCGGCCTCGCGCCCGCCCTGGGCCTCGCGGGCCGCCGCGGCGACCCGGAGGTTGGCGCGGGTGGCCAGCCACATGCCGGCACCGCCGATGAACGCGCTGAACAGGGCACCGACCACGAAGAACGCGGACCGGCCGATCTTCACCGCGACCTCGCTGCCGTCGGTGTCGTGCACCGGCAGCAGGAAGAGGAGCACGACGGCGACGACGACGAAGATCGCCAACGTCCTGAACTGCCGGAGCAGGTACGCGGAGGCGCCCTCCTGCACCGCCCCGGAGATCTCCTGCATGTTGGTGGTGCCCTTACCGGCTGCCAGCACGGCCTTGGTCAAGGCGGCGGCGAAGACGAGGGCCACCGCGGCGATGACCGCCGCGATGACGACGTACGTCAGGTTGGCTCCGGTGAGGGACAGCGCGCCGCCTTCGGCGGCCAAGGTCCCGGACATCTATGTCCTCCTGTACCGAACACTGTCGCGTCGGCCAGCGGACGTACTGACCGACGCCTGGATGCGGTGGCGCACGCGCTCCGACCCACCCCCGGCGGACCAAGATCAACGTCCATATCCGCTGGCTGCGGGAAGGATCCCGTGCTGACAACCCACAGACTGTAGCCCCGCTGAGTGTCGGAGGTCACACGCGGGGGACACCGTGTTCGGATGATCTTCGTAACTGTGTTATGAGGAAAAATCTGATATAGGGGGCCATCAGCACGACGAGGCCGTGACCCACTCGGGGTCACGGCCTCGTCGGCACGACGTCACGCGGTCAGCGGCCCACCGGCCACACCATCCGCACCTCGGTCCCGACACCCTCGTCGACCGGTCGGACCTGGAGATCCTCCACGAAACCGGCGAGCAGGGCGAAGCCCACGCCGGTGGTGAGCGCCTCGTCGGTGAGCGACTCGTTGGCCAACTCGTCGGCGTTCAACGCGGCCAGGCCGATACCCGCCTCGATCGGCGCCCGGTCGACCACCCGCACCTGGTACGCCCCCGAGTCGGACATCTCCACCAGCACCGGGTCCGGCAGCCCGTACTGCCGGTGCAGGGCGACGGCCCGGGTGCACGCCTCACCGATGGCCAGCCGCACCTCGTCGAGCAGGTCCTCGCGGACTCCGGCCCGGCGGGCCACCGCGACGCCGACCAGGCGGGCGGTACGCACGTGCACCGGGGCGGGAGAGAAGGAGAGCCGGACCGTCGCCATCACGCGCCGGCGCCGGTCGGATCCGCCGCGATCGCCGCCTCGACCGTGGGGTGCAGCGGGAAGACCTGGTCCAGCGCGGTGATCCGGAAGATCTTGAGCAGCGGCTCCTTGTCGCAGACCAGGGCGAAGGAGCCACCCGCCGCGCGCAGCCGCTTGAGGGCGCCGACCAGCACGCCGAGGCCGGTCGAGTCGAGGAAGTCCACCCGGCCGAGATCGACGATCACCTGCCGGACCCCACCGTCGATCAACTCCAGGAGCCGTTCGCGCAACCGGGGTGCGGTGTAGACGTCCACCTCACCGCCGACCTCGAGCACCGTGTGCTCCCCCACGGTGCGGGTCGCCAGCGACAGCTCCATCAGTCCCTCCTCCGAGAGCCGTAAACTCTCCTGGGCATCTAACCATCCCCGCCACAGTGACCTCCGGTCACCGGCGGCGGCTCCTCCTTACCCACGCCCCCGGTCGTTCACCACCCGAACACCAGTGCGAAAGTGCAGGACGTGAATCCCGCAGCCACCGTATCCGCAGGTCCGGGCTCCGGTCGACCGCTGACGGCGGCGCCCGGCGACCTGCTGCGCCGGTTGCGCGCCCGCCACCACGGCACCGACCCGGTCACCCACGTCGAGCGGGTGCCGGCCCGCCCCGGGCAGCCGGCCGACTGGCCCGGGTGGGTCCCCGAGGAGCTGCGGGCGGCGCTCGCCGGGCGCGGCGTCGTCGCCCCGTGGCGGCACCAGGCCGAGGCCGCCGAGCTGGCGTACGCCGGCAGGAACGTGGTGGTGGCCACCGGGACGGCGTCCGGCAAGTCCCTGGCGTACCAGCTCCCGGCCCTGTCCACCCTGCTCGCCGACCCGCGGGCCACCGTGCTCTACCTGGCGCCGACCAAGGCGCTCGCCGCCGACCAGCTGCGCGCCGTCGCCGGCCTGGAACTCGACGGGGTACGCCCCGCCACCTACGACGGGGACACCCCGCGCACCGAACGGGAGTGGATCCGCCGGCACTCCCGGTTCGTGCTGACCAACCCGGACATGCTGCACCACGGCATCCTCCCCGGGCACGCGCACTGGTCCGGCTTCCTGCGCCGGCTGGCGTACGTGGTGATCGACGAGTGCCACACCTACCGGGGTGTCTTCGGCTCCCACGTCGCGCACGTGCTGCGCCGGCTGCGGCGGCAGTGCGCGAAGTACGGGCGTACCCCGGTCTTCGTCCTGGCCTCGGCGACGTCGGGTGACCCGGCGGCGGCGGCCGGCCGGCTCACCGGCCTGCCCGTCACCGCCGTCACCGAGGACACCTCGCCGCGCGGCGGGGTGACCTTCGCGCTCTGGGAGCCGCCGCTGCTGCCCTCCGCCGACGCCGCCGGCAGCGACGCCGACCTGCGCCAGGTCCGCCGGTCGGCGCTGCGGGAGACCGCCGACCTGCTCGCCGACACGGTCGCCGAGGGGGTACGCACACTCGCCTTCGTCCGTTCCCGGCGCGGCGCCGAGGTGGTGGCCGCCAACGCCCGACGGGCGCTGGACGAGGCGGTGCCAGGGCTGGGCGACCGGGTGGCCGCCTACCGCGCCGGCTACCTGCGCGAGGAGCGGCGGGAACTGGAACGGGCGCTGCTGCACGGCGACCTGCTCGGGCTCGCCAGCACCAACGCGCTGGAACTCGGCGTCGACCTGGTCGGGTTGGACGCGGTGCTGATCTGCGGCTGGCCCGGCACCCGGGCCTCGCTGTGGCAGCAGGCCGGCCGGGCTGGCCGCTCCGGCGACGAGGCCCTCGCCGTGCTGGTCGCCCGGGACGACCCGCTCGACACCTATCTGGTGCACCACCCCGAGGCGCTGTTCGGGCGGCCCGTCGAGGCGACCGTGCTCGACCCGGCCAATCCGTACGTGCTCGCCCCGCAGTTGGCCTGCGCCGCGTCCGAGGCCCCACTCACCCCCGCCGACCTGGAACTCTTCGGCGACGGCGCGAAGGAGGCGGTGGACTCGCTGGTCGAGGCGGGCGCCCTGCGGCAACGCCCGACCGGCTGGTACTGGCGGCACCGGGAGCGCCCCGAGGTCGACCTGCGCGGTGAGGACGGGGCGCCGGTCTGCGTGGTCGAGGCGGCCACCGGGCGACTGCTCGGCACCGTGGACGGCGGCTCGTCGCACTTCCTCATCCATCCCGGCGCGGTCTACCTGCACCAAGGCGTCTCGTACGTGGTCGACTCGCTCGACCTGGCCGACGGCTGCGCGCTGGTGCACGCCGAGGAGCCGGACTGGTCCACCCACGCCCGGGACGTCACCTCGCTCTCGGTGGCGTCGGTCCGGTCGTACGTGGACGCCGGACCGGTCGGGCTCTTCCTCGGCGAGGTGGACGTGACCAGCCAGGTGGTGTCGTACCAGCGCCGGCGGATCGCCTCCGGCGAGGTGATCGACACCCGGCCGCTGGACCTGCCCGCCCGGGAACTGCGCACCGTCGCGGTCTGGTTCACCGTGTCGCCACAGTCGCTGGCCCTGGCCGGCGTCGAGGCGGCCGACATCCCGGGCGCGCTGCACGCCGCCGAGCACGCCGCGATCGGGCTGCTGCCGCTGATGGCGACCTGCGACCGCTGGGACATCGGCGGCCTGTCGACAGCCGCGCACCCGGACACCGAGGCCCCGACCGTCTTCGTCTACGACGGTCACCCCGGCGGGGCCGGCTTCGCCGAGCGCGCGTACGGGACGGCGGCGGCCTGGCTGCGCGCCACCCGGGACGCGATCGCCGAGTGCGGCTGCGAGTCCGGCTGCCCGTCCTGCGTGCAGTCCCCGAAGTGCGGCAACGGCAACAACCCACTGTCCAAGCCGGACGCCGTCCGGGTCCTCGAGGTGGTGCTCGCCCACCTCCCCGCCCCGCCCGAGGACGACCCGACGCCCGTGGCCTCGCCATCCGGTGACGCCACGAACGGGGTGCCGCCCGGGGGTGGTCCGGGGGCGGGGTCGACGGCCGGCGGGGCGATGCCGGCCAGCAGGTCGACGGCGGCCGCCAGGTCGACGGCGGCCGACGGGTCGGTGCCGGCCGGCGACGCGGGGCGTGACGCGGGCAGCGGTTCGAGTCGAGACGCGGGCAGCGGCTCGGGGCCGAAGGTGCCTCGGCAGGGGGCGCAGTAGCCCTGCCGTGCCTCAGGTCGGGGCGGTCGTCTGCGCCGAAGCGGCTCGGTTGCGTGACGCGCCCCGGTGGTGTGGGTGGTCTGCCGCACGCGCGGCCGGCCGGCAGTGGGGGCCTGCCGCCGCAGTAGGTCGCCCCCAGAGCAGTGAGGCGGCCGGAGTGGCGGCGTCTGTGCGCGGCGCGGCGTCCGTGAGTGGGCAGCGGGTGATCGACCCGGCGGGGTGACCCACGGCCGTCGGACCAGGTTGTGGGATGTGTGCATGAGCGGCGCGGCATGTGGGCAATGGGTCTGTGGGAGCGCTTCCATCGATCGGTCCGCCCGGTACGGAGGCACCCGACCGACCAGCCGACCCTGCCGTTCTTCTTTGTCGAGGAGGAGCCGTGGCCGACACGATCGCCGAGACCGTCGACCTGCTCTACACGATCGACCAGGACAAACTCACCCCCGACCAGCAGATCGCCCTGGGCTCCGCGCTGGCCACCCTCGCCCAGGCGGAGCGGCTGGAACAGATCAACGAGCGCCTGCGCAGCATCCACCAGGTGCTCAACACCTGGGCGATGAAGTCGACCCTTGAAGGAGGGCGCTGACCAGCGGATTGTGCGAGACTCCGGCGCACCCTTCGGAGGAGATCTTCATGCAGCTCGACAGTTTGCAGGCCCAGCACCAGTTCCACATCCGGCAGCGGATCCGGATGATGGTCAACCAGTACCAGGTCCACGCGGTGGCGCCCGACGGCACCGAGGGGGAGCTGCTGGCGTTCGCGCAGCAGAAGCGGCTCGCCTTCAAGGAGCAGGTGACCATCTACACCGACGACTCCAAGCAGCAGGCCCTGCTCGGCTTCAAGGCCCGGCAGCGGCTCGACCTCGGCGCCACGTACGACGTCACCGACCACGCCGGCACCCCGATCGGGCTGTTCCGCAAGGACTTCGCCCAGTCGCTGCTGCGCTCCACCTGGCATGTCGAGCAGCCCGGCCTGCCGCAGGTCACCGGGCAGGAGCGGAGCATGCCGGTGGCGCTGCTGCGCAGGTTCGTCGACTCGCTCTCCTGGCTGCCGTACCACTTCGACTTCGTCGCCAACGGCCAGCCGGTCTTCTCGGTGATCAAGAAGTGGGGCCTGCGCGACCGGTACGTCGTCGAGGTGCAGAACCCGCAGATCGACCGTCGCCTGGTGATCGCGATGGCGATCGGGCTGGACGCGCTCCAGGGGCGCTGACCCACCCGCCGGCCGGGGTGCGTGCCGTACGACGCGCACCCCGGCCGGCTTCCGCACCCGAGGGCGGTGTCAGTCACGGACGGGGCCGGCGCGGGCGGTGGCGGTGGCCGCCCGGTGGAACCCCGGCAGCGGCGTCACCGGCACCTGCACCGTCACCAGCGCGTCGAGCCCGTCCAGTCGGCACCCGGTCAGTCGGGCACCGTTGGCGGCGGCCAGGTCGTCCGCCGCGCCACAGGCCGCCGCGTCACCCCGCAACGCCAGCCCGGCCGCGGCGAGCGCCGCGAAGTCGGCGGCGGCCCGGGCCTGGTGCCGCGCCACCCGGGCACTGCCGATCGCCGCGCCGAAGACACCCACCAGCACGAACACCAGGCCGACGACGAGCAGGCACACCGTCGCGCCACCCCGGTCGGGACGACACCGATCGGCTCGGATCCGGCCGGGGCGCGGTGACCTCGACGGGCATCCACCGCAGCCGGCCGGCGGGCACGTGCCGGAGCGACCCCTGGGCGTCCGTGCACCGGACTGATCCACCGTCACGGCTCGGCCGCCGGGGATCCCGGTTCGACGGCGGCCACCGCGGTGGCCTCGACGGTGAGCTGCGGCAGCCGGGCGCCGAGGGCGCGTACCGGGGCCCGCACCGTCGCGGTGACCCGGTCTCCCTCGACCGACACCGAGACCGTCGCGGCGGGCGGAGCGATCCGCGTACCGGCGGCCACGCCGTCCGCGCCCCGGGCGGCGGCGAGCGCCGCTTCCCGGGCCGCGTCCAGACAGGCGGCCCTCGTGGTGACGGCCTCGACCGCCGTCACCCCGGTCAGCAGGAGCAGGAGCAGCGCCGGCAGGCCGGCCGCCAGTTCGGCGGTGAACGAGCCCCGGTCGCGGCCGGCCCGCCGACGCGGGCTCACTTCAGGGCCCGGTCGATCACCGCGGTCAACGCGGACTGCACGTTGCCGGAGGTGAGCACCTTGAGCAGGATGCCGGCGAAGGCCACCGCGGCGAGGGTGCCGACGGCGTACTCGGCGGTGTTCATCCCGGCGTCCCCGCGCAGCCGGGTCCGGATTCGGGTACGGAGTGTGCGCACTGTCTGTCCTTTCTCGATGGTTGTCAGAGCACATCGCCGAGGACGGCGACGATCACCGGCACCAGGCCGGCGAGAATGAAGGCCGGCAGGAAGCAGAGCCCCAGCGGCAGCACGATGAGCACCCCGGCACGGCGGGCGGACGCCTCGGCGGCGGTGGACCGGTCGGCCCGAAGGTCGTCGGCGACCCGGGTCAGCGCACCGGCGAGCGCGGCGCCGCTCCGCGAGGACCGCAGGGCTGCGGCGACGAGACGCTCCGCGCCGGGCACCGGGGTCAGATGGGCCCATGCCTCCTCCGGGCCGCCGCCGAGCAGCAGCGTCCGGCCGACCCGACCGAGACGCTCGGCCAGTGGCCCGCCGAGCGCGTCGGCGACGGCCAGCACCGAGCGGTCCACCGGTGCGCCGGCCCGTAGCGCCATGGCCAGCAGGTCGGCAGCGAGCGGAAGATCACCGGCCTCCCGCAGCCGGCGGTCGCGGGTGGCCCGGGTCTCGATCCGCCGCAGCAGCCGGTCCGCCACGAGCGCGGCCATCACTCCCGCGAGGCACCCGGGCACACCGCCGAGCAGCACCGCGACCGCCACCCCGGCCAGCCCTGCGCCGAGGCGTACCGGGTCGGGCCACCAGGACGGGCGACTCCGTCCGGCCGGCGCTCCCACCGAACGCTCCGCCCCGTCCTCGGCCCGGTCGGAGGCGCGCGGGGTGCCGGCACCCAGCAGCCGCAGCCGGCGGACCGGCGGGGACGCCGCCGGGCGTACGGCCACCACCAACGCCACGAACAGCAACGCGCCCGCGACAGCCGGACCCATCAGTCGTCCCCGTCCGGAAGCCGGCCCAGCCGCTCGGTCCAGAGCAGGCCAACGATCTGAAGGGCCATCGCGGTGACCGCGCTGACCGCCCCGACGGGGGTGTGCAGCAGCACCGCCAGCGGATCTGCGCCGATGCCGTAGCCGAGCCCGATCCCGCCGAGCGGAAGGGCGGCCAGCAGCAGCGCGGTGGCCCGCGCGCCGGCGGCCTGCGCGGCAGCGGCAGCGAGCCCCCGGTCGTACGCCCGGGCATCGGCCTCGACGCGTTCGAGGAGTTCCGCCAGGGGCGCGCCGGTCCGGTCGGCGAGCCGTACGGCGGCCCGGGTCAGCCGGCCGAGCCGGTCCGGGTCGCCGTCCGGCTCCGGGACGGGCAGACCGGCCCGCAGGTCGGCGGCGAGGGCGCTGAGCTGGTCCAACCGGCGGCGGCGCTGCTGAGTGGTGTGCCGTCCCGTCCGGCCCCGGTGGACTGCTCGGGCACCCAGCACCGCGTACCCGGCGAGCAGCAGCCCGGCGACCGGACCGGCCGTGACGCCACCGACAGCCGCGCCGAGCACGCCGGCCAGCAGCATCATCCGGCCCCGGTGGGCCGGCAGCCGCCAGCCTGGGGCGAGGCTCGACGGGCGCAGGACGGCGCCGAGCGGCGGGGCGGGGGCAGTCGCGGTCGATCCGGACGACGCCGTGGTGGTGACCGCCGCGCCGGACCGGTGAGGGACGGTCGCGTCACCGGCCCGACGGCGTATCGCCGGAGCGCGGCCGGACGCCGGGGACGCGCCGTCCACCGCGGCAGGCTCCGGCACCCACGGTGGACGACGGGAGTCCCGCCGCCCCGGTGGGCGCGACGACGAGGGGTGGCCTCCCGACCGGGGCGGCCCAGCAGCCACGGTCGCGGAGGACGGCATCGGCACGGTCAAGGACTCCGGCGGTGCGGACGCGGAGATCGACGGCACCGGCGCGGACACGGGCGCGGACGGCACGGACAACGACGGCGACGACGCGGACGGCCAGGCCAGCAGCGACGCGGACGACGAGGCCGACATCGGCGCGGACGACGAGGCCGACATCGGCGCGGACGACGAGGCCGACATCGGCGCGGACGGCGACAGCGCGGACGGCGCGGACGGCGACAGGGCGGACGGCGACGTCGGTGCGGAAGGGGCGAGCGGGGCGTGACGGGCGGACACGCCGGCACCGAGCAACGCCCGATGGCGGCGTCGGATCCGGCGGGCCGGCCAGGCGACCACCACCGCCGCGGCGGCCAGGAGCGCCGCCACCGTCCAGATCGCCGACGTCATGCCGGACCCGCCGATCCAGGCCACGGCTCGCAGAGGATCGGCGGCACCGCCACGCCCCGGTCCCGCAGCAGGGTGGCGAGCGCCCGACCGGCCAGCCCGAGCCCTCGGCTCCGGATCCAGACCGGGACCACGGTGACCAGCCGTTCGGGCCCTTCGGGGAGCAGCAGGCAGATCGACTCCAGCACCCGGCCTCGGGACCCACGGCGTACCTGGAGCAGCACCTGGAGCGCCGCGGCCACCTGGGCGTGCAGCGCCGCCCGGGGCAGACCGCCGAGCAACCCGAGCGCCTCCAGCCGGGCCGGTACGTCCGCCGGGGTGTTGGCGTGCAGCGTGCCCGCCCCGCCATCGTGGCCGGTGTTGAGTGCGGCGAGCAGGTCCACCACCTCCGCGCCCCGGCACTCGCCCACCACCAGCCGGTCGGGACGCATCCGCAGCGCCTGCCGGACGAGGTCGCTCAGCCCGACCGCCCCGGATCCCTCCACGTTGGCCGTCCGCGCCTGCAGGCCCACCACGTGCGGGTGCACCGGGTGCAGCTCGGCAGCGTCCTCCACCAGCACGATCCGCTCGGTCGCCGGCACCAGCCCGAGCAGGGTGTTGAGCAGGGTGGTCTTGCCGGAGCCGGTGCCGCCGGTGACCAGGTACGCCAGGCGGGCGGCCACCACCGCGGCCAGCACCGGGGCGACGGGGCGCGGCACGGTGCCCTGACGGACCAACTCGTCGAGGGTGAACGGGCGCTGCCGGAAGGTGCGCAGGGACAGGTAGGGACCGTCGGTCGCCACCGGTGGCAGCACCGCGTGCAACCGGGTGCCGTCGGGCAGCCGCGCGTCGGCGTACGGGCAGCCGTCGTCCAACCGGCGGCCGGCCGCCGCGGTGAGCCGCTGCGCCAACCGTCGTACGTCGTCGACGGAGCCGACCGGCACCGCCACCTGGCGCAGCCCTTCGCCCCGGTCCACCCAGACCCGCGTGCCGTTGACCAGGACGTCGGTGACCTGCGGGTCGGCCAGCAGCGGAGCGAGCGGCCCGGCGCCGACGAGGTCGTCGTGCACCCGGTCGGCCATCCGCAGCACCGCGGTGTCACCGAGCACGGCGGCGGTGGGCTCGGCGCGTACGGCGGAGACGATCGCGGCCGGCGTGACCGGAACGGCCGAGCCGGCGATGCGCTGCCGGACCCGGGCCGACAGGTCCTCGGAGTGGGCGCTCACGCCGCACCCGGCACGGGCAGCCCGGTCAGTTCGCCGACGAGGCGTCGGCACAGGGTCGCCAGCGGTCCACGCCCGGCTGCGGCGGGGGCCTCGCCGCGTTCGAGCCCCCGGCACAGCGCGGGCTCGGGTCGGAGGGTGCCGGCGAGCGGCAGGCCCAGGGCGCGAGCGACCTCGACGGCCTTCAACCGGCCGGGGGCGGGGCCGCGCACGATCACTCCGAGCGCCGCGCAGTGCGGCGCGGCCGCGGCGACCACCCGGGCCGCCGACGCGGTGGCCCGCAGCTCGGCCGGTACGACAACGTACGCCTGGTCGGCCGCCTGCAACGCGACGACGGCGGCGTCGTCGAGCTGACGGGGCACGTCGACCACGACGAAGTCCCGCCCTCGACGGGCGGCGTCCACCGTGGCGGCCATCGCCTGGGCGGGCAGGGCGAGCAGGTCACCCCGGTCCCACGAGAGGACCACCAGGTCTCCCCGGCTGGGCAGGGCCCGGACCAGCGCGGGGGCGTCGACCCGCCCGTCGGCGTCGGTGAGTGCCGGCCAGCGGAGGCCGTCGAGTTCCTCCCAGCCGAGCACCAGGTCGAGCCCACCGCCGAGCGGATCGGCGTCGACGAGGAGGGTGCGCAGCCGGGCGCGGGCGGCGGTGACGGCGAGGCCGCCGGCGAGGACGCTGGCCCCGGCGCCGCCCCGACCGCCGAGCACCGCGACGGTACGCGCCGCCCCGCCGGCCGGTCGGTCGGAGCCGCACTCGGTGAACCGGTCGACCAGCCAGGGCTCGGCGGCGGGGAGGGTGGCGACGTGCTCGGCGCCGATCAGCTCGGCGACCTCCCAGCCGGGGTCCAACTCCCCGGCGCGCCCGACCAGCACCATGCGCGGCCGCCGGGGCAGCCGGGCACGCAGGCACGCCTGTGCCTGGTCCCGGCCGACGAGCACCAGCGGGGCGGGTAGCCAGCGGGCCCGGGCGGCGGCCGGGTCGGCGGCCAGCTCGACCTCGGTGCCGCCGGCTGCGGCGAGCCGGAGCAGTTCGTCGAGGAGGTCGCCGTCGGAGGTGACCAGCAGCGGCAGCCGCCGGTGGGGCGGGAGGGAGGTACGGGGCATCACGGCCTCCAGCGGTCGGGCTCGGGGGTGCTGACCGAGACCCTGCTCCGATGGCACGAGCACCGCCGGCCGTCCGCCGTCACCTGTGGACGACGGCGGGGCCTGTGGACGACCGCCGTACCGGACGACGATCTGCTATGGGCCGGCGGACACGAAGCGTGACGGAGAATCCATATCAGCGTCCGGGATCCGAATTCCGTTACACGTGCCGACGGCGTGGCGAATGGTCTGCCCGATCGACCATTCGGAATTCCCTCTCGTCGTGCCCGCCCGACAGAACGGGCGGCGAAAGAACGTCCCGTTTTCCACCCTCTGAACCATTGACGGCGGGGAGCCCCGTACGCCGATAATCGTGGCCCGTGCCACCGCTGGAGGTGGCTCCCGCGTTCTCGGAAACGGGGCCATGCCCGAATCACCCGACGATGTGCCCCGCACCGACGCCACCCTGCGGATCGGCGGCTGGCTGCCCGAGTCGCGCCGGCAGGCACCACCCGGTCCGAGGCGTCCCGAGGGCCGGGCCCACGACGCGCAGCACCGGGCCGAGCCGCCACCGCCGCGGGCCGGCGCCCGGCCGACGGCCGCACCGCCCGCGTCCCCGCACGGCCCCGGCGGTCCCACCCGCACCCTGGTCCTCGGCTGCGTCGCGGTCGGCGTGATCGCCACGCTGGTGTTCGCGCTGTCGCCGTTCTGGTCCACCTCGCCCCGGCCGGAGGACAGGCCCGTGGCCGTCCTGCCGACCGGCGCCGGACAGGCGGACGGGACCGAGCCGGTGAGCGCCACGCCGAGCTGGACCTACTCGCCGGCGCCGGTGTCGCTCTCCACCCGGGCGTCGCTGCCCTCCCCGACCCGCGCGGCGTCGCCCAGCCACCGACCCACCACGGGTACGACCACCCGCCCGAGACCGTCGACCACGCCGCCGAGGCCCCCCGGCTCCGACCAGTCCCGCCCGGATGAGCTGGAGCCGCTGCCCCCGTCCCAGGAGCCGTCGCTGCGGTCGAGCAGCGGTGGGCCGGAGACCTTCGTCGACTTCGTCAACACCCGTGGCACGCTCGTCGTCGTCCACTGGCTGGACTACGGGGGCCAACGGCAGCGGTACGCGGTGCTGCAACCGGGTCAGGGCTACCGGCAGCAGACCTACGTGGGCCACCCGTGGGTGGTGACCGACGGCGATGGCCGAGGGCTGGTCTGCTTCCTCCCGGCCCGGGAGATCAAGAAGGCCGTGGTCAGGTAAGGCGGCGACGGCCCGTCCACCTGCGGAGTCCGGAAAGGGACGACCCCCGTCGGGGGGAAAGTGACCTGACGTAGCAGCGAGTGTGATCAAGTGCCGTACCGCGTGGTCAGACGCATCGGTCGTGCCGTCGAGCATGATCGAGCCGGACCACGCGGTATGGCGTTCGCTGACGATCCGCTGACTGTCTGCCTCGGTCAGCTCGGCTGCACCTATGGTGGTACGACCTCAGTGCTTCTGCGTTTCGTAGCGGGCTTCGGCTTCCGGCGAATGGGCCCACGAGATGATGACCTCATCGACGTCGTCGCTTGGCCCCTGCCCTGTGCCGAGGTTGATGCCCCACTCCTGCACCGATGCGCCGCAGTCAGCAATGCCCATAACGCAGACGGGTGAGCGAGGGTTCTGCTGCGACAACCACTCCTGGAGTTCCGCCACGATCATGGCCGACATGGTACGTACACGTCGCGCATCGGTACCGCCAGTTTGGAAGATCGTTCTCGGCCGACCTGATCTATCCGGAACGCCTGGTCAACGGCGGTGTCATGTCGCCCGATCACGACCGCTGCTGACCGCCAGGGACACCAGCTACTGGCATGCGGCTGGCACGGCGCCAATGGTGTGCGGTTATCCGGCGGAGTACGGCTTACCGCCCCCGGCCTTCGGGCCGGGGGCGGCTTGACGTGTCGCCGGCTCTCCGCGCACCTGGATCCCGGATTCCGATGGCAAGCCGCGAAGCGGCGCGGCAGCCGATCGCCCCAAGTTGACCGTCGCTCAGCCAGTCCCGCGATCGTCTCGGCCGCTGGTGTGCGGCTCGTCATTGTCGGCCTCAGCGAGGTCACCGGACGACTCGACCAGGTCGATGAAGCGTCGGAAGATCGGCCAGGGAATCTGTCTGTCACCGACCTGCACCAGCACGCGATGTGCTGGCTGCGGTGTGAACGGGCCGTCATCCGGGGTTGCGTCAGGGATGACGACGGAGAGATGTCCGCCTGCCGGCGACATGCCGGTCAGCTCGTACTGCCAGGCGTCGTCGGGCACGCTGTAGTACGAGTTCACCTCGTACAGCTCGGTGCCATGAGACCAGATCTCCATCGCCGGATGATGGCAGAAGCCGCGGTCGAGTCACCCAGGCGGATCGAAGCCGGCCCGTTCGGCCGATGCCGGCCGGAGGCCGCCAGCAGGCCGGGGCGGGCCGGCGCGGCCCGCTTGCGGGCCGCCTTGATCCTAAAGAGACTGATTCGGCAACGCCGGGTGTAGACCCTGCCATGATCTGCGCATTACGAGTCGGTCGCGGTCTGCTGGTCGGCGTGGTCCTGGTCCTCGTCCACCGGTGCCTGCGGTCCGCCGCTGTCCGCCGTTGATCGCCGGCTTGGCTGCTCCGTTGGCTGCTCGCCTGCGACACACGGTTTAGGAATTCTCGGCGCGGCAAGCCGAATAGCCCTCGCCACCTGCCGGTTACCGCTGGCCAGGTATGCCGCCGACCGTCAGGCCTTGACCTTGGTTACCCGTCGGCGACTGCGAGATCGGGGCACGTAACGGGCACGGACGCAACCCGCTCGCCGCGTTCCGGCGGCCCTCGCCACGTGGGCCATGTTCGGTCCCGACCGCCCGCTTGCCCTCGGCGTGGCGCTCCTGCGCATCTTGACCAGCGCGTGCCACTCGGCCGGCGGTCACGCCGAGGAAAAGGGCCGGCCGAGTCCCCCGCTAGAGGAGTCTGACACGCGACTCGGCGAACAACAGGTCCGTTGGGTGCTCCGGGATAGACCTGTCTTCATCTAGGATTAATGCCATGTCGCCACACGATGCTTCCTCGGAGGCAAGTACTGCACAAGATTCAGCGGTGGAACCTTGGGCGGAAGCAATTTTGCGATTCATCGACTACGGCATCGAGGTAGATGCGTTGATCGAGATGCATTTAAGTGGACTTGGTCACGCCAAGAAGTTCCCTCAACTATTGGAGATAACAAATCCGACACCAGATGCGTTGACGATAGCGCGAAGGCGAGCGGATATAGCGCTAAAAATCGAAGTTTCCGGCAGTCATCTAATGTACGCGCACTGCCTACTCGGCCTATGGTCGGCGCTGGAAGCAATGGTCGAGGACCTTGCGGGCGCATGGATGAAAGCCGTACCGGAGGTGCTGGAGAGAGCCGCGTTTTCGAAAGTTCGCATTCCGCTCGCTGAGTTCACTCGACTGTCCGAAGATGATCGGATTCGGCTACTGATATCCGAGGCGCAGCGCGACTTGCGGACAGAGCTTGCCAGCGGCGTTACTCGATTCGAACGGCTCCTTGAGGCGGTTGGACTAGATGGTGCTGTTGACGCCGATGTTCGGAAGACGATATTCGAGATGTGGCAAAGCCGTAACATTCTCGCCCATCGGGCCGGGATTTGCGACAGAAAGTTTACGGACTCATGCCCTTGGCTCGACTACCAGCCAGGCGACAAACTACGCATTGATGCCGAAAGGTTTGAGCGATACAACCAGGCATTGATGTCCTATTCTCTGGCGCTATTCAATCGCTGCAGGAAGCATTTCAATCTCTCACTGATCGAGGCGGCAGCGCCGGTACCATCGGTACCTAACCAGGCTGAAAGGAATAGTCACCGCTAGTCAGGACTACCCGAGTAGTCCCAGCCTGGCCGCAGGAACCGTGCCGCTAACGTCTGCCCTCGTGCGGCCCGAACGGTCCGCCGCAGTCCACGGGCGTCCGGCGGTGCCCGCACCCGTCGTCACCCAGTTGGTTACCCAGCCCCAGTGTCAGACGTTCAAGCGGAACTTAGACGGGCGGTCGCGTGACCTGCGTTGATACGGTCGGCACCCTGGCCAAGCCCGCGCCTGGGCTCATGTCGTTCGTCGCTGATTGCCGACGTTTCACGATGTCTTGTGCCCCATGTGTGCCCCCGACTCCATCGCTCACGGCTCGACGTCGTCCGGCTCGGATTTTGGTGACGGATTCGGAGTTCGGATGAGACGGTCCTCTTGGGTGAGCTCAAGGGCAACACGTTCAACGAGTTCAACGATAATTTCGCGAGAGAGCTCATTGTCAACCGCGATGATTTGTAGTGCGCCTCGATATGAGTCGTCAGCCGCTACCTTACTGAGGAGTCGGTAGGCGTCACGAATGCGGTCGAAGCTCAAGCCCTCTTGTCCGCTGTTCGCTGAAATCCCATCCAGGATGAGAAGCCCAGGCAATGGAAGATTTCGGTCGATCGCCACGGTGTGGTGAGCGAGCGCGTGTGCGATGTTGACAAGTGTCTTGAGGCCTTGACTGGATAGTTCGTCGAAGCTGCGGCCGGAGACCTCGGGCAGGTACGTTTTTCGGTTGATCTTAACCGTAAGTTCTAGGCCGAGGTCTGGGATGCGCAGTTGCTGCAGGTACTCGAGCATCCGTATCTCAAGGGCTTTAACATTCTCTTCCGCATCGTATCGAGAGAGTTCACGCTCAGAGATACGAAGCCTGAGATCTTCTTGCTGAGCTTCAAGCTCACCGCGGCTGGCAAGTTGTTGCTCGTGCCGTCGTAGGAGGTCGGCGTATTCACGGAGACGCTTGATGTCGGCCTCGAGCTGAGCTTGCCGGGTGGCTTGATGCTCGATCTGTGCAGCGTGGTCGGAAACGAACGCTTGGGTGCGCTGGTCGAGGTCGTCGGCCAGCTCGGCGATGAGCTGGTCGAGTCGGGTTGCCTCGTACGCCAATCTGTCGAGAGCGCGCTGACGTCCTTCGAGGACCTCGTTGGTTTCGGTGATCTGACTCGCGATGCGGTCCTGCTCGCTCAGCAGCTCGGCTTCGGAGGGCGCAGGCCGCGGCTGTTGCAGGCATAGGTAGCACAGGTGCGGATCGGTCCTTGCTGGTTCGACATCGTTGCCGCAACGCGGACAGACCACGAAGTCGAAATCCACAAGCCACTCGCCGGCGACGATAGCGCGAGTGAGGCGGGCGGACTGACTACTCAGTTGCCTGACCAGATCGCTGAGGTCCTTGATTTGCGCCTGGAGCCGAGACATGCGATCTGCGATGTCGGCACGACGGCTGCGTGCGGCGAGCAGATCTTCTCGCGCCTGCTGGACGCCCGGGACGTAGGTTACTGCACTTCCGAGAGCTCGGCGTTGTTCGATGACGTGGTCGAGCTCTGTCGTGCTGGCCGCCAATTGCAAGTCAAGGGTGGCGAGGTCCGCGAAGGGGGTGTCCTTGAGGAATTGGGCACGGACCTCAGCGTCGTGTTCGAGGGAGTCGAGCTGTCGTTGCAAGTGACGCAGCTGGGCGTTGAGGCGGGCGAGTTCGGGTTCGTAGTAGCCGTAGGCGATCTCGAAGACCCAGCGGCGTTTGACGTCGCGGAAGTGGCGCTTGTGTCCGAAGACCTCAGTGTCGAGTTCGTCGCCAGTGATGATGCAGTATCCAAGCCAGTCGGTCATGGTGACCGGGCTCTGAACACCGGTGGGGTCAGTTCGGGCTTGAGGAACGCTGATTTCTGGAATGTTGAGTCGGTCGAGCAGAAAGGTGCTGTAGGTGTGAGTCGAGCGGGCAACGGGGAGCCGTACTGATAGGGCTTCACGGCCTGGCTCGCTCTCGTCTTCGCTGATCTCGACGAGTGCGTCACTGGTAGTGGTTCGGGGTCGATAGATCTTCCATGCGCGGTCGCCGAGCATGACGTGCCCACGGATGGCGTCGACGTAGTCGACTTCGGGTGGTAGGTCCTTGGGCATGGTGCCGAGCAGCGCTCGGATCAGGCGGATGAAGGTGGTCTTGCCTGTGGTGATGTCGCCGACGATGTGGTTGAGGCCTGCGTTGAAGGTGACTTCACGGCCACCACCTACAAGATCTACCTGCAGTAGTTCGAGGCGGTGTGGATGAACCGGTTGGAGCTCGGTTTCCGGTTCTGGCGGGGTCGTGGTAGGTCGGCTCACGTCAGATCCTCGTGCCATGCGGCGTCGGCAATTTCGGGCAGTTCGTACAGGTAACTCTTGAGCGTGTTTCCGGACTTGTCGAGGTAGCGGCGTAGGAGGGCTAGGCGCTGGTTGATGTCGTCGAAGCTGCCGTCGGCGCGCAGGTTGGCTGCGAGGTCCGCGCCGGTGTTGGTGGTGCGGTAGCCGAAGCCGTTGCCGAGGGGGGCTACCACGACGAGGCCCCGGCCGATGAGGGATCCGAGGACGGCGTAGTAGGAGGGGTCCCATGGGCCGTAGCGGTAACGCATCATGCGGGCGTCGAGGGGCGCCTCGTTGGGATCGAGCTGCTCGATCTTGTCAGCGCTGACGCCCTGGGAAAGCAGAACGCGGCGTAGATGGCGCGGGTAGCGGAGCAAGAAGTCAAGCTTGGCTAGCTTGACGCGGCCTTCGAGGTATCGGGATTGGCCTCGGGCTTTGCGGCTGAAGGCGTCGATGAGCAGGAGGATTCGCGCCTCGGCTTCGCGTGAGGGCCGGAACCGGGCTCGCGGTGATTGGTCTGCGCGGAGCGCTGGCGGTCCTCCGCGCCTAGGCGGGGTGCGGGCCGCGGGTCTCGTGCTGGGAATCACGAGAGACCCCAGTCGAAGCGGCAGAGGTCGGATAGGTGGCCGAGGTAGCCGAAGATGAGTTCTTCGTCCTGATGGAGCAAGGGTTGCCGGTCGCATTGGGCGAGATCGTGGGGGCGGGCACGTAAGTCAGCGGCGATAGCTTCGGCGGGGCGGCCGGCAGCGACGGGGTTCCCAACGGCAGAGAGCTTGATGCGAGTAGAGGTGGCTTGGGCCATCCGCAGCACGCGACGGGCTAGGTCCTCTAGGTCGGACTCTGCATTGTCGCGACTGGCGAGTAGGAGTTGACGCTCGACTTCCATGGTGGCTCGCAGTTCCTGAACATCTTCGATGAGCGTTGTGCTGGCACCTGCAGCTCTCATCTTCAGTTCCATCAGCGATGTTGCAGATCCATTAGCCATGCGCGCGAGGAGTTGGTGTTGTCGTTCGCCGGGTAGGGGCGGAGTGAGTGATGTGAGCATGCTGCGGCTGAGAGTCTGGTTGTGTATGGGCTCGATGTCTGACCAGCCGGGCTCTCCTGGACGCGGGAGGTCGTAACTCACGTGCGGAAGCGCTGCGGCCAAGATCGCCTGGATGGATGCCGGCTGACCAGCACCGCCAGTTTGTGCAGCGCTTGCGGCGCTGAGGAGCCGTTCGTAGAGGTGCTGCACTTCCTGATGAGACAGTGCGGGCCACAGGGCTGACATTTCCCACATCGCCACCTTGTCGATGTACATCTGGGTGGGCTGTCCAGGCTCGATGACTAGGCGCTGCAGGAAGTCGTCCACCCAGGCTCTGATGAGGCCGTGTGCGACGAGGCGAGCGCGGACGTCGTTGCTTGCTGTAGTGGGGTCACGCACGAAGCTAGCGGTGTCCGCCTTCGGTGCCGTCGTTCCTTCAAGCCAGAGTTCGTAGCTGTAGAGTTCGTGGCACTTGGCTTTGCGCGCGTTCACGTACGACCGAACGAGCGCGTCGAGTCCGCTTTCGCACATGGCGACGACGCTCCAGGAGCCCTTGTCACGGGTCTTGAGCTGGATGAGGCGGACCTTGTCGGAGTGGACAAGAGCAAGGTCCTCGATCTGCTCACAGACGGCGAAGGCGGGCCCGTCTTGTTCCCGCAAGCAGGTCAGCCACTGTCGCACTACTTGTTTTGCCTGCCAGAGGTAGCGAGCGAAGGTGTCGAGTCCGGTGGGGTCGTTCGTTACATTGGCGATCGTGGCGAGGTTGCCAAGGCCGGGAGTGGGCTCTTGCTTCGTTGCGTCGGTCACCCGAAAGACACTCCCACCTGGTGCGACGTCGAGGGCCAGACCCGAATCACGTGGCGTGATGGCCCTACTACTCAGGGAAAACGATGTTAACGGATCGGTTCCGTGCCGGTCGACCCGTTGTACCTGGTCTATTCGGCTGCTCTCGGTGCATGCAGGGCCGGTCCTCGACGAGCCGTTCAGGTGACGGTGCCTGGCTCGCGGTTCTGGTAGCCACGCTGAAATCGACCCCTCACAGCAGCGCCCTACCGGTGGCTACCTGCCATCCCGTGTGCCATCGACCCGCACTCCTGTGGAGCGGGCCACCGCCCGGTCCGCCACGTCAAGACGGCCTTGACGCACGTACGGACGCTGGCGGGTCGGGCGGTGCTCTGCTCGGCTTGCCCGGGTCGATGGCAGGCGGGATGGCCTACCGTAGCCACCCACGGACCGTGACCCGCCGACGGTCCCCGGCCATCCTGGAGCCGGAGCGCCCCCGCCGGAGGCGCCCTAACCGCAACCCCGCGACCGCCGCGAGCTCGCCGACGTGGCCGGCGTCCCCTCCCCTACGCCGCGCGGGTCCTGGCCGCGGCCCGGCCGGCTGCCGGCCCACCACACCACCGGTCGACGCTCTGTCGTTCTGCGGCGGCCCTCCGGGCTTTCCCGCTGTCCGCGCCAGCCGCCGGGCATCAGGCGTGACGGCCGCAGAGCGACAGCGGCAGCGGCCGGCGCGCGCCCAGGCGGCGGCCCCTTGCGGGCCGCCTTGATCGTGTATCGAAACTCTGCTCTAAATTGCGCTGCCGTGTTCGGCGTACGCGGAAACGCCGTTACTGCGCGCTGCAATCGCAGTGCGAATCCTACGGGCGAGCCGGGACGGCCCGTGCTGCTCCAAGGCTTCGGCGCTCACGTAGCGCCACTCGGTGAGTTCACCGTCGGCGAAGCGGATGTCGCGCTCCTGCTCGGCTCCGAGTGATCCGCCGTCGAAGATGAAGAGGAGCTTGTCGCCCTCGTTCTCAGCGGGTGCCCAGTCAACGACCAGCATGGGTCCGAGCGTGGGCGTGAGGCCAAGTTCCTCTTGGACCTCGCGCACGCATGCCGCTCGGGGTGACTCGCCGGGTTCGACGTAGCCGCCAGGGATGTCCCAGTGCCCCTTGTAGTTGGGGCGTACGAGGAGCACTCGGCCCTCACCGTCGAAGAAGAGGGCGCCTGCGGCGACGCGTGGGGTTGCCATGGGTGGCATCTCGTTGGCCGTCACCAGGGCAGCGTAGATGGGCTGGGTTCAGTCAAGCACCTTGAGCCGACGAGCCAGGTCGACCAGCTCGGCCGGCGGCTTGCCGCGCTGACGGCGTACCCAGGTCAGGGCGAGTTGTCGGCTGAGGAAGTGATGTCGCACCTGTTCGGGTGCCATCTTCTCCGCGTCGAGCAGCACGGCTTGGGCGTCGTCGACGCGGTTCCAGGAGCTGTAGGCGCGGGCGACTTCGAGTGCGTGCCGTACGCGACGTTCCATCGGTAGGCCGGCGGTGTCGACGCGCGGGCCGAGGTCGACGGCGACTTGAAGGTCGCCCAGCTCGGCGGCGGTGGCGACGCGGTGGATGGCGACGTTGGTGGGGCCGAACGCGGTCCAGAGGTGGTTGGCGTCGGCTCCGAGCTGGTTGGCGGCGTGGTCGGCGGCGTCGAGGAAGGTGCGGGTGGTGGCGGCGTCGTTGGACCGGGCGGCGGCCATCGAGCCGGACAGGAAGAGGGTTCCGTAGACGGAGAGCAGTGCTGGTGTGGCGTGCTTGAGGTGGGGCTCAAGGTAGCCGGCGGCGTCCTCGGTGAGGCGTACAGCTTCGGCGTAGCGGCCGGTGGCGTGCAGGGCGTGGCCAACCGAGCGGAACAGGGAGCCGGTGACGAGCGGGTCGCCGGTGGGGCGGACGGCGGCCAAGCCGCGGTCGGCGGCGATCCAGGCGAGGTCGCTCTCCCCGAGCTTGGTGAGCTGGGTCGCGGCCAACTGGTACGCGAGGCCGAGCAGGCGGCGGGCCTGGTCCTGGTCGTCGCCGTCGTGGTGGTCGGCGGCGGCCTGGGCGCGGTGCAGCAGGTCGGGCAGGCGGCCGGTGACGTACCCGAACCGCGAGTCTTGGTATGCGTCCCAGAGGGCACCGACCTCCTTCCTCAGCATTGCCACGCTAGGTGGCTCTGCGTCCGTGCCGTCGCCGATCGGGGCAATAGCGCGGTAGTTCATCAGGGCGGCGCGCAGCGCGGGCACGGTCTCGGTGCCACTGTCGCCGGTCCAGTCGAGCAGCGAGGGTTCGCCGAGCAGGTCGCCGAGGGACACGTCCAGGACTTCGGCCAGGGACTTGATGACGGAGAGCCGGTCCAGCTCGATCCGGTTGTTCTCGATCTTGCCCAGCCAGTCGGCGGTACGGCCGATGAGTCCGGCCAGGACCTCCTGGGACAGGCCGCGCCGCCGGCGGTACCAGCCGACACGTTCGCCGATGGTGAGGGTGTTCGTCATCCCGCGCATCGGTTCACTGTCTCCCCTCGGTCGGCTGCGACCCCGGAAGGATTTTCCGGGCTGCTGGGCGCTTTGTGCCACAACCTGTCTGCATGACGGGGCTGAACGTATCGAGCAACTGCCAATCCTGCTCAGGCGCGGGCTGGAAGTACACCCTTGCCCGTGCCGCCATCCGGGGAATGGCGCGGGGGTCGGAGCGGAGTCGTTCCCTGGCTCGGCGGTCCTGCCTGGACTGCGCGGGTTCCGGTCGCTCGGCGACCTGCTGAGGCTGGCCCGGGGTGGGTGCTGGCGTGGGACCGCGATCCGAACGACGACCCGTGAATGGCCCGCCCGCCTCGGCGCTTCGCACACCGGCGCCACGCCGGCCGGGTGTCCCGTCAGTAGGTGACCTGGTGCTCATCGACGGCCGGGCGTCGGTGCAGTTCGGCGGCGACCGAGCGCTGTACCTGCGGGTCACCTCGGTCTGCGACAAACCGACGTACCACGGCTGGGTGTGGCTCACCGGCTACTCCATCGACCCGTTAAGCGGCAAGGCGTTGGCGCGGCGGGAGGTCTTCGTGCAGATCGTCGGCCTTCAGATCCAGCGCCGCACGACCGAAAGCGCGCCGCCTCGCAACGTGGCGCCGGTGATGAGGAGACGCGGTGTTTGACGTTCGGGTACGACTCGGCGCGGTGCTGAAGATCGAGGCAGCCGATCGTCTCCTGCCGTCGGACGGGCCGGTGACGTTGTTGGTGACCGGGGTTCGGCTGGTGGCCCACCGTCCTCCGCATGATGAGTGGATCTGGGTCGAGGGGATCAGGGTCGGTCGGTCCGGCCGCCGGGGCCCGCAGACCCGGATCCTGGTACGCGCGAGCAAGCTCCCGGCCGATGGGGCGGTTCGGTGAGCATCTACCTGTCTGGCGCCGTGCGCGACCAACTCCGTGCGGCACAGGCGCAGCTTGACCAGCACACGCCGTCGAGCGCGGACGGGCGCTGCGTCGCCTGCGGTGAGGAGGGCCCGTGTGCGGAGCGTCGGGCAGCGCTGCGGGTGTTCGACCGGTACGGCTGCCTGCCGCGCCCGGTGGCCGGGCGCGTCCCGACCGGAGTCGGTGGGAGCGCCGTCGTCCTGGTCAGGGTGGTTGGCCGCAGCGGTGGAGCATGTGACGCCGAACGGCTGAGCTGATTTGTTCTGTCATGCAGACAACTCATAAGCTGCTGAGATTCATGCAGCGTTCATAGGTGGGGTGGCCCGCGATGGCGTACGAGATTCCGACGCCGAAATACCTGCGCGTGTTGAACACGCTGCGGAAGCGCATCGAGGACGGCGACTACGCGCCCGGTGCGGCACTGCCCTCGGAGAGCCAACTCTGTACGGAGTTCGGGGTCTCCCGCCCGACGGTGCTCAAGGCGCTCGGCATCCTCAAACAGGACGGCTGGATCGAGTCGCAACAGGGCAAGGGCAGCTTCGTACGCGGTCGGCCCGCCTCCGGCCGCACCTCACCGGAGTACGCGCGGGACGCGGTGGAGCTGGACGAGACCGGCGAGACGGAGATCCTGCACGTCGGCCCGGTGCTCGCCTCGCCACGTATCGCAGCGGAGTTGCAGATACCGGAGGGCACGCCGATCTACGAGCGTCGCCGCCGGACCATCTCCGAGACGGGGCCGGTAGACCTGGTGGCCACGTTCGTACCGGTGGACATCGCGGCCGGGACCGACATCACGAAGCCGAACCCGATCCCGGGCGGCCTGCTCGACCTCATCGCCCGCCACAAGGGCCTACGGGCCGACTACGCCACCGAGCGAATGACCGCCCGCCGGGTCAGCGAGGTCGAAGCGGAGGCGTTGGATGTACCGGCCGACGAGTCGGTGATGAGCGTCGTCATCACCGTGCACCAGGCGTCCGGCGACCCCATCATGACCTCGGTCCTGGTCATGCCCGGCAGCCGTCACGAGATCGAGGACACCTACGCGCTGTCCTGATCCGCTGCCGTCAACCACGCTGGCGGCAGCGGCACATCTCACCGGCAGTCCGCGTGACTCGCCCGTCTCCCCGATCGACGCACAGCTCGCTTGTCGTGCGGTCGATCCAGTAGGTCTGCCCGGATTCGATAAACACTGGCTGTTCCAGGTGGAACCACCGGTCAACAGTGTCCACCAGCGTTAGGCGCTCGGCTGTTTCCCGCGTTGGCATCACGTCCCCCTCCATGCCGGTCCTGGCAACACGGGGCCGGCTCTCCACATTGTGCAGCGGACTCGCATTCAACCTTGCTTGTGTTTACAAGCTGACGTAGCTTGTTAGCTCAACCGGTTGTCAGGAAGACGACTGGTGAGGTTGGGAGGCTTCCCAAGTGGTTCCGATGACGTTGAAGGTGCCGGTCCCGTCCGAGTACGTCTTCCCCGCCGGGGCGCTGTGCCTCGGGGTGTCGCCGCAGATCGATTTTGAGCGGCGGGGTGAGGCGGACAACCAGGCGCGGGACAAGGAGACCGGCGAGCGGGTCTGGGTGGTGCGGGTGATGGACCTGGACCCGGAGGCCGGGAAGTTCGGTCGGTCGACCGAGGTGAAGGTCAAGGTGGTCGCCGGGCAGCAGCCGGTGCCGCCGCCGTCGACCGTGCCGGGTTACCCGCCTGCGGTGGAGTTCGAGGGCCTGACCCTGACCCCGTATGTGGATTCGCAGCGGTGCAAGCCGGGTCGCTCGTCGGGTGACTGTCGCTCGCGGATGGCGTACTCGCTGCGGGCTACCGCGATCCGGCCGGCGTCGACCGTGCCGGGTTCGGTGGCGGCCTGATCGGCTGTCGTTTGGCGCGCGGGGCGGGTCGTTTCCCCGCCAAGAGTCCCGGCCCGTCCCGCGCTCTCCCATCCCTCACCTGATGAAGGAGGGCGTGATGCCCACGGTAGTTCCCCCTGCTCTGATCCCCTTGCGTGGCCGCTGCTTGTCGGGGCGGTGGTCCTGATGTCCCGTACTCGCCTGGTCGGCCTACGGCACGCCTACCGGGAGGTGGAGGCCACGCTCCGGTCGGCGCTGCGGCTGTCGCCGGCTTCGGCCCGGGTGTGTGCGATTCGCTGTCCGCACTGCTGCCGGTGGGTGAAGCCGCGCCGGTTCGACGTGCGGCGGATGTCCTGCCGCTCGTGCATCTCGACCCTGGCCCGTCCGGATCGGGGCGGTGACCTGTGCCTCTGATCAACATCATTCCGGGGGAGAAGATCCCCGTGGCGCCGATGAACGTGCGTCTTCCCGCGTGGCGGGTTCCGGGCTGGCTGCTGGTGTTCTGGTGGCTGGCCCGGGGCCTGTTCCGGTTGACCGTCCTGGCGGTGCGGTACTGGTGGCTTACCGCACCGGCCGTGCTCGTCCTGTGGGTGCGCGCCGAGTTCGGCGGCCTGGTCCTGGCCGGCGTCGTACTCGCCCTCGTCACCGGCTGTGCCGCCTGGTGGCGGTGGCATCCGGGGTCGTGGCTGCGCTTCGGCTGGTACCCGCTCGTCAGCCGGGTCCGGGCGCTGGTCGTCTACCGGCGGCGGTGGGCGTCCGTGATGGCCACCTGCGGGCTGGCGACGGCGTTCGCCGGTGACCGGTACGTGCCGCAGCTGCTGCGGGTGCGCTGTGATCGGTACGGCGATGAGGTGACGGTGCGGATGTTGCCGGGGCAGATCCCCGATGACTGGGGGCAGGCCGCGGAACGCCTCGCCTACGCCTTCCGCCTCCGTGCTGGGCAGGCCCGCTCGGCGGCCCGGCCGGATCGGGTGGTGCTGCGGTTCGTCCGTCGTGACCCGCTCGCCGGGATCGTGGCGCCGCTGCCGGTGCCCGAGGTGCCGGACCTGGACGGGCTCGCCCTCGGCGTCGATGAGGACGGGCAGCCGTATCGGCTGCGGCTTGCCGGGTCGCATGTGCTGATCGCGGGGGCGACGGGGTCGGGCAAGGGATCGGTGCTGTGGTCGCTGATCCGGTCCCTGGCCGGCGGTATCCGGTCGGGGTTGGTGGAGCTGTGGGCGTTCGACCCGAAGGGCGGGATGGAGTTGGCGGCCGGGGTGCCGCTGTTCGCCCGGTTCGCCTACGACGACCCCGACGGCATGGCCGGCGTCCTGGAAGAGGCAGTCAAGCGGATGCGGCTGCGGGCGGCTCGCCTGCGTGGGGTGACCCGTCAGCATGTGCCGACGCCGGAGGAGCCGCTGATCGTTTTGGTCGTCGACGAGCTGGCCGCGCTGACCGCGTACATCACCGATCGGAAGGTCCGTGACCGGATCAAGGAGTCCCTCGGGCTACTGCTGTCGCAGGGTCGTGCGGTCGGGGTGCATGTGGTGGCGGCGTTGCAGGACCCGCGCAAGGACGTGCTGCCGTTTAGGGACCTGTTCCCCACCCGCATTGGACTGCGGCTGACCGAGCCGGAGCAGGTGGACATGGTCCTCGGCGACGCCGCCCGCGACCGGGGAGCCCTCTGCGACCGCATCCCCGAATCCACCCCTGGCGTCGGGTTCGTCGTACTCGACGGCGTGCGCGAACCGGTCCGGGTCCGCTTCGCCTACCTCACCGACGACGACATCCGCCAGCTCGGCCGCGACTACCGCCGCCTCTGCGACAACACCGACAACGACGGGCAGGAGGTGACCCGGTGAAGGCAGACACCGAACGCGTGGAAGGCGTGGTCCTGGTGCTCATCGTCCTGACCGTGGGCGGGCTGGCCGGAGCAGCGTCCTTCACCCACGTCCACGACTGGACCATGGCCAACTCCCCCACCGGAACCGGCGACTGGTTCGGCTGGGCCAATGCCGCCATCTCCGAACTGCTGCCCCTGGCGGCGCTGCTGACCATCCGCCAGCGACGCCGCACCGGCGGCCCGGTCGGCTACCCGCTGTTCCTGCTCGTCTGCGCCGTCGCACTGTCCCTGGCGGCGCAGCTCGCGGTGGCGAAACCGAGCCTGTCCGGCTGGCTGCTGTCCGCCGTCCCCGCCCTGGCGTTCCTCGGCCTGTCCAAGCTCGTCTTCTCCACCACCCCCACCGCTCCGGCGCCCGTCGACGAGCCGGCCGACACCAGCGGCTGGGGTGAGGTGCCGCCCGGCTACGACCCGATGGAGGATCACTCGCCCGCCGCTGTCGAGACCGTCGACAACCGCCCGCCGGTGATCGCCGAACAAGTCCCGCAGACGGTGCCGGTGCAGCGGCCGGGGCTGGTGCCCGTGCCGGCGGCAGCGTTCACGGCCCGCAACGGCACCCCGCAGACCCTGGCGGGTGACCGGTGAGCCAACTGCCACTCATCCCCACGCCCCCTGCCGGTGACGGTGTCGAGCGGCCTCGGCCGGGGTCGCGGGCGGACCGGATGCGTAAGCCCCTCGCAAAGGACGCGCTCAAGCAGCTCGCCGAGCAACACGGCGTCTGCGTCCGCCCCCTCGCGCTGCGCCGCACCGACACCGCCACCGGCCTCACCGAGGTCGTCGAAGTCCCCTGCGGGGCGACCCTCGCCGTCAAGTGCAAGCCGTGCGCAGAGCGGGGCCAGCGGCTGCGTATCCAGCAGATCCGCGAAGGCTGGCACCTCGCCGACGAACCCGCCGTCCGCCCCGACAAGCCCGGTGAAGACGTACTCGCGCTCGTCCGGGTGCGGGCGCACCTGGAATTCGAACGCGAAGCCGTCCAGTACCAGCCGATGAGCCCCGACGAGCGGGCCGCGCACCTGGCCGAGATCGACGCCGCGATAGCCGAGCTGGACGAAGCACTCGCCGAAACCAGCCTGCGCGGTCACCTCACCCCCAAGGAGCGCGACGAGCGACCCCGCCGCAAGCGGTCGACTCGGCGGCGGCAGGATTCGCCGGACCTGCCCCGGCTGCCCGTCGACCCGCGCACGGTCGGCCGCGCCTACTCCGGCCGGGCCGGCAAGACACACCGGCCGTCGATGCTCGTTACCCTCACCCTGGGCTCTCACGGGCCGGTGCACTCCCACCTACGGCGCGGCGCCTACGTCGCCCCCTGCGAATGCGGCACCCGGCACGGCCCTAACGATGACGTGCTCGGCACCCCGGTCGACCCGACGAGCTACGACTACCGGCGCGCGGCCCTGGACGCGATCCACTTCGCCCGGGTCCTCGACCGGTGGTGGCAGAACGTCCGCCGCGCCGCCGGCTGGAACATCCAATACGCCGGAGCGGTGGAGCTGCAACGGCGACTCGCCCCACATGCGCACTTCGCCATCCGGGGCACGCTTCCGCGCCGGCTGCTTAAGCAGGTCGCGGCGGCCACCTACCACCAGGTGTGGTGGCCGCCCTTCGACGACCTCACCTACCCGGTCGACAAGCCGCCGGTCTGGGACGTCGACCGACAGGCGTACGTCGACCCGAAGACCCGCGAGCCGCTGCCCACCTGGGGAGAGGCGCTCGACGCCCTGGAGGAGCCCGACAGCCGCCCCGCCTATGTCGCCCGACTCGGCCGCATCGACGCGCGCGGCATCGAGCAGGGCACCACGGATGCGGAGCGGTCGATCCGGTACGTGACCAAGTACGTCACCAAGGACTTGACCGACCAGGCCAAGCCGCGCTCCGACGCGCAGAAGGCCCACTTCGACCGCCTGCACGCAGAGCTGTCCGTCCTGCCGTGCTCGCCGACGTGCGCCAACTGGCTGCTCTACGGCGTCCAGCCGGACGGGGTCAAGGCGGGCTTGACCCCCGGACGGTGCACGGGGAAGGTGCACCAGCGCTCCACCCTCGGCTTCACCGGCCGCCGCGTGCTCGTCTCCCGACAGTGGTCCGGCAAGACCCTCGCCGACCACCGCGCCGACAACCGGGCCTGGGTCCGCGCCATCCTCGCCGGCGGCATGGCCGACACCGAAGAGCACGACCAGGCCGCCGACGAGGCAGACGGATCGAAGCGGTACCGGTTCGAACTCGCCCGGCCCGAAGACCCCGACGTGCCGCCACTGGAACACCGCCTCCTGCGCGCGATATCCGCCCGCATCCGCTGGCGCGCAGACCTAGACACCGCAGGGCTACGAACAGCCGCCGCCGTTTCGGCAGCCGAACAACCCGCCGCGCTCGCGGCCTGAACTCCTGGGGAGGAATTCTTGTCCATCGTCGTGCCGTTCGCGCCTCGGCAGTCCGGGCCTCGTGCTGGCGAAGTCGCGTCTGACGACTACCCGCCTCGGCCGGTCCGGGCCGTCTACACGGTCAAGGAAGTGGCCGTGATGCTGTCGCTGTCGGTCAGTTCGGCCTATGCCCTGGTCCGGGCCGGGCAGATCCCCGCCGAGCGGCTGGGGCGGCGCTGGGTGGTGCCGCGTAGCCGTTTCCACGCCTGGCTGGACGGTGCCTCCGGCGAGCTTTCGGCAACGGGCACCGACGCGCCGCGCGGGGGCTGGTGATCGTGGGCTTCGTGAGCAAGACGCCGGCCGGGACGTACCGGGCGAACTGGCGTGACTCGGCCAACCGGCAGAAGGCGAAGACGTTCCGCACCAAGAAGGAGGCGAATGCCTTCCTGGCCGAGGTGGAGGGCGCAATCAACCGGGGCACGTATGTCGACCCGCACGCGGGGCGCATGCGGTTCGGGGAGTTCGTGACGCGCTGGCTGGCCGGGCGGTCGGTGGAGGCGCGGACGGCCGAGCGGACGGATTCGATGCTGCGGGCGCATCTGCTTCCGCAGTGGGCTGACTGGCCGTTGGCAAAGATCGACTACCTGGCAGTGCAGGAGTGGGTGACCAACCTTGGCCGGACCCTGGCGCCCTCGACGACGGCGAAGCACCTCGGCATGCTGTCGATGATCATGCAGACAGCGATCCGGGCGCGGCTGATCGCGGTCAACCCGTGCGAGGGCGTGCGGGTGCCGCACAACCGGGCGCGTGAGGCTCGCGCTGGCACCATCAGCCGGGAGGCGTTCTTCGGCCGGCTGCTGCCTGCCGTTCCGGCCGATCACCGGGGGATCGTGTGTGCCGCCGCCGGGGCGGGGCTGCGCTGGGGTGAGTGCGCGGGCCTGCCGTGGGAGGCGGTCGACCTCGATCGAGGGCTGCTGCATGTCGCCCAGGTGGCGGTGGAGACCCACGGCGGGATCGTGCTGCGGGCGTACCCGAAGACTCGGGCCGGCGTGCGGGCGGTGCCGATGCCGCCGTTCCTCGTCGACGAGCTGCGGCGGCAGCGCGGGGCCGGCTCGCCGGACGGCCGGGCGTTGGTCTTCGCCGACCGGGACGGCGGGCCGCAGCGGCGGTCGAACTTCCGGCGGCGGGTGTGGCTGCCGTCGCTGGTGCGGGCCGGCCTGCTCGGCCGGGTCGCCCAGGTGGCGCCGGGCCGGTGGCTGGCGGTGTGGCCGGATCGGGGCGGCCGGGAGCAGCGGGCGGAGTTCGCCACGGAGACGGCGGCGGTGACGCACGCGGCGACCTCGGCGGTCGGCGGCCTGCGGTTCCACGACCTGCGGCACTCGTACATCACGTGGCTGGTGACGGACGGGGTGCCGGTCAACGTGGTGCGGCGGGTGGTGGGGCACGAGAAGGCGTCGACGACGCTGGACCGGTACACGCACACGCCCGAGGACTACGCCGACCGGGTGCGGCTGACGTTCGCTGACGATTCGCTGACTTTCCGTCTGTCGCCCCGCCCGGCCGACCTGGGAGACGCGCTGTCATCTGGGCCGGAAGGGGCCCGGGAAAGGGACGACCCCCGTCGGGGGGATGCGGTCTCAAGCTGTCGGCCGCTGCCAGCCGGTGGCACCCCGCGTCGGCGAGCAGGTAGCGAGCGTCATCGGTCGACGTTCAGGGTCGACCCGCACCGATGCTCGTGCTGCCTTCTTGCTGCCTCGCTGCCTGACGCCTCGCTTACAAGCTCCGCCCATCGCACCCCCGCAAGACCGAGAGTGGCTGCACGCTCGGAGTCACGCCTAAGCCAGCGCCCGTCAGCACACAGCTGTCCGGCTCCGTTGCGGTCAACGCCACTGTCCGCAGCAGTGCATTCCTTGTCACGACACACGAGGTCGATCGCGTCCCTGGATGGTGGCTGTGGCAGGCTCGGTTGATCCGGGGCGTGTGCCGGCCTCCAACGGTGGGGCACAGGGGCGGTCCGGCAGGCCAACGCCGTCTGGAGTAGTTGCAGAACGGTACAGGAACAGGGCTAGGAGAGCGGCGCGCATGTCTTCCGGGCTTACGCTGATATGTCCCATCCGCGGACGCCTGAAGGCAAAGGCACGCAGCAAGGACGGCCTTACCCCCAGCGAAGAACGCTTCCGGGTTGACGCCATTCGTCATCTGATTCGCAGCGGCTACCCCAAGGAACACTTCGTCATCGAGGCAGTAATCAAGCGCTTTGGAAACAGCGGCAGGAGCAGCTTCCGTGCTGACTTCGCAGTGCTTGATGTTCCTGCCGCTGCCATCAACACAAGCAATCCCGACGAAGTCCTAGAGCACGCCCTGTTGCTCGCCGAGATCAAGCGGGATAACGCCGACGCGGCCAACGCCGCAGCCTTCCAGGTGAAGCCGATGCTGGACTTCGCCGTCCGGAGCAACTGCGTCGCTTTGTACTGGGACAACGTCGAGCAACGTGTCTACTGGCTAGAGCGCAACGCAGGGGTTAAGCAGTATCGGGAGGCTCCACTCGCAGACCTTCCCCCATTCGGAGGGACTCCGGGCGTCCGCCCACTGACATTCGCAACCATTGATGACCAGAAGCCGCTCCTTGGAGTGTTCGCTCGCATCGAGGACATCCTTCACGCTTCGGCACTCGGCCCCATGAAGCGTTTCACAGTCATGCTCCAGCTCCTGCTCGCGAAGCTTCATGACGAGCATGAGCATCAAGAACGCCCCGAAACCCCTCTGACCTTCCAGGATTTCTCGGCGTTAAGCATCCGCGGCGACATCGCGTTGTCTGAACTGAACCGGCTGCTGGCAAAGGCGGTCGGCTACTACCAGACGTTTCTTCCGGAGCCCATTCCGGCTCAATTTTTCGTCAACGGCGAAACTCTCGTCGAGATTTCAAAAGTCTTGGCCCCCACCAAAATCGTGTCCATGAAGCGTAGTGTCATCCAAGACTTCTACATGTACTTCGCTAGGCACATCTACAAGTGGGACCTTGCACAGTACTTCACTCCAACATCCCTCACTGAATTCATCGTCGAGGTACTAAATCCTGGGTTTGCGGAGCATGTCAAGGATCCCGCTTGCGGTAGTGCCGACTTTCTTACGGCTGCGTTTCGCCGCGGTCAGGCTCGTTGGCCCAACTATGCGAGCAACATCTGGGGCAGCGATATCTCCGCCGAAGCTGTACAAGTCGCCACTCTCAATATGATTCTTAACGGTGACGGCCGCAGCAATATCCGACGAGAGGACTCGCTCGCGACAATCCGGGAAACCGAGAAGTCGACTGATATCGTCATCTGCAACCCACCCTTCGGGACGCGGATCGTTGAACGAAACAAAGCCGTCCTGTCCCAGTTCGACATGGGTTACGAGTGGGGCCGTTCGCCCCTCGGGGGATTCGAGAGAACGAACGAAGTGCTCGAAACCCAGGAGAGCGGAATACTGTTCGCCGAAGCATGTGTCAGGATGCTTCGGCCTGGCGGACGAATGGCCTTGGTCGTCCCGAACGGCTACTTGGGAAACCGCTCCATCCGGTACTCGGCGCTTCGCGAGTGGATTCTGCGGCATTGCCGTGTCATGGTTATCGTTGCGCTACCTCGCTTCACCTTCAAAGGCTCCGGCGCGGACGTCTCGGCCAGCATCATCTTCTGCGAGAAGCGCCCATCGCCCCTGTCAGATTCCTCGCAGGACGGCGACTACGACGTGTGCGTCGAAATCATCGACCGCGTCGGTTGGATGACGGGAGACAAGAAGGCAGCTCCACTGTTCCGGCGGGATCAGTCTGACGGAACGTTCCTCCTTGACGAGGAGGGCCAGCTGATTCCAGACAGCGACTTCGACGAAGCCCTGCGGCGAATTCGCACGAGCGACGCCGCAGTCTTCGCTCCTTGGCTAACCAGAGGACTCAGCGATCAAGACGGTGCCGGGGGACCGGGTTGGACGGTACCGATTACCGACATTACTGCTGACAGCTATCGCACGCTCGACCCAAAGCGGCTCTGCAGGAAGTTTGCTGAACTTAGGGCGGAAATCAGGTCGCGGGAGTTTTTCGCAGTCGGTGACGTTGTCCGCTTCATTCCGGAACGGACTTCCAGTTGGGGGACCAAGCTCCGATTTGAGCCGTCCCGAGTTTATCGGCACGTCGAGATTCAAGATGTCGAGACGGGCTCCTATCGCTGGCATGAGCGCCGTGGGTGGGAACTCCCTCAGCGTGCGCGCCACCTTGCCGAGCCCGGAGACATTTTTGTCGGTGGAATCCGTAATAGCGTCCGAAAGTGGTTTCTTGTGGGGCGAGAAGCCACTGACCTAGTCGTGACCAATGGGATGCACCGTATGCGAGTCAAGGCCGGTAAGGAGGAATACCTCCTCGATCTCGTCGTAGGGCTTTGCTCCGAGGCGTACCGAGTACAGATGAGGGGTCTTGCGCGTGGGGCAGACGGTCTTGCCGAGATCGCGTCTGAAGATGTTGAGCAAGTGCTCCTGCCGAGGATTACCGATGCGAGTGCGCGAACCGAGATTTGGCCGTTCCTAGATCAGCTCCTGTCGGGCCAAGTCAGCATTGACGCCATGGTGAATCTGCTACTCACCCGCGGGCGACTCCCTCTCCCCCGCCCGCGGCCGCAGCCGGACCACACAGCACTCTTGTAGTTCGTGTGTCCGGCTGCGGCAACCGCTGTGCTCCTACTCTTCGTCCGTCCCCAGGTCGTCGTCCTCTTCCTGGTATGCCTCGTCTTCCTGCCGTGCCCGCTCTGCTAGCTCCACCAGCGAGCCCTTACCCGGCCAGTACCACCGGGCCGTGCCTTGGACGGCGCGGGGAGGTGCCCCTGTTGCCAGTTCCAGCATTCGAGTGACCAAGCCGGTCGGGGAGTAGTACTGGTCATCGGCAAGCCATCGCAAGGGAGCCCTTCGGTTACTGCTGCTCCAAGCGGCAAGACCTCGCTGTGGATTCTCTTTCACCCACGGCGCCAGCGCGGCTCGTTCAGTGCGGTTTACACCGCGGAATTCGAGGACCGTACCGTCAGGTATGAAGCCTGCGTCGAACAAGATCGCGACGGCGTTCATCCGGCGACCAGTCGTGGTTGACCTATACGGTCGTGGCATCTCCGGCGTGACCGCCTGGGGATTCGCCATCTGCTCAAGAACATCTCGAACGACTTTTCTGCTGCGTTCGGAGCTCTTGCATGTCGCGATCACGTAGCTTGATGGCCCAAACTCCTGGTCAATCATTCTCGCCAGCCAGAGAAATGCCGTCCTGGTCAGTTCAGGGATTTGAACCGCTGCGTGTTTCCAATCCGGGTCCGCCATAGGGTCATCGGTCTTTGAAAGGTCGAGCCCAAGCTTTTGGAAGATGATATGCGCTATAAGGAGGTCGCCGTAAAGCGTAACAGCCGCTTTTCGGCCAGTAAGCGTCCTCCCCAATGTCTCCAGCTCAGACCGCACCGCCCGCAGCACGAGCACGCAGCGCCAGACACGGTAAGCGTTCGGGTGCGTACCAAAGATCGCGTGGTAAGTCCGGTCTTCCCAGAGCAGTTCCTCCTCTCGCTTTGCGCGAGCGGCATATTCAGGGCTTTTATGTGCGCAGGCAAGAGCAACCGCAGCCTCATCGATGGAACAGCCGTCGTCCGGCTCCGGGCTTTGCTCTCCGCGTTTGATGACGTACTTCTTGCCGAGCGCCCTTGCGAAGTCTTCCCTCAGCCTGTGCTGACCATGGTCAAGCGCCCTAAAGTCGCGGGTCTCAACCCTGTTCTGCGTATTGGTCTTCTGTGTGACCTGCTCGCCAAATCCGTCAGGGCAGCTCTCAAGAGATATTAGACGCACCAAAACCTGGCCGGGGTTAGGCGTGCCGACTCCTCCTTGCCTGAGCGCCCGATGGATTGCCGCAACGGTCTGTGCGCCGTTAACTACGCTGGCACCGACAATTTTGAAATCACCGGGACCCCCAGGGGAAGGAAGGAAGCGCGGAGTCTTGGCCACAGAATCGCACAATACAGTAATGCCGTTATTGAAGTACCAGAACTTTTCCGGATGATTGCGCAACGTGTCTACGATTGAAACGTTGACATCGGTTAGGTCTAGCGAATCTCTAATGTTCTTGCTGAAAAGCGTGCGTCCATGCTCGTCGTACCAGTTAGCAATGTCGGCTACCGCCATCGACCCGTAATAAGCCTCGTATGGCTCCTTCTGGATATTCCACCCTTCCAGCCGGGCATCTAGATCGATTTGAGGCTGCGCAGCGTCGCCGAGTATCGCCTGGTAGAAATGCTTAAGACCAAGGATTCGGAGATCAACCATCGGTTTAGCAAAGTTAAGCTTGTCGCACTCTTCTTGAAGAACTGACATCACATCTTCGTGCAACCTGGTGTTGCCTAAAAGCGCGATGACCAGAGTGATCTGAACGCCCCTGATGCCGAGCACCCTGTCGACGTCAGGAGCGAGGGACTGGAACTTACTGTTGAACTTTTCGTACTCGCTGTTGAGGATTTTCTGCATGCCGCGAATGAATTGCAGAGCCTCGTCCTGCTTGAGGCTGGCGTTGCCGCTTTCGGCCCACTTCGTCTGCACCAACCAAAGCCGCGGGGCCTTCTCTGGCGCAGAGATTGCAACTGCATCAATGCCTTGGTCCTGCCCCCCGTCGATTACCGCGGCGGCAGCCTCTTGATCTGTGCAGCCGGTTTCAATCTGGACAGCAAGTGCAGTGAGCGCGCGACTGCGGAAAATTGGACGCCGCCGGTCCTCGGTGGCTTGTGCCCAATCCGACATGTCGAGTAGGCTCTCAAATTTTTCGGTGACTGCTTCCCGAATGTGCCGAACTTGAATCGGGTTCAACTTGGACTCCCCAAGCCCTCGTTCCCACCAGCGCCCCGGCTGATCGCATTGACGATCCATGCTCTGTGGTGGGAATGTCCGTGTCAACAGTCGTTCGTCCCAACTACACCAACCGCCATCCCAGTGTCCGTCGCCGACCCGCCCTCGGCCCGCCACGTCAAGCAGGTCTTGACGTAGGTTCGGACGTTGGCGGGCCGGGTGGCATACTGCTCGGCTTGCCCGGGTTGTTGGCAGGCTTGATGGCCTTGCCGAAGCGAACGATTGATGCCGATGGCTTGTCCCCAACGATGGGTGGCGCCTGGTGCCCCGTCCCGGCGTTAGACCCGGGGCGGCTTGACTCGCGGTCGCGATGCCTCAGGTTCAGAGGTAGATCAAGGTCCTGTCATTCGGGAGCGTCATCGATCACATGACCCCGTGGGATGTCGAGGACGGTGCTGGTCCCCCTCGACGGAGACGGGTTGGCGACAACGGTCGGATTTTGCCTGGGCAAGTTGGCTCGGGCATCAGCTCTCGCGGACAGCGCCGTAGCACTGTTGGAGCAAGAGCTCCCTCAGCTGGGCCGTCATCCTTAGCGGTGACAGCCTTGCGAAGTTTGGGGATCTCTCTGCCAGTAGAGCTAGCGTCGAGATCGCTTCATCCTGGCACCGGGCGCGCAATGTTGGATTCCCCACAGTGGACGATCTGAAGATCGGGCATAGCACCCGCTACCAGCGCCGCCCCAGCCTCGTTAATCACGCAAAGCGTGACGAACCGGACGCGACGCGCGTACATGTCGTTCGCGCGCTTGTTGACAGTGGAGGTACGTTATTGGTTCAACCGAGCGACAAACTGACTACAGACAGTTAAAGTGGACTACTTTCGCAAAGGATCGGGTGCCTGCAAAGACTGGGTATTCCGATCTACAAGCGGAGGGGGAGAGATGGACCAGGAATTCCGGGACCTCATCGACTCGCTCGGCAACATGACTGCTGATCGCGTGCGGGATTTTCCGGTGTCCAAGATCCGGATTGTCGCCAACGAGGACCTTTGCACCGCTCAGGTGACGGCGTTCGTAACGCATGCCCTCACCGACAAGGAGTACACGGCACTCATGACACGAATGATCGGCGCTCGGGAGTTCTACTTTGACGAGCTGTCGATTGGATTCTCGATCAGCCTAGGCGAGACCGAGGATTTTGACGGGACAGCGGAAGCCGCTGGCTCCCGTGAGTTCGCGTACTCCGGCTGCTGACCGTGACCCGGCCGGTCTTGCAGGCTGCCGATCACACCGCTCGGGCAGCAATCCACCACCAGACCGCCGACTCGTTGCTTGCGAGAAGCGAGGAATGGGCGGCGGTCTGCTACTTCTATGGCTCCCTCCACAGGGTTCGCGCTGCGCTGCTGGCTGACCCAATCTTTGGAGACCCTCGACGCCTAGCGGCTAAGCATACCCAACTCCAAGCCAGTGACGCTCACTGCACTAAGCACATGGGGTATACGAAGAGGTTTCCGAACGGGCGGAGGAAGAGGGTTTGGGGGCTGAACGAACTAGTGTTCCTCCTCTACCCTGCGGTCGCTCCAAGCTATGAGCTTTTGTACAATTCCTCTCTTGAAGTGCGTTACCAGCAAGGACTCGCGACGCTTTCCCTTCAGGGCGCCTCTGGACACGCTGATTTCATTCGTGAGGAGTTCGTACGAGGGAACCTGCGCGCCTAGCCGTAGTCTGCACCCAGCGCTAGGTTGCCATCCCGTATGCCATCGACCCGCCCTCTCCGGGAGCGGGCCACCGCCCGGCCCGCCACGTCAAGACGGCCTTGACGTAAGTTCGGACGCTGGCGGGTCGGGCGGTGGTCTGCTCGGCTCGCCCGGGTCGACGGCGGGCGGGATGGCTCCCACCGTGACCACTCACGGACCGCGACGCGCCGACGGGCCCCGGCCATCCTGGAGCCGGAGCGCCCCCGCCGGAGGCGCAGTAGCCGCAACCCCCGCTATCACCCGGCAGCCGCCGACGCGGCCGGCGTGCGCTTCCCTACGCCGCGCGGGCTCGTGGGCCGCGCGGCCCGGGCGGCTGCCGGCCCACCACCGGCCGGTCAACGGCCCTGTCGTCATGCGGCGGCCCACCGGGCTTCCCGCTCTCCGCGCCAGCCGCCGGGCGTGTTGCGTGGCCGGAGTCGGAGCGCCAGCGGAGCGACGGACGCGCGCCCCGGCGGCGGCGCGTGCGGCCCGTTCAGGGCCGCCTTGAAGACGTACAGAAACTTTGAACCACATCGCTGGCGGCCGGCCGCCCCGCCTCGTCGCCCGGACATCGGGATAGTGCGGGCAGGGTGCGCTCCGTACGCTGACGGGATGGCCGCCTTCGTCGATACCGCCCGGGAAGTTGCGCGACACCTGTTGGAGACGTCGTTGCCTCGCCGTTGGAGTCACGTTCAGGCGGTGGCTGCCAAGGCGGACCGGATCAGCGGGGCGGTGCCGATCGAAGATCGGGAGGTGCTTGTAGCTTCGGCCTGGCTGCATGACGTGGGCTACAGCCCCGAACTGGTCGACACCGGCTTTCACTCCCTCGATGGTGGCCGCTGGCTTCGCCGCGAGCGATTCGACGAGCGGATTGCCGCTCTGGTGGCTCACCACTCCTGCGCGTGGCTCGAAGCTGAGGAACGTGGGCTCGGCGAGGTCTTGGCCACCGAGTTCCGCCGGGAGGAAACCGCGGTGACTGACGCTCTCTGCTTCTCGGACATGACGACCGGGCCGGACGGCCAGGACTTCGAGGTCTTGGAGCGGCTTGCGGAGATTCGGTCGAGGTACGGGCCAGAGCACCTGGTGACCCGGTTCATCTGCCGAGCAGAACCGGAGATGGTCGCCGCCGTGCAGCGGACCCAGTGCCGGCTCTCCGGCAGCGTCGCTCAGCCGATGTAGGGCTCGGGGCGTTCCTCGCAGCCGTGGTTGATGCGGAGCAGGGTCGACGGGTGAATGTCGAACGCGTCCAGCTCGTCGCGGGGCACCCACCGGACATCGTTTGACTCGTCGCTCGGGGTCGGGGTGCCGCCCACGGGTACGGCTCGCAAGCAGAGCGAGAACTGCTGCCGTACCTCGCCGTCGGAGTACTCGATGACGTGGCGGGGATCGGAGTAGACGCCAACCATCCCGGTCACCTCGACCTTGACTCCGGTTTCCTCGTGTGTCTCCCGGACTGCCGTCTCCGCGATCGACTCGCCGATCTCCTGGCCGCCGCCGGGCAGCGACCATAGGCCGTTGTCGGTGCGCTGGATGAGCAGCACCCGGTCGTCGTCGTCTCGGACGAAGACGGAGACGGCCACGACGATGCTGTTGGCCTTCGGCGCGTTCGGGTCGTGGTAGTGCTCGACTCTCGCCATGGTCCTAGGCTGCCACCTCGCCGCCCGGCTGAGGCTTCGAGGCAGTCAAGACCCGGTCAAAGCTGTCGGAGTACGTGCGGAACAAGTCACCGCCGTTGAGCTTGCGCAGGTGCATCACCGGTGCGTGCGGCGCCGGAAACCCGAGCACATGCATGTTCACCAACATCTCGTCATCGAACCGGTAGATCGAGTTGTACAGCGTCGTGTCGTGGTAGAGCACCTTGACCCCGGGCGCACCGTCAAGCCGGTTGTAGTACTGCTGGACCTGACGAATCTTCGCGGCCATCACACCGGGCGCACCCTCCTCGATGCTCTTTCGCTCGATTGCGGCGCTGGTCGGGTCACCGAGCAGGATCGTCACCGCGACGCCGTCAGTGGCCTTTTGGCGCAGGGTGTCGACGATCCTCGGGTTCTGCTCCACCAAGAAGAGTCCGGCATAGGCCAGGACGTCGATCCGCTTCTCTGCTCGTTCGATCAGTCGACGCCAAAGGTCGTACGGCACGGAAGAGCGCCGGGAGTAGAGCTGGACCAGCTCGCTCTGCCCGATTCTCGATGCCTTCTCCGGCGTCACCGCGTCCGGCCACAGATACGGCACGTCTTCGCGCACCATCGCGGCGATTGCATGCCGATGGCGGGGATACGGAACCCGATCCTGAGTGATCCACCGCTCTACCGTCTTCGGGTCGACCCCAATCTTCTCGGCCACCGTGCCGGGAGTCAGTCCGTTGCGCAGGATGGCATCGCGTAGCCGGTCGTTGGGCATTTGACCCTCCTCAAGGGACGACTAGGGACGAGTACACGGTAACCAAGACGTCCCTTAGTCGTCCAGCCCACCGGTCGGGCTGTCCTCGGCTTTTCGAGAGCCTTATCCCCCGAGGCCAAGAGCAAGAGTCCACCGGGGACAAGCTCTATCCACTGGCCCGAGACACAGGAGGTCTGTTGTGAAGCTGTACGTGGACACCAAGGCGAAGCAGGTGACGGTGTCGAAGGACCCGGAGCCGAAGAACGACCAGAACGGCAATCAGCGGTCGGAGAAGGGAACGGGCCGGCTCATGTGGTCGACCCAGGTCTTCGTTCTCGACGAGACGGGCGGTGAGGTCATCACCATCACCACGGCGGGTGAGAAGCCGGGTGTGATGGTGGGGCAGCTCATCGAGGTCGAGCAGTTGGAGGCCATTCCGTGGGCGACCAACGGGCGCAACGGCGTCGCGTTCCGTGCGATCTCGCTGAAGCCGAAGGCTGGTGCGGCGGCCAAGTAGTCCTTCGCACAGCGTGCTGTGTGAAGCCTGCGGTGTCTCGCTCGTAGCGGCCTGAGGTCCGCTGACTGTTCCAATCATTGGTCCGGGAGTTTTGCTGGCTCCTACTCTCCCGGCCCTGGCAACCCGTGGTTGCCCTCAACAAATTGTGGCGCGGGGTCGGTACTGGCTCCTACACCTGCCGGCCCCGCCTGCCCTTCCAACCCGTCTGCCCTCAACGTGGGGAGTGGTTGTCATGCTCGAATCCGCCATCGTGTTCGCCGTCGTCGCGGCGACCTTCTACGCCGGCCACCAGGTGGCCGATCACGTGTTCGGCCAGTCCGACACGCAGGCCGCGAACAAGGCCGCGCCGGGCTGGCACGGCTGGCGTCACCTGTTGGGCCACGTCGTGGCCTATCACCTCGTGGTGGCGTTCATGCTGGCCGTCACCATCGCCGCGCTGGACCTGCCCGTCACTGCCGGCGGCCTCGCCGCTGGTCTGGGCTTCTCCGCGATCAGCCACGCAATCCTCGACCGGCGGTGGCCGGTGCGATGGCTGCTGACCCACACCGGTAGCGCCGACTTCGCCGACCGTCAGGCCCCGATCTGCGGGATTTACCTGGCCGACCAGTCCCTGCACGCCGGATGCCTGTGGGTGTCCGCGCTGCTCGTCGCCTGCCTCTAACCCACCCCTGAACACCGGAGGTCCCTGCCATGGGCAACAAGTACCTGTTCAGCGAAGACAACGACGGCCGCGTCCGTGAGGTCAAGGTCGATCCGAAGCACCTCGACCGGCAGCTCCGCGAAGAGCGCGCCGCCGGGCGTACCCCGACGGTCCTGGACGAAGACGAGCGCATCCGCTACGGGCTGCTCGCCAACCAGATTCGCCGCAACCACTGACCCCTGGTCAGCCTCGGAAAACGAGCGCGGGGCCGGTACTGGCTCCTACACCTGCCGACCCCGGGCTCTCCAACCCATCCAGCCCAATCACTTGGGAGGACGTGTCGTGTCCAAGCCTACCCGCCCGAGCGGCCTGCCGACAGGACTGCACTTCTTGCAGGCCCGTGCAGGCTACAAGTCCGAATACACCTGGACCGACCACGAGAAGGCCGGTGTTCCGATGGTCGTGGCCTGCACCGGCTGCGAGACGACCATGGTCGGCGCTCTCGCCCTCATCGATTCCAACGGCTACTGCTGGTGCGCCGCCTGCGGCGACATGGGGAGGGCGTCATGACCAAGCCCACCGCCCGCCGGCCTTTCGGCGGGAAGTCGAACGGGACCATCACGGTGATCGAGGCCAAGGTTCACCGGTCCTCGGCCCGCAACGCCCGGTTGGCGTTCATCCTAACGGCGGTCATCGTCGGCCTTCTGTCGGCCGTGGTGGCCGCTTCCTACATCCACCCCATCCTCGCCCTCTTCTCCGGGGCTCTGATCGGTGTTCCGCTGGGCGGACTCGCCTGGGTCCTCGTGCGGATCTGGCCGGTGCTGCGGCTGCTGTGGTGGTGGTCCATCGAGATCGTGCTCACCACCGCCGTCATCACCTTCTGGGTGCAGCTGGCCAACCACACCTCGACCCCGGTCACGCTGGTCGTGGTCGCCTTGGTCGTCGGTGTCCCGGCCGCCCTGCCGGTCACCCGTCGGGCCGTGGTCGCCTGGACGTGGTGCCTGATCGTGCGGCATCGGCTGCGTGTGTGTTTCGCGCAGTTCATCATCGCCAACCAGTCCGGCAGCCTGCCGCTCATCCTGTGGGCCAAGCCCACTCCCGTCGGTGAGCGGGTCTGGGTCTACCTGCGCCCCGGCCTGTCCCTGGCCGATCTGGAAGGTCGGCTCGACCGGATCGCGGTCGCCTGCCACGCCTCCACCGCCCTGATCGAGCGGGCATCCGACGGCAACGCCGCCTACCTGCGCTTCGACATCAAGCGCCGCGAGGTCCTCACCGCCCAGGTGGGCTCCCCGCTCGTCGACGTCATCGACCCGGCAACCCCGGCCACCGACCGGCCCACCCCGGCCGTGCCTACGGCTCTGGACCTGCCCGACGTCGACGCGCCCACCATCACCCTGCCGGCGCAGAAGAAGTCGCCGGCCACCACCAACACGGCCAACGGCAGCAAGCCCACGGCCACGTCCTCGACTCCCGAGGACGACGTCTCCGACTGGATCTGACCCCAACCATCTTGGTCGCGGAGAGCCCTGCGGGCTCGTTCGTGTGGCTCTCCGCGCCCACCTACGCCCAAGGAGGGCACCCATGACCACCGCTACCGCCCCTGCTGCCGGCATACCGGTGGGGCCTGGCCTGTCGATGTTCGACCCCATCTTCGTCGGCATCGACGAGTTCGGTCAGCACGTCAACATCACCCTCGCTTACCGCAACCTGCTCGCCGGCGGCGAGCCCGGCGGAGGCAAGTCCGGGCTGCTGAACACGATTGCCGCCCACGCCGCTCTGTCCGTCGATTCCCGGCTCGTGCTGCTGGACGGCAAGCTCGTCGAGCTGGGGCAGTGGGAGGACTGCGCCGATGCGTTCATCGGCCCCGACATCACCGCCGCCCTCGACGTCCTCAAGCGCCTCCAGCTGGTGATGAACAACCGCTACGCCTGGCTCCGCGCCCACGGGCGCCGCAAGCTCACCGCCGCCGACGGCCTGTCCGTCATCACCGTCCTCGTCGACGAAATCGCCTTCTACTCCGCCACCGTCGGCAGCAAGCAGGAGCAGGAAGAGTTCGTCGCTCTCCTGCGCGACCTGGTCGCCCGGGGCCGTGCCGCCGGCATCCCGGTCGTCGCCGCGACGCAGCGGCCCAGCTTCGACATCATCCCCACCAGCCTGCGGGACCTGTTCGGCTACCGCGCCGCGTTCCGCTGCACCACCCCCAACAGCTCCAACATCGTCCTCGGCCACGGCTGGGCCGAGCAGGGCTACACCGCCACCGACATCGCCCCCTCCAACCAGGGCGCGGCCTACCTCATCGCCGAAGGCGGCACCCCACAGCGCATCAAGGTCGCCTACCTGACCGACGCCCAGATCGCCGGCATCGCCGACTACGCCGCCTGGATCCGCCGGCCCCGCCGGTTACCGACCCTGGTCCCCGACCTGACCCGTCTCGACTTGGCGGCGGCATGACCACCCGCGAACGCGCCCAGTCGCGTGCCAACCAGCAGCGGGCCGCCCAGTACACCGAAATGTGGGTCGTCGCCCAACCGGCCGAGATCGCGGCCATGGTGCAGATCGCCTCGGCCAGCGGCCGACTCGTCTACGTCTCCCCGCCCCAACTCATGGGCGGCGACGACACCCGCCACCGCCGCTACCTGCGGCTGCGCACCACCTGAATCGGCCGACAGGACCGGACACCGCCTGGCAGCAACTGCCGGTCCTGCCGACCTCCCACCAAGCCCTTCTGAAAGGACGCGGCTGCCATGAAGGCTACCCAACTTCCATCCACCGGAGTCCAGGTCACCCCTGCTGACCTGCTCCGGTGCGCTGCCCTATACCTGCGCCGGCACGGCTGGCACCAGGGCACCTACTACGCCACCGGCGACACCCTCACCCCGCCGGCCTGCGCCGCCGGGGCCATCGGCATCGCCTGCGCCGGCCACCGCGTCGAGCACTTCTCCCAACTCGACCCCGACACCCTCGCCGGCTACCTGACCACCCTCGCGGTGTTCGTCGACTACCTCGACACCTTCGCGCCGGTCTTCCACATCGACGAAGACGGCTACCTGCTCGACGAGCACACCTCCCCGTACTCGTGGAACGACGACCCGACCCGCACCGCCGAGCAGGTCATTACCGCCCTTCTGGCGGCTGCTGACGAGTGGGACCGCCTCCACACCGATGGGGGTGAGAACCGATGAGCACTGTCAAGCCCACCTTGACGCCCTGCGTTCCCCGGCAGAAGCGACGGGATGTCGTCGAGAACGACGAATTCGCCGCCTTCGCACGCCGCATCATCCGCGCCCACGGCCGTCGCGTCGCCACCGGCGACGTCGAAGCCCTCCGCGACCTCGTCGCCCTGTCGGCCAACCTCGACGACGCGATCGGTGAAGCCGTCATCGGCCTTCGCGCCTTCGGCTACTCCTGGGCCGAGATCGGTGCCCGGCTCGGCATCTCTCGGCAGGCCGCCCAGCAGCGCTGGGGAGGCCAGGCATGACCACCACCCACAACCCTGCGGACACCGGCGAGGAGTTCCCGACCTACCGCTACCGGTACGCCCCTGACGGGCTGGCCACCCGCCGGCAATTACGCGCCGCCGGCCTCCGCCCCGGAGGACACGACCCGGTCGCGCAGATCCTCTGGCGTCGCGGCAAAAGGGTCGCCTACCTCTACCGCCTCGACCTCGCCGCACCCAAGCGCACCGCCACCCCCGCCCAGCGGGAGGCCATCGCCAAAGCTCTACGGGCCCGCCGCACCTGCGCCGTCTGCGGCCTCGTGCAGCCCTACTACATCCCCCGCCGCTACGGCTGCTGCCTCGACTGCCACGGAGGCCACCGATGACCACCCACACCCCGACCAGCCGGGGCACCCGCGCCGAGGGTGTCGTCCTGGTCCTCATCCTGCTCACCGTCGCCGGCTTCGCCGGAGCGGCCTCGTTCACTCACGTCAAGGACTGGACGCTCGCCAACAGCCCTGCCGGGACCGGGGCATGGTTCGGCTGGGCCAACGCCGTCATCTCCGAACTCGTCCCCATCGCCTGCCTGCTGACCATCCGCCGACGCCGCCGCACCGGCGCACCCATCGGCTACCCACTGTTCCTGCTCATCGCCGCCGCCGGCCTCTCCCTCGCCGCACAACTGGCGGTCGCCAAGCCGGGCATCTCCGGCTGGCTCCTGTCCGCCGTCCCCGCCCTGGCGTTCATGGCTCTGGTCAAACTCGTCCTCGCACCCACCAAGGACCACAACCAAACGCCGACCCCTACGCCGGTTGACCCGATCCGTGTCCAGGTGGCTGAGCAGGTCACCACCGAGCCGGCACCGCCGGCCGCCATCACCGCACCCGAACCCACCCCGGCCGCCACGCCGGCCGTCGAGTCGGAACCCGTTCCCGTTCCGGCTGTCGAGCCGGAGCCTGTCACCGTGCCGGCCCCGGAGCCGGTCGACGTTCCCACCCACCTGCTGCCCATGGCCCGCTTCGCCGCAGTGCAGCACGAACAGAACACCGGCCAACCCATCACCTCCGACGAGCTGGCCGGCCGACTCGACGTCACCCCGGCCGTCGCCGGCCGAATCCTCACCACCCTGACCGGTGGTGCCCGATGACCATCCACGTCGTCGACCTCGACCAGGACTGGCACACCTGCCCCAACCACCCGGACGGGCACCCCTACGACATCCGCCGCACACTCGTCGACATCATCCCCGGCGGGCCCTGCCGGGCACCGGTCACCATCCGCTGCGGCCAGGTGACCACCACCATTCCCTGCCATCGGCACGAGCCGGCCAAGCGCCAATGCGGCGCCTGCCGGGTCATCGTCACCGAACGCACCATCACCAACCACCACCCCACCACCGGGGTGGCTGGCTGATGGCCTCGACGCTGGACCTCACCCCCCGCGCTACGGCCCGGGGGGTGGGCTCGAACGCCGACACCATCGTCTACGACTACACCGCCGCCGGCTCCGCCTTCGAACGCGCCACCCGAAGCGACTACTTCGGCTGGATCGACCACATCCGCGCCGCCGCCGGCTGCACCCGCCCCATCCGGCTCGCCGGCCAACTCCTCACCATCGACCCGTCGACGGGCCGGGTGCTGGAGCAGCGGCACACCGACGCCATGCCCGACGCCGCCATCTACACCGCCTGCGGCAACCGCCGCGCCACCGTCTGCCCCTCCTGCGCCCACACCTACCAACGCGACGCCTACCAACTCCTGCGCGCCGGCCTCGTCGGCGGCAAGGGCGTCCCCGACACCGTCGCCCAACATCCGGCGGTGTTCCCCACCTTCACCGCCCCGTCATTCGGCCCCGTCCACAACCGGGTCGTCCGCAAGCACACCTGCGGCAACCGCAAACGCTGCGACTGCCGACCCGAACCGTGCCACGCCCGCCGCGACTCCGGCCTCTGCGCTCACGGCCGGCCCGCTGTCTGCTGGGCCCGCCACGAACCCGGTGACGTAGTGCTCGGGCAGCCGTTGTGCCTGGACTGCTACGACCACGACCACCAAGTCGTCTGGAACCTCTACTCCGGCGAACTCTGGCACCGCACCAAGCAAGCCGCGGAACGATGGCTCGCCAAACTCGCCCGTCGCCGCGGCATCCCCCGCGTGCAGGTCGTGACGGCCTCCGGCAACACGCGCACAGTGCCTCCCGTGCGGCTGTCCCATGGCAAGGCCGCCGAGTTCCAAGCACGCGGAGCGGTCCACTTCCACGCCCTCGTGCGCCTCGACGGCGTCCACCCCGACGACTCCACCGCCGTCGTACCACCACCGGCCGGATTCGGCGTCGCCGACCTCGTCGACGCCCTACGCCACGCCGCCGCCCACGTCGCCTTCCACACCCCCACCCACCCCGACCGACCCGACGGATGGCCGATCGCCTGGGGCGAGCAGCTCGACATCCGACCCATCTCCCTGAACGGCGACGGGGAGGTCACCGACAGCATGGTCGCCGGCTACCTTGCCAAATACGCCACCAAAAGCACCGAGGTAACCGGGCACCGCTCCGTCAGGCTCACCACCGACACCATCGACGACTACGCCGACCCCGACGGCGACCACACCGCCCGCCTCATCGACGCCTGCTGGCGCATCGGCCGACCCACCCACACGCCCGTACCGCTCTCACAGCGGCCCCGCGACCCTCGGCCCCGACCCGGCTTCGTCGACCCCTGGGAATGCCCTGACTGCGGCACCCACACCCGCTACGCCGCCTGCCCTACCTGCACCGCCGCCCGTCAAGCCGCCCTTGACACCCAACCGACGAAACCAGCCAGCGCCAACCCCTACGCCCGGCTGCGCCGCTGGGCGCACATGCTCGGCTTCGGCGGCCACTTCCTCACCAAAGCCCGCCGCTACTCCGTCACCTTCCAACTCCTGCGCGACACCCGCGTCACCTTCCGCCGGCACGAGGACCAAGCCCACGAGCACCCGGCCGCCGGCGGCCAGCTCGTCGACCACCACGACGAGGACACCACCCTCATCGTCGGCACCCTCACCTTCGCCGGCGTCGGCTGGCACACCACCGGTGACGCGCTGCTGGCCAACACCGCCGCCGCCATGGCCCGCGAGCGACGAACCACCGGCCGAGAAGAACTCGCCCACGAACTCAGCACCACCCCGGCCGGCACGGTGCCGGCTGCCGCCTGATCCCGACAGACCTGAGGGGGTCCCCGTCATGAGCACCACTGCCCGTCCCAGCCCGGTCGTCCGGCTCGTCCCTCGTACCGGGGCGGTCGTCGTCGAGCCGGTCACCTACACCGTCCGGGAGGTCGCCAAGCTGCTCGGCATCTCGCTCGGCAGCACCTACGCGCTCGTCCGGGACGGCACGATTCCGGCGACCCGCCTGGGTGGCCGCTGGCTGATCCCGCGTGCCCGGTTCCACGCCTGGCTCGACGGTGTCACCGAGCAACCCGCCGCCACCGGCACCGAGCACGGGCGGAGGCGCTGATGGGTTTCGTCCGTAAGACTCCGGCCGGCACCTTCCGCGCCTGCTGGCGTGATCCTGCTGGCGGGCAGAAGTCCAAGAGCTTCCGCACGAAGCGGGAGGCGAATGCCTTCCTGGTAGAGGTTGAGGGCAGTCTGAACCGGGGCACATACGTCAACCCGCACGCCGGCCGTACCCGCTTCGGTGACTTCGCTCAGCAGTGGCTCGCCACCCGGGCAGTCGAGGCCCGGACCACTGAACGGACCGTCTCCATGCTCCGCACGCACGTCCTGCCGAAGTGGGGTGACTGGCCGCTCGGGAAGGTCGACTTCATGTCGGTGCAGGAGTGGGTGACCGGCCTGGGTCGGGATCTCGCCCCGGCCACCGTGGCCAAGTGCTACCAACTGCTGTCGATGATCCTCAAGACAGCGGTTCAGGCGCGGCTGATCGGCACCAACCCCGCCGAAGGGGTGAAGCTGCCTCGTGACCGGTCCCGCGACGTCAAGCCGGTCACGATCAGCCGGGAGGACTTCTTCGGCCGGCTGCTGCCCGCTGTCCCACCTCGGCACCGGGGGATCGTCTCCGCCGCCGCCGGGGCCGGCCTGCGCTGGGGTGAGTGCGCCGGGTTGACGTGGTCCTCGGTCGACCTAGACCGGGCATCGCTGCGCGTGGTCCAGGTGGCCGAGGAGACCCACGGCGGGATCGTGCTGCGCCCGTACCCGAAGAGTCGCGCCGGGGTCCGCACCGTGCCGCTGCCCGGCTTCCTCCTGGCCGCGCTGCGCGAGCTGCACGCCGCCGCCGACGATCCGGACCCGCGCACGCTGGTTTTCCGCGACCGGGTGGGGCGCCCACTGCGGCGGTCGAACTTCCGGCGTCGAATCTGGCTGCCCTCGCTGGTCCGCGCCGGGCTGCTCGGCCAGGTCAACACCGGCCCGCACCGGTACCGCGCGACCTGGCCGGACCGGGAGGGCGTCGAGTGGTCGGCGGAGTTCACCACCGAACGGGAGGCCGTCGCCTGTGTCGCGGCCAAGGCCGCCGGCGGGATGCGGTTCCACGACCTGCGGCACGCCTACGCCACCTGGCTGGTCACCGACGGCGTCCCGATCAACCTGGTGCAGCGGGTCATGGGCCACGAACAGGCGTCCACCACGCTCAACCGGTACACCCACACCCCGGACGACTACGCTGCCCGCGTCCTGGAGGCGTTCGACAGCTCTGCTGCCTCTCTGCTGCCTCCGGCTGGAAAAGCGCCCTCGGAGAGCCCTCTCGACGGGGACGGAGACGGCCTGTGAGCTGTGGCCCAACGCTGACCCCGGAAAGGGACGACCCCCGTCGGGGGGAGACGGGGGTCGTCGGGAGGTTCGGCTCCGGGGGGGTTGAGCCGAACCACTCAGCGGTTACGGGGGGTGCAACCGCTGAGGGTCTGCAACTGTCCGAGATATGAGTACTCGTCGTGATGACAAGCATGCCCGAGCGGACTGTTCACGTCGAGTGGTGTCGACCCCACTCTCGGCGAAAATGTGACCACAGCGTGTGATGGCCGTCACGTTCCGCAGGGGTGGTGCGACTCGGCCCGCAGGTCGGGGAGGGTATGGACCCCAGGCACCCGCCGACGATAGACCATCGGGCTAGACTTTCGCGCCGTGGGCCGAAGTGCCGCTTTCTTCGATCTGGACAAGACCGTCATCGCCAAGTCGAGCGCCCTGGCGTTCGGTCGGCCGTTCTACCGGGACGGGCTGATCACCCGGCGAGACGTGGTCAAGTCGGCGTACGCGCAGCTGATGTTCCGGCTGGGCGGCACCGACGAGCAGACCATGGCCCGGACCCGGGACTACCTCGCCACGCTCTGCAAGGGCTGGCAGGTGGAACAGGTCCGCCAGATCGTCGCGGAGACGCTGCACGAGCTGATCAACCCCTACGTGTACGCCGAGGCCGCCGCCCTCATCGAGGAGCACCAGGCCGCCGGCCGGGACGTCGTCCTGGTCTCCGCCTCCGGCGAGGAGATGGTCCGCCCGATCGGCGAGTTGCTCGGCGTCACCGACGTGATCGCCACCCGGATGGCGGTCGAGAACGGCCGCTACAGCGGTGAGGTGGAGTTCTACGCCGCCGGCCCGAGCAAGGTCGACGCGGTGAGCGAGCTGGCCCAGGCCCGTGGCTACGACCTCGCCGACTCCTACGCCTACTCGGACTCGTACAGCGACCGGCCGTTGCTGGAGTGCGTCGGCCACCCCAGCGTGGTCAATCCGGACCGGGCCCTGCGCAAGCTGGCCGTGGAGAACGCCTGGCCGGTGCTGGAGTTCCGACACCCGATCCCGCTGGGCCGGCGGCTGCGGGAACGCCCCGCCGTGCCGGTCGCCGCGGCGGCGCTCGGGGTCGGCGTCGGGGTGGCCATCGGCATCGCCTGGTACGGCCGGCACCGCCGTACCCGCGCCGCCCAGGTCGCCTGAGCCACCGCCGCCACCGCGCCGGGTGGACGGCGCAGGCCGCGCCGGGAGACGGCACCGACCGGACCCGGGACACGGCACCGGCCGGGGCCAGGGAGACAGAGCCGACCGCGCCCGGGACACGACGCTGACCGGGGTCCGGGCGACGACGCTAGCCGGGGCCCGGATGACCGAGCCGACCACAGCCGGAAACCGAGCAGATCGCGCTCAGGAGGCGGCCAGCACCTCGTCGCCGATGACGGTGAGCTGGTCCGCGCCCACCTCGATCGCCGACATGTAGTGCCGGAGCCAGGAGCGCAGCCCGTCCGGGGTGCCGGTGGCGAAGGCCCCGGCCGCGCCCACGTACTCCGGCTCCCGCTCACGGTGCCCCACGTCGACGGCGACCAGGCCGCGCGGGTCGAAGCCGCGGGACATCAGCACCAGCCGGGCGGCGGCCCGGGCGACCACGCCGGACGGCCCGGCGAACGGCCGCAGGTTCAGCAGTTCACCGTGCACCACGGCGGCGAGCACCAGCGGCGGGACGGTGGTGCCGCCGGCGACCAGCCCGGCCAGCCCGTCGAGCCGGGCGGCGACCACCGGGTCGGTGACCGGCCGGCCCAGCTCGGTCTCGGCGACCACGTCGCGGGCGGCGAGCACGTGCAGCTTCGCCAGGGCCTGTCGGGGCGCCTTCGGCCACAGCTCGCTGAGGCCGGGCAGCGCTCCGGCGACCCGCAGCGCGCCCTGGAGCACCGGCTCGGTGACCGTGCCGGCGCGCACCTCCTCGCGCTCGTGGGCGTACCCCTCGAGGGCGGCGCTGGCCACCGCGGACCGGAGGCTGACCTCGGCCGCGACCTGGCCGCCGTGCCGGCGCAGCGCGCGGTGCCGCATCGCCTGGTCGACCCGCTCGCGGGCCCGCTCGACGGCGGGGGCGATGTCGGCGAGCGCGAGCAGCGGGGCGAGCGGATCGGTGGTCACCCCGCCACGCTAGCGACCCGCACGCCCCGGCCGGGCGGCACCCGCCCGGAAGGCGACCGGCGCCACGGCCGGGCCGACGCCACCCACTTCACGGCCGGGCCCACATGCCGACGCCACAGCCGGGCCGAGGGCCGACGCCACGGCCGGGCCCACGGGGCCGGCGCCGGACCCCGAGCCGCTGTGGCGCACCGGGTCGCGCTCTCCCGTCGGACCGCCCGATCCCGCCGGACACGGGCACCGGCCGGCAGCGTGACCTGCCGGCACGGAGCACGGGACGCGCGCGAAACCGGGGCCGACGAGCACCCGGTACGCGCGGACGGACGGGCGCGCGCCGCCGGGCGCGCGACGGTGTCCGCTGGGCGCGCGACGGCCGACGGAGCTGTCGCGGCGGTCGCGGGCCGCGACTAACCTCACCCGGGTAGGAGACGCAGGTCACGCGACGAAGGAGTCACCGCATGAGCGAGCGAAGCGAGCGAATCATCAGGCTCAGGGTGCAGGAGCCTCATGGCGTCGCCGAGCGAAGCGAGGTGGCGGCATGAGCGAGGCCCTGGCCAACCTGCTGAACGAGACGCGTCAGTTCCCGCCGCCGGCCGCGCTCGCCGCGGCGGCCAACGTCACCGCCGAGGCGTACGGGCGGGCCGACGCGGACCGGCTCGGCTTCTGGGCCGAGCAGGCCGGACGCCTGACCTGGGCGCGGCAGTGGGACCAGGTGCTCGACTGGTCGAAGCCGCCGTTCGCGAAATGGTTCGTCGGCGGCCGGTTGAACGTGGCGTACAACTGTCTGGACCGGCACGTGGAGGCCGGCCGGGGCGACACGGTGGCGATCCACTGGGAGGGCGAGCCGGGTGACACCCGCACCCTCACCTACGCCGACCTGCACCGGATGACCTGCCAGGCGGCGAACGCGCTGACCGAGCTGGGGGTGACCGCCGGTGACCGGGTGGCGATCTACCTGCCGATGGTCCCCGAGGCGGCGGTGGCGATGCTGGCCTGCGCCCGGATCGGCGCGACCCACAGCGTGGTCTTCGGCGGCTTCTCCGCCGACGCGCTGACCAACCGGATCCAGGACGCCAGCGCCAAGGTGGTGATCACCGCCGACGGTGGCTACCGCCGGGGCAAGCCGTCGGCGCTGAAGCCGACGGTGGACGAGGCGGTGGCGAACTGCCCGTCGGTGGAGCACGTGCTGGTGCTGCGGCGTACCGGCGAGGAGGTGGCCTGGTCGGAGAAGGACCGCTGGTGGCACGAGACGGTGGAGACCGCGTCGGCGGAGCACACCGCCGAGGCGTTCGACGCCGAGCACCCGCTCTTCATCCTCTACACCAGCGGCACCACGGCCCGGCCGAAGGGCATCCTGCACACCACCGGCGGCTACCTCACCCAGGCGTCCTGGACGACGCACGCGGTCTTCGACCTGAAGCCGGAGACCGACGTCTACTGGTGCACCGCCGACATCGGCTGGGTCACCGGGCACTCCTACATCGTGTACGGGCCGCTCTCCAACGGCGCCACCCAGGTCATGTACGAGGGCACCCCGGACACCCCGCACAAGGGCCGGTTCTGGGAGATCGTCGACAAGTACAAGGTCAGCATCCTGTACACCGCGCCGACACTGATCCGCACCATGATGAAGTGGGGTGAGGACATCCCCGCCGGGTACGACCTGAGTTCGTTGCGCCTGCTCGGCAGCGTCGGCGAGCCGATCAACCCCGAGGCGTGGATGTGGTACCGGCAGCACGTCGGCCGGGGCGAGCTGCCGATCGTGGACACCTGGTGGCAGACCGAGACCGGCGCGATCATGATCTCGCCACTGCCGGGCGTGACCGAGACCAAGCCGGGCTCGGCGATGACCCCGCTGCCCGGCATCGTCGCCGACGTGGTGGACGACCAGGGCCGGTCGGTGCCCAACGGCGGCGGTGGCTACCTGGTGCTGCGGGAGCCGTGGCCGTCGATGCTGCGCACCATCTGGGGCGACGACAACCGGTTCATCGAGACGTACTGGTCGCGGTTCGAGGGCATGTACTTCGCCGGTGACGGGGCGAAGAAGGACGACGACGGGCACATCTGGCTGCTCGGCCGGGTCGACGACGTGATGCTGGTGTCCGGGCACAACATCTCCACCACCGAGGTGGAGTCGGCGCTCGTGTCGCACCCGGCGGTGGCCGAGGCGGCGGTGGTGGGCGCCACCGACCCGACCACCGGTCAGGCGATCGTCGCCTTCGCCATCCCGCGCGGCAGCACCGACACCGCCGGGGAGGCGGGCGAGCAGCTCATCGCCGAGCTGCGCAACCACGTGGCGAGGACGCTCGGCCCGATCGCGAAGCCCCGGCAGATCATGCTGGTGCCCGAGTTGCCGAAGACCCGCTCCGGCAAGATCATGCGCCGGTTGCTGCGGGACGTGGCGGAGAACCGCTCGCTGGGCGACGTGACGACGCTCCAGGACTCCTCGGTGATGGAACTGATCTCCTCGGGCATGGGTGGCGGGAAGTCCGACGAGGACTGACATCGCACGCAGGCCCCCGGGGTGGGTGGCGGTCCGCACGGACCGTCACCCACCCCGGTTCCGTTTTCCGGGTACGAATCGTTCGGTCGGTGGAGTCGAGGCGGGCTGAACGGCCAAAGGCGCTCGTCGCCCCCTGTCGGACGGCTCCTTTCTCATTTAGGTTCAGCCGCATCGGCCGGATTTCGACGCGCGTCACTTCGACCCGCAGCCGGCGATTCCTCTCTCCCCATGCCCGAGAAACGGAGCGGCATGAACACCATTCCCCGATCCGGGTCACGCCGACGCATACTCGTCGCGCTGCCCGCCATCGCCCTCGCCGCCACGTCACTGACCGTGACGGGCAGCGCGGCAGCCCAGGAGTCCGGCCCCGCCCGGGCCACGATCGGCACCGACGAGTTCTACATCAACTACGCCGAGCCGGCCGTGCAACCGGACACCGACGGCAAGGAGGTCAAGGGCAAGGGCGGCATCCACGCCCCGGCCGTCGACGAGGCCCGCGCGTACGACCGCAAGTTCGCCCGGGGCAACCCGGTGGCCGCCCGCCAGCTCGCGAAGACCGAGGCGCAGGCGATCAGGACCGGCAAGAACCCCCGGCAGATCAAGAACGCCAAGGGCACCCAGACCGCCAAGCTGCTGACCCTGCTGGTGGAGTTCAACGACCAGGCCAACGACGACTTCACCGACGTCATGGTCCCCAAGACGGTCTTCGAGGACCGGAGCTGTGTCCTCGGCACCGTGCAGAACGGACCGAAGCACAACAACATCCCCGACCCGGCCGCGCTGCCGCACCTGGACAACAACTCGATGTGGGTGCCGGACTTCTCGCCGGAGCACTTCGACAAGATGCTCTACACGAAGGAGGGCATCACCGAGCGGGTCCGCAAGGACCTGACCGGGCCGGACGGCAAGCCGGGCATCAGCCTGGCCGGCCGGACCATGCACAACATGTACCTGGAGATGTCCAAGGGCGCGTACACGGTGGACGGGCAGGCCAGCCCGTGGATCACCGTGCCGCACTCGGAGGGCTGGTACGCGGCGTCGCGCTGCTTCCGGGACGAGAACGGCAACTGGGTCGCCGGCCGGCAGCAGTCGATGAACGGCCACCCGGACAACCCGCAGGGCGCGGGGCGGCTCGCCACCGACGCCATCGACACCCTCGCGAAGATGGACCCGAACTTCCCGTGGGCCGACTACGACATCGAGGACCAGGGCGACCGGGACGGTGACGGCAACGTCTTCGAGCCGGACGGCGTGATCGACCACCTGGTGCTGGTGCACGCGGGCCAGGGCAAGTCCCGCGGCGGCGGCGCGGAGGGCGTGTACGCGGTGTGGGCGCACTCGTCGTCCATCGCCGGCGGCTACACCATCCCCGGCACCGACCTGCAGGTGTCGAACTACATCGTGCAGCCGGAGGACGCCGGGGTCGGTGTCTTCGCCCACGAGTTCGGGCACGACCTGGGCCTGCCGGACCTCTACGACACCTCCGGCAACGCCGACTCGGACGTCGACTTCTGGGACCTGATGGCGTCCGGCTCGCACTCGGGCGAGATCTTCCAGGCGCTGCCGACCCACATGGGCCTCTGGGACAAGTGGGTGCTCGGCTGGGCCGACCCGCTGACCATCGCGCCGGGCAGCGACCCGCGTGACGTCCAGCTCGGGCAGACGTCGCGCACGCCGGTGGGCACCAAGGACGGCATCAAGATCAACCTGCCGAACAAGGTGGTCACGCTCGCCACGCCGCACAGCGGCGCGAACATGTGGTACTCCGGCGCCGACCAGGACTGGGCCGACGTGAAGCTGAGCCGCCAGGTGGCGGTGCCGGCGGCGGGCGACGCGAAGTTCTGGATGTGGAACAACTACGTCATCGAGGAGGACTGGGACTACGGCTTCGTCGAGGTCTCGACCGACGGTGGCGCCACCTGGCGCGAGCAGAAGGTCTACGACGCCGCGGGCAAGCTGGTCAGCACCGACGACGACTACGCCGACCCGAACGGCCGCATGGTCGACTTCGGCAACAAGAAGTACGGCCTGACCGGTGACACCCACGGCTGGCGCCACGACTACGTCGACCTGTCGGCGTACGCCGGCACGACGGTGCAGCTGCGGCTGCGGCAGGCCACCGACGAGGCGTTCCTCGAGCGGGGCTGGTTCGCCGACGACTTCTCGGTCACCGGCGGCGGCGCGACCACCTGGAGCGACGACGTCGAGGGCGGGGCCAACGGCTGGACCCAGACCGGCGGCACCTTCGTCGACACCACCGGCGCGGGCTGGCGCATCGACGGCGGCACCAGCATCCAGGCGCACTACTACCTGGCCGAGTGGCGCAACTTCGACGGCTTCGACAACGGCCTGAAGTACGCCTACGACACGGTCTACTCGCGGGACGCCTGGAAGGTGGACAAGCTGTCGTACAACGCCCCGGGCATGCTGGTCTGGTACCGGGACACCGCGCTCGGCGACGTCAACCACGTCACCGCGCAGCTGACCGCGCTGCCCAGCTACGGCGCCAAGGGCGGCCTGCTCATCGTCGACTCGCACTTCGACCCGTACCGCCGGCAGGGCGCGGCGGCCGCGAAGGACCCGTCGACGCTGGACAACCTGCCCAGCCGGCCGCAGTCGGCGAACGCGGCCTTCTCGCTGAACTCCACGTACCCCTTCAAGGAGTGCCTGGAGGCGGCGGACGAGCCGTACAGCGAGTACTGCACCGACTTCGCGGCGCAGCCCGCGGTGCCGGTCTTCACCGACAGCAAGGGCTGGTACCCCGGCATCGAGGTCCGCGACGGGCGCCTGTTCGCCCGGGACAACGACGCCTCGGTCGTGCTGCCGTCGCGGGGCAACGCGCCCTACACCACCCGGATCACCAACCCGGACGGCTCCCCGGCGACCGGCCTGTACGGCACCGACCTCGGCTTCACCGTCCTCGGCACGGGCAACCCGGGTGACGCGGGCGTGGGCTACGGCGTGTCGATCAGGATCCTGCGGACCGCCAAGGACAACTCGTACGCGACCGTCCAGGTGACGCCCGCGACGAACTGATCCGTCCGCATCCGTCCCTCGGGACACACGGCGGGGCCCGGTGGTGAGCACACTTGCTCACCGGCGGGCCCCGCCTCTTACGCGCCCGGAACGTCCGCAGTCAATCGGTGTGACATTTTTCGGGGCTCCTTCGCTCCCCTAAGGGGACTCCATAATCACCATCACGCTAGGTGATCGTGGCCGAAACGTAACGTGAATCCGCCGCGATTCAGCCGGGCAATTCGAGCAGATTTGGTCCGTTTTGAAGCCCACTTCCTGCCGTAATTGACCCGTGACAACTGTCGAAAGCTCTGTCATCGTGAGTGACGCATCACATGACAGTGCCGGCTTCGGTCGTCCCCGTCATGTAACAGATCCACAAAGGAGGAGGACCTTTGAGGAGACGAGTCACAGCCGGCCTGGCCTCGGCTGCGGCCGCGCTGCTGGCGGCCGGTGTCGTCACGGCCCCGGCCACTGCCGCTCCGGCGGCGGAGCCGGCCCCCGGCGCCGACAAGGCGAAGCACGGCAAGGACAACCTCCCCGATCCGAAGGCGGATCAGCAGCGGGAGATCAAGAAGCAGGCCATCTCCGACCTGCTCTCCGGCAAGGCCAAGCTTCAGACGCGCAACGGCTCGAAGGTCATCCAGGTCAAGGACGACCTGTTCGTCGAGTACCAGCAGTCCCCGAAGACCGACCCGATCTTCACCATGCTGGTCGAGTTCGGCGACAAGACGGACCCCCGGACCGGTGGAGCTGCCGGCCCGGTCCACAACCAGATCCCCCGGCCGGACCGCAACTGGGACGGCAACTCGACCGACGACAACAGCACCCTGTGGCGGTCGGACTTCAACCGGGCCCACTTCCAGGACATGATGTTCGGTCCTGGGGAGTCGATGCGGGACTTCTACTTCAAGCAGTCCGGCGGGCGTTACACGGTCAACGGGGACGTCAGCGACTGGGTGAAGGTGCCCTTCAACGAGGCCCGGTACGGCAGCCCTGCCATCTCCGAGGCCGACGGGTACTGGAACTTCGTCAAGGACACCGCCACCGCCTGGTACGACGCGCAGAAGGCGGCGGGCAAGACGCCGGAGCAGATCAAGGAGTACCTGGCCCAGTTCGACATCTGGGACCGGTACGACTTCGACGGCGACGGCGACTTCAACGAGGCCGACGGCTACATCGACCACTTCCAGGCGGTGCACGCCGGTGAGGGCGAGGAGGCCGGCGGCGGCGCCCAGGGCGAGGACGCCATCTGGTCGCACCGGTGGGCCGCCTTCCCGAACCTCGCGGGCTCCGCGGGTCCGGCCGGCAACCTCGCCGGTGGCGTGCAGATCGGCGACACCGGGATGTGGATCCGTGACTACACCACGGAGCCGGAGAACGGCGGTCTGGGCGTGTTCGCCCACGAGTACGGCCACGACCTCGGTCTGCCGGACTACTACGACACCGCCGGCGGCGACAACGGCGTGGGCTTCTGGAGCCTCATGGCGTCCGGTTCGTGGCTGAGCCACGGCACCGACGACATCGGTTCCACCCCGGGTTACATGGACCCGTTCTCCAAGCTGTACCTCGGTTGGCTGAACTACTCGACCGTGGAGTACGGCAAGGGCAGCACCCAGGTGACCCTCGGCCCGGCCGGGGACAGCGACGGCCCGAAGGCCCAGGCCGTGGTGGTCAACCTCCCGCCGCAGACCCAGACCACCTCGTACAACACCCCGTTCGCGGGCTCGTACGAGTGGTGGGGTGGCAGCGCGGACGACCTGAACACCACGCTGACCCGGACGCTGGACCTGAGCGGCTCGACCTCCGCGTCGATCACCGCCAAGGCCTGGTACGACATCGAAGAGGACTACGACTACCTCTACGCCGAGGTGTCCACCAACGGTGGCGCCACCTGGGCTCCGCTGAGCAACTCGTCGATCGACGCCGGTGAGACCGGGGTCGACGGCTCCACCAGCGGCAACTGGGTCGACCTGACCTACGACCTGTCCGCGTACGCCGGGCAGACCGTGCAGTTCCGCTACCGCTACCAGACCGACGGCGGCGTGCACCTCGCCGGCGCGTTCCTGGACAACATCTCCCTCGTCTCCAACGGCGCGGTCGCCTGGACCGACGACGCGGAGACGCTGGCCGCCGAGTGGACCGCCAAGGGCTTCACCCGGATGACCGGCTCGGTCACCGACTCGTACCCCCGCTTCTACATCGCGGAGAACCGGTCCTACGTCGGCTACGACGACACCCTGCGCACCGGTGGGTACAACTTCGGATTCGGCAACACCCGGCCGGACTTCGTGGAGCGCTTCGCGAACCACCCCGGCATGCTGGTGTGGTACGTGAACCTCGCGTACGGCGACAACAACACCTCGCAGCACCCGGGCTACGGCCTGAACCTGCCGGTGGACGTGCGCCCCGGCAAGATCAACGTTGGCGGACAGGGCACCATCAGCAACCGTCGCAACGGCTACGACGCGACGTTCAGCCTGTACGCCAAGCCGGCACAGACCTTCCACCGCAACGGGGTGGCGGTCACCGTGCCGCAGCTCGACCCGACGCCGGTCTTCACCGACAACGGCATCAACAAGTACTGGAACAGCAACAACCCGTGGAACTCGGTGAAGGTGGCCGGCACCGGCACCAAGATCGAGATCCTGAAGCAGGGCACCGACCCGACCGACGACATGGTCGTGAAGGTCACCAACTGACCGATTGGTCGACAGTGGGGGCCGGTGGCACACGCCACCGGCCCCCACTGTTTTGCGCGCCATCGCAATCTGATCGAAATCTGTCACTGCGAATACCGCGCCGGCAGGTCTTCCCAGCTCACAGCCGTTGATGAACAGCGGATGTGTGACGGTGAAAAGCATTCCCATCAAGAAGTTGCAACAAATCGACGCGGGCGTCTTCCCACCGGTCCCGGCAGTGTCTATGTTCACCATGAGTCCCACTGGTCCCACCAGTCGGACGCATTCACCGGCCCGTACCCCCGTTGGGCCGGTTCCCTCACACCGGAGGTACCACGTGCGCAAAGTCGCAGTGGGTCTGCTCGGGCTCTCGCTGACGGCGACAGGACTGGTGACGGGCACGTCCGCCAGCGCCGCGCCGGCGGCGAATTCGCCGGCGACCGCCCCGTCGACCGCCGAGCACGCTCACGTCGATCACGATCTGCCCAACCCGCTCGAGACCAAGCGGCGGGCACTGCGTCAGGAGGGCCTGAGCGAGGTCCTGTCCGGCAGGGCCAAGGCGCAGAAGATCAACGGCAGCACGGTCGTCAAGGTCGGCAAGACCCAGGCCGAGGGGCGTAGCGCCCGGACGTTCGGGGCTTCCACCCCGACGCAGGACCAGTACGTCGAGCTCTCCCGCGAGCAGACCGACCGGATCTTCGTGATCCTCGCGGAGTTCGGCAACGAGCGGCACCCGAACTACCCGGACCAGGACACCGACCCGGACACCCCGGGTCCGACCCGGTTCGACGGGCCGCTGCACAACGAGATCCCGAAGCCGAACCGCGCGGTGGACAACTCCACCGTCTGGCAGGCGGACTACAGCGCTGACTACTACCGCAAGCTCTACTTCGGTACCGGTCAGGGCGACGAGTCGCTGAAGCAGTACTACGAGGCCCAGTCCTCGGGTCGCTACAGCGTCGAGGGCAAGGTCACCGACTGGGTCAAGGTCCAGTACAACGAGGCCCGGTACGGCCGCTCGGGTGGCTACCCGTGCGGCTCGAACGTCTGCACCAACACCTGGGCGCTGGTCCGCGACGCCGCCAACAAGTGGGTCGCCGACCAGAAGGCGCAGGGGCGCTCCGACGAGGAGATCGCCGCCGACGTCAAGGCGATGGACCAGTGGGACCGCTACGACCACGACGCCGACGGTGACTTCAACGAGTCGGACGGCTACATCGACCACTTCCAGATCGTCCACTCCGGCGGCGACGAGGCCGACGGTGACCCGTACCAGGGTGAGGACGCCATCTGGAGCCACCGCTGGTACGCCTTCGCGTCCGACCAGGGTTCGACCGGCCCGGCCAACTTCCCGGCCGGCGGTACCCAGATCGGCAACACGGGCGTGTGGATCGGTGACTACACCATCCAGCCGGAGAACGGCGGCCGCAGCGTCTTCTACCACGAGTACGGCCACGACCTCGGTCTGCCGGACGACTACAACGTCACCAACGGTGGGGACAACAACAACGAGCACTGGACCCTGATGGCCCAGAGCCGGCTCGGCGCCAAGAACGACGGTGGCATCGGCGAGCGGGGCGGCGACCTCGGCGCCTGGAACAAGCTCCAGCTCGGCTGGCTCGACTACGAGGTCGTCGTGGCCGGCCAGAAGCGCACCCTGGAACTGGGCCCGCAGGAGTACAACTCCGCCAAGGCCCAGGCCGCCGTGGTGGTGCTGCCGCAGCGCGAGTACACCTTCCAGAACGGCAAGCCGTTCGAGGGTGAGAAGCAGTTCTTCTCGGGCAACGAGGACGACCTGAACACTTCGATGACGCGGACCATCGACCTCACGGGGAAGAGCAGCGCCACGCTGTCGATGAAGGGTCGCTACAACATCGAGGAGGACTACGACTACCTCTTCTTCGAGGCCTCGACCGACGGTGGCCAGAACTGGTCCACGCTGCCGGGCACGGCCAACGGCAAGGCCCTCAAGGAGATCTCGGCCGGGCGCTTCGCGCTCGACGGCTCCAGCGACGACCAGTGGGTCGACGTGACCATCCCGATGGACGCGCTCGCCGGCCAGGTCGTGCAGTTCCGGCTCCGCTACCAGACCGACGGCGGTGTCTCCTCCGGCGGCTTCTACGGTGACGCGATCACCGTGACCGCCGACGGGCAGACCGTGCTCAGCGACGGTGCCGAGGCCGGTGCCGAGGGCTGGACCCTGAACGGGTTCAGCATCCAGGCCGAGACCTACACCCGCCTGTTCGACAACTACTACATCGCCGGCAACCGGTCGTACGTCTCGTACGACCAGTACCTGAAGACCGGCCCGTACTACTTCGGCTACGCGAACACCCGCCCGGACTACGTGGACCACTACGCGTACCAGGAGGGTCTGCTGATCTCCTACTGGAACACCCGGTGGGCGGACAACGACACCTTCGAGCACCCGGGCGAAGGTCGTAACATGATCATCGACGCGCACCCGCGGCCGATCTACAACCTGACCGGGCAGCCCTGGCGGGCCCGCGTCCAGGTCTACGACGCGCCGTTCAGCCTGAAGAAGGCGGACTCGTTCACGCTGCACATCAACAGCCAGCCGCAGTACATCCGGGGGCAGGCCGCGCAGCCGCTGTTCGACGACACCAAGAAGTACTGGTACGAGGAGCTGCCGAACCACGGCGTCAAGCTCCCGGCCACCGGCACCAAGATCCGCGTCCTGGAGCAGAACGGCACCTCGCTGAAGGTCCGCTTCTCCTGATCCGCTGATCACCGCACCACCGATGCCCGGGCAGGGTCACCTGCCCGGGCATCGCCCTTTCCCCACCCGGACCAGCCCGATCACGCCACCCCGGGAACCGACGGGGCCGCCGCCGCGTCCGAGGGGTGTGACACCACGTACCGTCGGCCTGCCGGCCGCGCTCACGCTGGCCCTGCTCGTACCCCTCGCGGGCTGTGCCGGGAACGGAGACACCGTGTCCGAGGAACCGACGCCCGGCGCCACGTCGCCGTCGCCGTCCCTGCCCGCCGAGGTCCCCTCCGGTACGCCGTCGGCGCAGCCGCCGTCCGGCCGGCCGGTCCCCTCCGCCGGCCGCCCCACCCCGCTCTCCGCCACCGAACTGCCGACCCTGCCGCCGACCCCGACCCTGCCGAAGACGCCGACCGACAGCCGCCGCACCGACGTGCTCGCCGGCCGGATCGTCCGGGGCGGCGACGGGCCCTGCTACGGCCTGGTCACCGACGACGGCCGGGAGTACGCCCTCTACGGCGCGGGGATGGGCACCTACGGCACCGGCACCACCGTCAAGGTCACCATCTCCTCGGCCGTGCCGAGGATCGACTGCGGGCCCGGCATCCCCGCGAGCATCGTGAAGATCAGCCCGGTCGGCTGACCCCGGCCGAGCGGTCCCGGCCACCCGGCGCATCGGCGGAACGGACCACCGGCACCGGGGCCCTAGGCTGTGGCACATGACCGAGCAGCGTGGCGGGGCCGTCGACGAGTCCTGCGTCCTGACCGAGGGGCCGTGGACGCACCGCTTCGTCGGCGCGAACGGCAGCCGGTTCCACGTCGTGGAGGCCGGGACCGGACCGATGGTGCTCTTCCTGCACGGCTTCCCCGAGTACTGGTGGGCCTGGCACGAGATCCTCCCGGCGGTCGCCGACGCCGGCTTCCGGGCGGTCGCCGTCGACCTGCGCGGCTACGGCGCCAGCGACAAGCCACCCCGGGGGTACGACGGCTACACCCTCGCCGCCGACGTCGCCGGGCTGATCCGCGCCCTCGGCGAGCGGTCCGCGACCGTGGTCGGCACCGGCGCGGGCGGCCTGATCGGCTGGACCGCCGCGTCGTTCCACCCCACCCTGGTCCGGCGGCTCGTGGTGCTCGGGGCACCGCACCCGCTGCGGCTGCGCGCAGCCATCTTCGCCGACCCGCGCGGGCAGTTCACCGCCTCCACGCCGACGCTGAAGTTCCAACTCCCCCGCTACGAGCACGTGCTGACCCGGGACGGCGGAGCCGCCGTCGAGGAGATCCTGCGCCGCTGGGGCGGCCCCCGCTGGACCCACAGCCCGGACTTCGAGGCGTACGCGCGGTGCTGCCGGGAGGCGATCCAGATCCCGCAGGCCGCCTTCTGCGCGATGGAGGGCTACCGGTGGGCGTTCCGGTCGGTGCTGCGGCTGCACGGCTACCGCTTCGTCCGGCTGATGCAGAAGCCCCTCGTCACGCCCACCCTGCAACTGCACGGCGCGCTCGACGCCGCCTCGCTGCCCCGGACCGCCCAGGGCTCCGGCCGTTACGTCAGCGCCCCGTACGAGTGGCGGCTGCTCGACGGGGTGGGGCACTTCCCGCACGTCGAGGCCCGCGAGGTGGTGCTCGGCGAGATCCTGCGCTGGACGAAGTCCTGACTCAGACCCGCTGCTCGCGTAGATCGGCCACCTCGGCGGCGGGGGCCCAGCCCTGGTAGACGCCGAAGTCGAAGACCTCCAGGCCCATCGCCTTCGCCACCGGCCAGCGACCACCGGTGTACTCCACCCGCAGCCAGCCGTCGTGCTCGCCGAGGACGATGAACGGCTGACCCTGCCAGGTGCAGGTGGTCCGCACGTACGCCAGCTCCTCCACCTCGGTGGCCGGCAGGACCCGCACGTACCGGCCGGGGCGTACCTCCTCGAAGCCCTCACCGGGCTCGGGCTGGTAGATCCGGACGTCGTCGCCGTCGGGGCTGGCCTGGTACTCGCGCCCGCGCCAGCGGGCGACGTAACCGTCGCGCGTCACGGCTCACCCACCTGTCGCCACACCAGCGTGTCGGTGTCGAGGATGGCGATCACCCGCTCGCTGCCGTCCGCGCCGAGGCGCCAGAGCTGCGCGCCGTGCGGCAACCGGGCGCTGTCCACCTTGAACTCGGCCACCACGTCGCTGCTCTCGCCCGGCGCGAACCCGTTGCCCCGGAACGGCGCGCGCTCGATGACCCACCCCTCCATCGCCCGCATGGCGGCCTCGTTCTGCCCCCCGTACGGGATGCGGTAGAGGCTCGGCCGGTACGCCGGCCAGCGCAGCACGTAGATCGTCTCGGCGTCCCGGGCGAAGGGGGAGTCCGGGTAGCCGAGGCCGAGCGCGTCGTGCAGCTGGGCCGGGGTGGTCAGGTGGGCCAGCTCGTTGGCCCGGTGCACGAAGCCGGACACCCGGTCGTAGCCACGCTCCAGGTAGTACGCGAGCTGGCTCGGGGCGATCGCCTTCTGCATCACCACGGGCTTGGTGGGGTCGTTGGCCGTCGGGACGTACCGGGGGGTATCGGCCGGCGCCGGCTCGGTCGCCGCCTCCGGCTCGGCGTCGTCGCCGAGCCCCATCTCGGCCGCCCAGTTGGCCAACGCGACGATCTGCTCACCCGGCAGCTTCGCCCCGACCGGTGTGCCCGGGTTGACCGCGAACGACCACTGCTCGTCCGGCCAGCGCCGGATCAGCTGCACGAACCGGACCTCGACCGTCTCCACGGCCGCGTCGGCGTGATCGGCCAGCCGCTCCGGCGAGGTGTGCACCACCACGTAGCGCTCCCCGTCCAGTTCCTCGGTACGCCAGACGAAGCCGGGGTCGCCGGGGCGACTGCCGGGGGCCGAGTCCGGGGCGACGGGCAGCAGCACCCGGGCCAGCAGCAGGGTCGACAGGAAGGTGTCGGTGCTGCCGACGCCCGCGGCGTCCAGCAACTCCTCCTCGACCTCGTTCGCCGGCAGGAACCCCGGGTCGGCGGGCGGTGGGAGGACGGCGGGCTCCGGTGCGGCTCGCACCGCCTCCCCGGCGCCGCCGTCCACCGGGTACACCTCGTCCAGCGGGTACGCCTCACCCACGGGTGAGGTCACCGGCGGGTGGAGGTCGTTCGGAACGGGAGCGGCGGGGGTCGGCTCGGGTGCGGGGCTCACCACCGTCGCCGGGTCGGCCGGCGTCGCCGATTCGGCAGCGGAGGTCACCGGCGCGGCGCCACCGTCCGCCGAGGCCACCGCCGACCGGTCGGCGAAGAGCGACACGGTCGGCTCGGCCGGGTCCGGCGGGGCGAGCGGCACCGTCGGGTCGGCGCGGTCGGGCGAGGCGAGCGGCACCGTCGACTCCGCCCGGTCCTGCGCACCGAACGACACCGTCGGGTCGGCCCGGTCGGGCGAGGCGAGCGGCACCGTCGGATCGGCGCGGTCCACCGCCCCGGGCCGGTCGGCGAAGAGCGACACGGTCGGGTCGGCCGGGTCCGGCGAGGCGAGCGGCACCGTCGACTCCGCCCGGTCCTGCGCACCGAACGACACCGTCGGCTCGGCCCGGTCGGGCGAGGCGAGCGGCACCGTCGGCTCGGCACGGTCGACCGAACCGAGCGACATGGTCGGTTCGGCGCGGTCCACGGACCGGTCGGCGAAGAGCGAGTCGAGGGGTTCGGTGGGGCCCTCCGCGTCCGGCGCGGCCGGGCGCTGCGGCGGGACCGCCCCGGCGGCCGGCGAGATCGGCCGGGTCGGTTCGCCGGAGGCGGGGACGACCGGCACGGTCGGCTCCTCGGCCTCGGGGCCGTACGGGGCGGTGAGCGGGCCACCCGGGGTGCCGTGCGGGGGTGCGTCGGAGCCGGCCGGGGGCTCGTCCCGACCGGTGTCGACCGGCGGCGCGGCGGGCCGGGGCGCGGGCGCCGGCGCGGGCTCGTCGGAGACGGGCAGGTCGCGGGACTCGATGACGGTGCCCTCGATGACGATGGGCGAGAAGCCCCGGCGCGGCGCGGGCGGCGCGGAGACCGGTTCGGCGTACGACACGGGCGTCTGCTGCGCCACCTCCTCCACCGGGGTCGGCGCGGGCACCGGGCGCGGAGCCGGGTCGGTCAGCGGCTGGGTGGGCTCCTCGGCCGGTGTCGGCGCGGGCGTCGGCCGGCGTCGTGGCAGGGCCTCGGTGGCCTCGGCGCCGGGTGCCCGGAAGGCCTGGGTGGGCGCCTCCGCCGGCCGTTCGGGCCGCGAGCCGTTCGTCCCCGGCCCGGGGACCGGGGGCGTCCTCGCCTGGTCGGTGTCCATCCGGAACGCGCGGGTCGGGTCGTCGCCCGGCTGGCCGGCCGGACGGCGGCGGGGGAACGGCTGGCCGCCGAGTCCGGGCCGCAGTGGCGGGGCGGCCCGTTCGCCCGAGCGCAGCGGATTGTCGCGGAACGCCCGCGCCGCCGCGCTCCGGCCGGAGGCCGGCTCGAAGAAGGAACTGTGCCCGTTGGGCGGGCCCTCGTCCCCGGTGGACCGGGCGCCCGCGCCCTCGGCGAGCAGACGACGCCGCGGTGGGATCGGCCAGGCGGGGCCCGGCCGGCCCGCACCGCCGTCACGCGGGTCGGGCCGGGGGCCGGGCTCGCCGTTCGCCGGGTCCCCGGCATCGGCCGGTACGGCCTCCGGGCGGGTCGCGGGGGCGGGGACGGTCGGTTGCCCACCGGGCGTACGCGCCGGGGCGGCACCGGGGCCGTGGGCGGCCCGCGCCGGGTGCGGGACCTGGCCGGTGGCCGGCCGGGCGGGCGGAGCGTCGGGAACACCGCCGATCGCCGCAGGCGGCTGCGGCTGGCCCCAGGCATCCGCGGGACCGGCGCCCGGCTGCTCGGCGGCGAGCGACTCCACCCGCTCCAGCCGGGCGCGGGCGCCCATGGTGCGGCCGGGCAGCCGCACGTCGCCCCGGGAAAGCTGCGAGACGAACCAGGCCGGGAGGTAGCCCTCGACCGGCAGGCCCGGGTTGACCGCCAGCCACCACTCGTGGTGGGGCCAGGCGGCGGCGAGGTCGGCGTACGGGCTGCGCCGGCTGGGACCGGCGTCGGCGCCGAGACAGGCGCGCATCGCGGCGGGCGAGGTGAAGGCGAGCACGTGGGTCCGGCCGCCGGTGGTCCAGGTGCCCCAGCCCATCGGCGCCTCGCCGGCCAGCGCCTGCGCGGAGACCGGGAGGAACAGGTCGGTGCCGGCCAGGATGCGGAAGTAGAGTTGCTGGTCGTCGGCGCGCAGCGCGTCCCGCATCGCCGCCTCGACCTCGGTAGCCGGCTCCCAGTCGGTCACGGCCACCTCTCCTCCCGCTAACAGGCCATAGGCATCGCGTACAACCTACAAGGTACGAACAAGATCACAATGGGTTGGACCGGCGGCGGGCCGCCGCCGCGACCTCGGGGCGATAACATCCCGTTCCGGAGTCGACACGATACGGAGGCGGTCGATGTACCGGCCCAGCACGCGACCGGCCGTCGCGGTCCTGGCCGCAGCCCTGCTGACCGGGCTCCCGGCCGTCGCCGTGTCGTCGGTCACCCCGGCCCGCGCCGCCGTGCCGGGGTCCGTGACGGCCCGCGCGCCCGCGCCCGGGTGCACCGCCCCGCTCGCCCCGGCCCGCGCCGTCGCCGCCCCGCCCTGGACCCAGCAGCGGTACGCCCCGGACCGCCTCGCGCCCCTGGCCACCGGCGCCGGGGTCACCGTCGCGGTGATCGACTCCGGGGTGGACCCGCGGCACCCGCAACTGCGGGGTCAGGTGCTCGCCGGGGCGGACTTCCTCGACCCGGGCGGTGACGGCGGGCGCGACTGCGCCGGTCACGGGACCGGGGTGGCCAGCATCATCGCGGCGGCCCCCGGCGACGGCGTCGCCTTCCAGGGGCTCGCGCCCCGGGCCCGCATCCTGCCGGTACGGGTCAGCGAGCAGCAGGTCGTCGAGGGACGCGAGTCGGGGCGGACGGTCAGCGCGACGGAGTTCGCCCGGGCCATCCGGTGGGCCGTGGACCACGACGCCGACGTGCTGAACCTCTCCGTGGTGCTGTACGCGGACGACCCGGCCGTCCGCGCGGCGGTCGGCTACGCGGTACGCCGGGACGTGGTGGTGGTGGCCGCCGCCGGCAACCTGCACGACAGCGGTGACCCCCGCCCGTACCCGGCCGCCTACGAGGGCGTGCTCGGGGTGGGGGCGATCGGCGCCGACGGCCTGCGGGCGGACTTCTCCCAGACCGGTCCGTACGTCGACCTGGTCGCGCCCGGCAGTGACGTGCTGATGGCCGCGCCGGGGCAGGGACACCACCGGGCGGAGGGCACCAGCTACGCGGCACCCTTCGTGGCGGCCACGGCGGCGCTGATCCGGCAGTACCGGCCCGATCTGACCGCCGCGCAGGTGGCGGAGCGGATCGTGAGCACCGCCGACCCGGCGCCCGGCGACCGCGGCGGGTACGGCGCCGGGGTGCTCAACCCGTACCGGGCGGTCGCCGACACCGGCTCCGGGCCGGTGGCGTACCGCCCGCCGGCCACCCTGCCGGCGGACCGCCCGGACCCGGCGCTGCTCGCCCGGTCGGACCGGCGGGCTGCGGCCCGGGACCGGGCGCTGCTGGTCGCCGGGGTCACCGGCGCGGCGGTGGCGGCGGCGGTCCTGCTGGCGCTGGTGCTGCCGCGCGGCGTGCGGCGCGGTTGGCGCCCGGCCGGCCCGGCCTGACCGGGAACCCTGACCCACAGCCCGGCCTACCGGGTCCGGGTCTGCCAGGACACCGTCGTCGAGCACCTGCTGGTCCGACGCACGGGCTCGGCCGTCCGGAGCCGCACGGCTCAGCACGGCCGGCCGGCCGCAGCCACGGTGGGCGCGGCGCGGGCGGGGCCGGGAACGACGGCGGCGGCGCGCCGACGGGATGGTCGGGCGCCGCCGCGCGGCCGGTCTCACTGGAACAGGCCGACGTTCCGCTTCTCGGTGTTGAGGTAGTCGCCGGCGGAGTCGTCCACCGCGAGCTTGATGTCCCGCAGCATCGCCTGGAGGTCCTGCGAGGCGGAGCGCCACCGCGCCTGCCGCTGCTCGTACGCCTGCTGCGCCTCGCCGGCCCAGCTCGCCACCAACGGGGCGGCGTCCCGTTCGAGCTGGCCGAGCTGCGAGTCGAGCGTGTTCAACGCCTTCTGGATGTCCGCGCTGGCCTGTTGCAGCGCGGCGAAGTTGACGACCAGCACACCGTTGTCCATCGGATGTCCTCCCCCTCGGTGCGGTTACAGCGGCAACTGGATGCCGCGGTGGGTGCCGGCGACCCGGCCGGCGGCCTCGGTGTCCGAGGCGTCGTACTGCTGGCCGGCGGTGCGGATCGCCGACGCGGTCTCCCGCAACGCCCGCTGCAACGCCGCCTGGTCCTGCGACCACTGCTGCTTGACCTGCTCGAACGAACGCCCACCGGCGCCCCGCCAGGCCTGCTGCAACACCTCCAACTCGGCCAGCAGGCCACTGAGCATGCTCTGCAGGGACTGGTCCACCTGCTCGAACTTCGCGGCGGTCTGCTGCATCACCGCGGCTTCTGCCTGGGTCTGGGACACCCGGACGTCACCTCGTCTCCTCGATCGTGGCCGGCCGTCGACACGTCCAGGGTGGACGTTGCGCCGGACGGGTGGCCCCGGCGCGCACGGTCAGCCGAACTCGTCGCTGACGGTAGCGGCCCGATCGCCGTCGTGCTACCCCCTCGCCCTCCCCTGTGGACAACCGGCGGACCGGCGGCCCCTTACCATGGGTCACGCCGCCGTCGCGGTGCGGTCGCGGGAACGGCGCGACCCCGTCGCGGCCGGCGCACCGGAGCCGAGCGGCCCCACACGTCGAGCGGAGGAGACGCGGTGACGGCGAGCACGACCGGACGGCAGGTGGGGGCGGTCCACCGCCAGCCGCTGCCGCCGCAGTGGCTGACGGCCGCCCGCCCGTCGACCGCCGTCCGCGCCGGCCAGGTGGTGGCCGCCCAGGTCGCGGTGGCGCTGGTCGTCGCGGCCACCGGCCGGGGCGCCGCGACGACCGGGCTCGCCCTGCTCGCCGCCGGCGCGCTGCTCGCCACGGCCTGGGTGCGCTGGCGTGGCCGGTGGCTCTTCGAGTGGCTGGGCACCGCCCTGGGCTACGTCACCCGGCGGCGCGCGCTCGCCCCGACCGCCGGCCCGGACGCCCTGCTGGACCTGGTGCTCCCGGGCGCCGCGGTGCGCGCCGCCGAACTGTCCGGCGAACCGGCCGCCGTCGTCGACGACGCGACCGGGCTGACCGCCCTGCTCGAACTGGGCGACCCGGGCGACCTGCTCGGCGACGGTCGGCGTCCACTGCCCGCGCCCGCCACCCTGCTCCCACCGGCGGCGCCCGACCACCCGCCGGTGCGGGTCCAGCTCCTCCTGCACGCCGCCCCGGCGCCCGCGCCCGGCGCGGCGGGCGGCACGGCCGGCACGTCGTATCGGCAGTTGACCGAGGGACGGCTGCCGGGCCAGGAGCGGGCCCTGCTGGCGGTGCGGGTGCTGCGGGTGGACGGCTGGTCGGACGAGGAGCTGCGCCGCGCCCTCTCCGGCACCGTACGCCGGATCCTGCGCCGGCTCGGGCCGGCCGGCGGGCGTCCGCTCGGTGAGCACGCCGCGCTGCGCGTACTCGGGGAGCTGGCCCACCACGACGGCGCGCGGGCGACCCGGGAGACCTGGCCGGCGGTCTGCTCCGGCGACCTGCTCCAGGCCGGCTTCCGGCTGACCCGCTGGCCCGACCCCCGGACCGACCTGGGCCGGCGGCTGGTGTCCCGGCTGCTGGCGCTGCCGGCGACCGCGACCAGCGTCGCGCTCTGCGCGGGTCCGCGTGCCGGCGCCGATCCGGTCCCGGCGCCGGCCGAGCTGACGGTACGGCTGACCGCCTGGACGCCCGACGAGCTGGCGCTGGCCGCGCAGGCGCTGCACCGGCTCGTCTCCGACGCCGGCGGTGAGGTGCGCCGGCTCGACGGCGAGCAGCTCGGCGCGCTGGCCGTCACCCTGCCGCTCGCGGTGGCCGGCGGCCCGGTCCCGCCCGGCCCGGAGCCGGAGCCGTTGGAGCTGTCGATCGGCGGCGGGGGCCTGATGGTGGGCGCGAACCGGCACGGCGGGGCGGTGACCGTGCGGCTGTTCCGCGCCGAGGGCACCCGGTTGGTCCTCGTCGGCGGGGTACGCGCGGCGCAACTGCTGGTGCTGCGGGCGATGGCGCTGGGCGCGCGGGTGGCGGTGCAGACCGGCCGCCCCCGGGTGTGGGAGCCGTTCGTGCGCGGTGTGGGCAGCACCGGGGGCGGGGTGGCGGTGCTGCCACCGGGCCGTCCGGTGGGCGGCGCGCCCGGCTCCCCGTTGTGCCCGCTGCTGCTGGTGGTCGACGCCGGCGCGGCGCCGGTCGAGCCGACGCCGGGCCCGGCCTGGCGGGCCACCCTGGTGGTACGCGACGAGTTGACCGCGTCCGACGTGGACGTGCTGGGCCGGGCCGACCTGGCGGTGCTGCAACCGTTGGACGCGCAGGAGGCGGCGCTGGCCGGCACCGCGCTGGGGCTGGGCGGCTCGGCGGAGTGGCTGACCCGGATCCGGGACGACATGGTGGCGGTGGTGAACCGGCGGGCGCTGCGCTGGGCGCTGCTCTCCCCCACCCCGATCGAGTCGCAGCTGATCGGCCGGCCCGCGCGGCGCTGATTCCGGGTCCGCCGGAGGGTTCCCCGGGTGGATCTCCCGTGGCACGATCCCGGCCATGGGTTTTCTGAAGGGCCTGCTGATCCGGCTGGGTGCCACGGCCGTCGCGTTCTGGTTGGCGACGCTGCTCATCCCCGGCATCACCCTGGACTCCGACTCGGCGGTGGAGACGGTCACCACGCTGCTGCTGGTCGCCGTGATCTTCGGCGTGGTCAACGCCGTGCTCCAGCCGATCATCAAGACCGTCGGCTGCGGGCTGTACCTGCTGACCCTCGGGTTGATCGCACTGGTGGTCAACGGACTGCTGTTCCTGCTGACGAGTTGGATCGCCGACCAGGCCGGGTTGCCCTTCCACGTGGAGAGCTTCTGGCCGGAGGCGGTGCTCGGCGCGCTCTTCGTCGGCATCGTGACCTGGATCCTCGGGGCGGTCCTCGACCGCGACTGAGCCACCGGCCGCGTTGCGGCCCGCCGCGACCGGTGGCGGGCCGCATCCGGGCGCCCTGCCATCGGCCACGACCGACGGCCAGATGGCGGGAATTGGTCGGCGCGGGTGGGAGTCGGTCGGGCTAGCGTCGCGGGGGTGTTCACCCTGACCCGCGACGACGGCTACCTGCTCAGCACCGACCCGGACCGGCTCGACCTGGACCGGGTGCACCACTGGCTCTCCACCGACGCGTACTGGGCGCTGGGGCGCAGCCGGGAGACCGTCGCCCGCGCCTTCGCCGGCTCGATCCCGTACGCCGTGCACCGGGTGCCCGACGGCGGGCAGGTGGCGGTGGCCCGGGTGGTCACCGACGGGGCCACCTTCGCCTGGCTCTGCGACGTCTACGTCGCCCGGGAGGAGCGGGGGCGCGGGCTGGGCACCTGGCTGGCCACGGCCGTCCGGGACCATCTGGCCTCCCTCGGCGTGCACCGGATCCTGCTGGCGACCCTCGACGCGCACGGGGTGTACGCCGGGGTGGGCTTCACCCCGGTCACGCCGGAGCGCTGGATGGAGCTGGACCGGCGGCCGGTGACTCCGCTCACCGGAAAGGAGCCGATCGGCTCACCGGCCCTTACGGTGGAGCGGTGAACCCGACCCGCCTCGGCTACCTCTACGGCTTCGGCGCCTACCTGATCTGGGGTTTCTTCCCGGTCTACCTCAAGCTGCTGCGCCCGGCCGGCGCGCTGGAGATCCTGGCGCACCGGATCGTCTGGTCGGTGGTCTTCGTCGCGCTGGTGCTGGCCGCGATGCGCAACATCGGCTTCCTGCGCGCGCTGGCCCGCCGCCCCCGTACCCTCGCCGGGATCGGCGCGGCGGCGGTGCTGATCGGGCTCAACTGGGGCACCTACATCTACGGGGTGAACTCCGACCGGGTGGTGGAGACCGCCCTCGGCTACTTCATCAACCCGCTGGTCGTGGTGCTGCTCGGCGTCTTCGTGCTCCGCGAGCGGCTGCGCCCGGCGCAGTGGGCGGCGCTCGGCGTCGGCGCGCTGGCCGTCGCCGTGCTCACCGTCGACTACGGCCGGCTGCCGTACCTGGCGCTCACCCTGGCCTTCAGCTTCGCCGGCTACGGGTTGGTCAAGAAGCGGCTCGGGCTGCCCGCCGCGGAGGGACTCTTCGTCGAGTCGGCGGTGCTGGCGCTGCCCGCCCTGGCGTACCTGGGGTGGCTCGCGTCCCGGGGCGCGGCCACCTTCGGGCAGGTGTCGGCCGGGCACACCGCGCTGCTGGTGCTGGCCGGGGCGGCCACCGCCGTCCCGCTGATGCTCTTCGCCGGCGCGGCCAACCGGCTGCCCCTGTCCGGGCTCGGCATGTTGCAGTACCTCGCCCCGATCCTCCAGCTCGGCTGTGGAGTGCTGATCTTCGACGAGCCGATGCCGCCGGCCCGGCTGGCCGGCTTCACCCTGGTCTGGGTGGCGTTGGTGATCTTCACGGTGGACGCGCTGCACCGGGGTCGGCGCACCCGGGCCGCCGCCCGCGCCCTCGCGCCGGTCGCCGCCACCCGGTGAGCGCCGACCGGACCGGCCGGGGCCGGGACACCGGTCAGCGCACGTCGTAGCCGAGGACCGGGGTGCCGTCGGCGCGGATCAGCTCCAGCCGGACCAGCTCCGCGTCGGTGAACCGGGTCGCGCCGGTGAGGCGTACGTCGTCCCCGGGGCCGGCCAGCCACGAGGCGATCTGCTCCGTCGCGTCGTCCGGCCCGTACGCCACCAGCCGGAAGGTGTACGCCTTGCCGTAGCCGGCGGTCGCGTCGTACCCGCACCGCATGGTGACCTCGGTGCCCCACTCGGTCCCGGTCAGCCCGATCTCGGCGTGCACCGCGGGCGTCTTCGCCGACACCGGCTGCATGGCGACCATCCGGACCGCCTGCACGGTCGGCGCGGGCGCGGGGTCGGCCGGGCGCAGTGCGGTCGCCCCGCCGAAGCCCACCACCAGGGCGAACGCGGCGGCGACCAGGGCGGTCAGGGCGTACCGTCGGCGGGTGCGCGACCGGTCGCGGCGACGGCGGTCCCGGGCGGCGGCGAGCAGGTCGGGCACCCGGGTGGCCTCCGGCGGCGCGGGCAGGAACTCGTCCAGCGCGGCCGGGTCGAGCCGGCCCAGCAACCCGGGGAGCACGGCGATCTCGGCGACCGCCTCCCGGCAGGCCGCGCAGCCGCCGAGGTGGCGCTCGTACGCGGCCCGGTCGGCCGGGGCGAGGGCGCCCAGCACGTACGCGCCGTCGTCGTGCGCGAACTCGCAGCGGGTCATCCGGTCACCCCCATCTCGGCCAGGACCAACCGTAGTGAGCGCAGCGCGTAGTGGGTGCGCGACTTGACCGTCCCCGGCGGCACGCCCAGCCGGGCAGCCGCCTCGGCCACCGATCGGCCCTGGTAGAAGCACTCGACCAGCACCTCCCGATGGGTCGGGCTGAGCCGGTTCAGCGCCTCGGCCACGGTCCACGCCTCCACCGCGCGCTCCGCTTCGTCGACCGCCTCCGGCGGCTCGGGCAGGTCATCGGTGAACACCTCGCCGACCCGGGTGGACCGGCGCCGCCAGGCGTCGATCGCCAGGTTCCGGGCGGTGGTGAACAGCCAGGCGCGCACCGATCCGCGTCGCGGGTCGAGCGACTCGGGATGGCGCCAGGCCCGCAGCAGGGTCTCCTGCACCAGGTCCTCCGCCCGCGTCCGATCGCCGTTGACCAGCCGGAGCGCGTGCGCGTACAGCGCCTCCGCGTGCTCGTCGTGCAGGGCGCGCAGCAGTTGGGCGTCGTGGTCGCTGATGGTGATCCCCTCGCTCTCCGCGGCGAGTCGGGCCGGATGGGTGTTCGCCCGTGGATACGCGCGGTGACCCGGATCGGTTCACCGTGTCAGCTGTTCACACCTCGTTCATCCTCAATCCGAGGGCCGCTCACCGCGTCCTGGCAGCGTCCGGCCGGTACGCACGTCGATCAGCGATCCGCGTGCCACCGAACCGCTTCCAGGAGGCACCCCATGAGCGACCGACCCCGGCTGCTCCCGTTGCTGGGCACCACCACCCGCCACGGCAGCCGTGATGCGATGACCTGTCTGTACCGGTGCGGCAACGCCTGCGACCACCCGGTCCCCAACACCTCCGACAACGCGTACTTCGGCGACGTGGTCTCCGCCGAGGTCAGCCGGCGCGGTGTGGTCCGGGCCGGCGCGGTCGGCGCGCTGGTGCTCGGCTTCGGCGGCGCGGCGGCCGGCGCGCTGGCCGGCGCGGCCCCGGCCGCCGCCGCGCCCGCCGCCCCGGTGCCGCCGGAGGCGGCCGGCTTCGGCCGGCCACGGCCGGGCGCCGGCAGCGGCGCGCTGACCTTCAGGCCGATCCCGCCGAACCAGCTCGACACCCTGGTCGTCCCCAACGGGTACGACCACGCGGTGGTCATCCGCTGGGGCGACCCGGTCGTCCCCGGCGCGCCGGCGTTCGACCTGCGCGGGCAGACCGCCGCCGCGCAGTCGAAGCAGTTCGGCTACAACAACGACTTCGTCGGGGTGCTGCCGCTGGACCGGGGCGGCCGGCGGGCGCTGCTCGTGGTCAACCACGAGTACACCAACGAGGACCTGATGTTCCCCGGCTTCACCACGATGGACGCGCTCACCGTGGAGCAGCTGCGGGTGGCCATGGCCGCGCACGGCATGTCCGTGGTGGAGCTGGAGCGGGTCGACGGCACCGGGCAGTGGCGTCCGGTAGCCAACGGCCGACGGCCGTACAACCGGCGGGTGACCGCGCTGGCCACGAAGTTCGAGCTGACCGGCCCGGCCGCCGGCTCGGCCTGGCTGCGTACGGCCGCCGACCCGAAGGGCCGTACCGTCGTCGGCACGCTGAACAACTGCGCCGGCGGGGTCACCCCGTGGGGCACCGTGCTCTCCGGTGAGGAGAACTTCAACCAGTACTTCGTCGGCGGCGACGCCGCGCCGGAGGAGCTGAAGCCGAAGCTGGCCCGGTACGGCATCACCACCACCGCGCGGTACCCGGGCGGCAGCCGGAAGTGGGAGCGGGCCGACGAGCGCTTCGACCTGGCGAAGCACCCCAACGAGGCGCACCGGTTCGGCTGGATCGTGGAGATCGACCCGTACGACCCGGAGAGCCGGCCGCGCAAGCACACCGCGCTGGGCCGGTTCAAGCACGAGGGCGCCAACGTCATCGTGGCGCGCAACGGGCACGTGGTCGCGTACATGGGCGACGACGAGCGCTTCGACTACCTGTACAAGTTCGTCTCCGACAAGAAGTTCCTGCCGGGCGACTCGTGGGTGGCGCGCAGGCACAACCTGACCCTGCTGGAGTCGGGCACCCTCTACGTGGCGAAGATCGAGCAGACCAGCGCCGCCGAGATCGACGGCTCCGGCAAGCTCCCGGCCGACGGGGCGTTCGACGGCCGGGGCCGCTGGATCAAGCTGGTCAGCGGCAACCGCTCGTACGTCGACGGAATGACCGCCGCCGACGTGCTGACCTTCACCCGGCTCGCCGGCGACAAGGTCGGCGCGACCAAGATGGACCGGCCGGAGGACGTCGAGCCGAGCCTGCTCACCGGCAAGGTGTACGTGGCGCTGACCAACAACACCGACCGCGGCAAGCCCGGGAAGGCCCCGGCGGACGAGGCCAACCCGCGCAACCTCAACAAGCACGGGCAGGTCCTGGAACTGGTGGAGGACCGGGGCGACAACACGGCGGAGACCTTCGCCTGGTCGTTGCCGATCGTCGCCGGCGACCCCACCGACCCGTCGACCTACTTCGCCGGGTACGACAAGACCAAGGTCTCGCCGATCTCCTGCCCGGACAACGTCGCCTTCGACGCCACCGGCAACCTCTGGATCTCCACCGACGGCAACGCGCTGGGCAGCAACGACGGCCTCTTCGCCACCGCCGTCGAAGGGCCGGAGCGCGGCCACCTCAAGCAGTTCCTCACCGTGCCGCTCGGCGCGGAGGCCTGCGGTCCGTTCATCACCGGCGACAGCCGCTCGGTCTTCGTGGCGGTGCAGCACCCCGGCGAGGTCACCGGGGCGACGGTGGACAACCCGGTGTCGACCTGGCCGGACGGCGACTACGCCAAGCCGGGCGTGGTGGTCACCTGGCGCCTGGACGGCGGCCCGATCGGCAGCTGACGTTCCCCCCGGTGGTCCGGCGCTGGACCACCGGCCGAAGGGCCCCGCTCTCCGCCAGGGACGGGGCCCTTTCGGCGTCCACACCCGCGCCCGCTGCCCACCGGCGGCGTCCGTTCCGCCTGGGCGGGCAGCGCCACGGCGACCGGCACGAGCAGCCGGCCCTGGTCAGCTCTCCGTGGCGATGCCGTCGGCGACGGACCGGGCGACCGTCAGCAGCTTGGCCCGGACCACCCGGGCGGAGGTCATCATCTCGCTGGCCGGCAGCGCGCAGGCCAGCACCACCCGACGCTCGATGTCCTTGTCCGGGGTCACCAGCACCGCCGCGCAGGCCACCCCCTGCCGGAACTGCCCCAGCTCCAGCTGCATGCCGCGTCGGTCCCCGGCGGCCAGGTCCGCCTCGAACGCCTCGGCGGTGGTCAGGGTGGCCGCGGTGAACGGGCGCATGCCGTACTCGCGCAGGTAGCGGAAGCGCTGCTCGGCGGTGAGGGTGGCGAGCAGGCTCTTGCCGAGGGCGGTCGCGTGCGCCCCCTCGTCGAAGCCGGGGACCAGGTCCTCCAGGTACGGCGAGCGCGGCCCCTCGGCGACCGCCGTGACGGCCACCTGGCCGCCCACGAAGCGGCCGAGGTAGTGGCTCCAGCCGGTGTCGGCGGCGGCCCGGCGCAGTGTCTCACCGACCGCGGGCGGGCCCCGGAACGCGGTCACCAGTTCGCGGTACCGGTCGGCCACCTCCAGCCCCACGATGTACGTGCCGTCCTCCCGGCGGATCACGTAGCCCTCGTACGCCAGGGTCCGGACCAGGTGGTACGTGGTGGCGACGGTCAACTCGCACCGCCGGGCGATCTGCTTGACGGTCAGGCCCTTCGGGGCACGACCGACCGACTCGAGCACGCGTAGCGCGCGGGAGACGCTCCGGATCAGGTCCGAAGGCTCCGCCAGGGGGTCGCGCACAACCACCTCCGCAGCCGGGGACTTACACCATATGAAAAACCGGCCCGGGACGGAACGCCCGTTCGGGTCGAGGATGGCAGATCAGCCCGCACGTGGCGTGTATCGCTCCGACACGCCGGGTCGTCGTGAGACGGGCTCACGTAGGTTGACGGAACCATGACCGGAACCGCCCTCGACCCGTCGCCGAGCCCGCCCGCGGTGCGCCCGCTGCGCGCCGTGTCCGGAGCCGTCGCCACCACCATCGCCTCCGTGCTGCCGGTCTTCCTGGTCGGCGGCCTCGCCGTACAGATGGGGGACGACCTCGGCTTCTCCCCCGCCGGGCTGGGGCTGGCCGTCTCGGTGTACTTCGGTGTCAGCGCCCTGGCGTCGGTCCCCTCCGGCCGCCTCGTCGAGCGGTACGGCGCGGCCGTGGTCGGCCGCGCCGGCATCCTGCTGGCCGCCGGCTGCCTGCTCGCCATCGCGGTGCTCGCCCGCTCGTACCCGACGCTGCTGGTCCTGCTGGGGTTGAGCGCCGCCGCCAACGCGCTCGGCCAGCTCGCCAGCAACGCCGCGCTGGCCCGGCACGTGCCGGCCCGCCGGCAGGGCCTCTCCTTCGGGGTGAAGCAGGCGGCGATCCCGGCCTCCACGCTGCTCGCCGGCGCGGCCGTACCCACCATCGCGCTCACCGCCGGCTGGCGCTGGGCGTTCGCGGCGGCCGCCGTCGCCGCCCTGGCCGCCCTGCCCGCCGTACCCCCGGCGCAGGCCCGACCGGCGGCACGGGCCGCCGGGACGCGCGGCGGCCGGGCCACCGCGGCCCTGGTGGTCGTCGGGGTGGCCGCGACGCTCGCCGCGGCGGCGGCGAACGCCCTGGGCACCTTCCTGGTCGACTCCGCGGCGGCCCGGGGCCTCGCGCCCGGCCTGGCCGGGCTCACCCTCACCCTGGGCAGCGCGGTCTGCGTGACCGCCCGGGTCGCCGGGGGCTGGCTGGCCGACCGGCGGGCCGAGGGGCACGTCTCGGTGATCGCCGGGATGCTGGTGGTCGGGGCCGTGGGGCTGGGCCTGCTCGCGATGACCGGCGCGGTGCCGCTGGTGGCGGGCGTGGTGCTCGGCTTCGGACTGGGCTGGGCCTGGCCGGGGCTGATGAACTTCGCCGTGGTGAAGCTGCACCCGCAGGCGCCCGCCGCCGCCACCTCGATCACCCAGACCGGGGTGTACGCGGGCGGCTGCCTCGGTCCGCTGGGCCTCGGCGCCACCGCCGCCGCCGTCGGTTACCCGGTGATGTGGCTGACCGCCGCCGTGGCGATGCTGGCCGCCGCCGCGCTCATGCTGCTCGGCAGCCGGATGCTCACCGCGCAGGGCTGACCCGGTCCGGCGCGGCCCGGCGGGTCCGCGCGGGGGCGGCGGTGACCGAGGGGCTCGGGACGCCGGTCAGCTGGTGCGGTCGGCGATGTGGTCGCAGAGGGATTCCAGGGCGCGGCGGGCCGGGCCCTGCGGCAGCGGGGCGAGCTGCGCCCGGGCGTCCTCGGCGTAGCTGCGGACGGTCTCCCGGGCCCGCTTCAGCGCCGGGCTCTCCCGGAGCAGGCCGAGGGCCTCGGCGTGCAGCGCGTCGTCGACCAGCGGACCGGTCGCCAGGATCTCGCGCAGCCGCACCGAGGCCGCGTCGGAGTCGTCCGACGCCCGGGCGTAGAGCACCGGCAGGGTCGGTACGCCCTCGCGCAGGTCGGTGCCGGGCGTCTTGCCCGACTGCACCGACTCGCTGGCGATGTCGAGCAGGTCGTCGGAGAGCTGGAACGCCACCCCGATCGTCTCGCCGTACCCGGCGAGGGCCTCGGTGTGCGCGGCGCTCGCACCGCCGAACATGCCGCCGAAGCGGGCCGAGGTGGCGATCAGCGAGCCGGTCTTCTCGGCGATCACGTTGAGGTAGTGCGCGACCGGGTCCTCGCCGGCCCGGGGGCCGACGGTCTCGGCGATCTGGCCGTGGACCAGGCGGGCGAAGGTGCGCGCCTGGAGACGGACCGCCTCCGGGCCGAGGTCGGCGGCGATGTCCGCGGCCCGGGCGAAGAGGTAGTCGCCGACCAGGATGGCCACCGAGTTCGTCCAGCGGGAGTTGGCGCTCGGCGCGCCCCGCCGCACGGCCGCCTCGTCCATCACGTCGTCGTGGTAGAGCGTCGCCAGGTGGGTGAGCTCCATCACCACCGCCGCCGGGACGACCTGCGCGGCGCCCGGGTCACCGAACTGGGCGCCCAGCGCCACCAGCATCGGCCGGAACCGCTTGCCGCCGGCCTCCACCAGGTGCCGCGCGGCCTCGGTGACGAACGGGTCGGCGCTGGCCACGCTGGCCCGCAGGTCGGCCTCGACGGAGTCGAGCAGACCCAGCACGGAGGCCTCGACGCGCGGATCGGCGAGGTAGACGCCGAGCGCGCCGATCTGACTCGTGCCCGCCCGGCTCCGACGACCGCCGGAGCCGACGACGCCTGAACCCTCGCCAGCCGGAATCACCACGCCATCAACCATGCCACACCCGTTCGACCTGCTCCGGGGCGGGGATACAGGCGCGGGGCCGGTGCGCCGACGCGCACCGGCCCCGCGTCCGGAAAGAGTGGATCATCTGACGAACGCCGCGGCGTCCGTCGCCAGGTCGAGCAGCGGGGCCGGGACCACGCCGAGGACCAGGGTGGCCACCACGCCGATCATCAGCGCGGTGGCGGTCAGGCCACCCGGCACGGTGACCGTCGGGGTGCTCTCGCCCGGCTCGGAGAGCCACATCATCACCACGACCCGCAGGTACGGGAAGGCCAGCACCATGCTGGTCAGCACGCCCGCCACCACCAGCCAGGCGTGGCCGGCCTCCAGCGCCGGGCCGAAGACCGCGAACTTGCTGGTGAAGCCACTGGTCAGCGGGATGCCGGCGAAGGCCAGCAGGATGAAGGTGAAGATGCCGGCGTAGAACGGCGAGCGGCGGCCCAGCCCGGCCCAGCGGGACAGGTGGGTGGCCTCCCCGTCCGCGTCGCGCACCAGGGTCACCACGGCGAACGCGGCCAGCACCGAGAAGCCGTACGCGGCCAGGTAGAACATCGTGCCGGAGATGCCCGCGCCGCTCGGGGCGAGCACACCGACCAGCAGGTAGCCGGCGTTGGCGATCGAGGAGTACGCCAGCAGCCGCTTGATGTCGGTCTGGGTGACCGCCAGCACCGCGCCGACCAGCATGGTGAGCACCGCCACCGCGCCGAGGACCGGGGTGAAGTCCCAGGCCGCGTCGGCGAACGCCACGTGGAAGACCCGCAGCAGGGCGCCGAAGGCGGCGACCTTGGTGCAGGCCGCCATGAAGCTGGTGACCGGCGTCGGGGCGCCCTGGTAGACGTCCGGCGTCCACACGTGGAACGGCGCCGCGGCGGCCTTGAAGAGCAGGCCGATGGCGAGCAGCGCCATGCCGGCGAAGAGCAGCACCTCACTGGCCGGCGACTCCTTGACGGCGGCGTGCACGGTGGCGAAGTCGACACCGGCTGCCCGGCCCGGGATCCCGGCGGTGAAGCCGTAGACCAGCGCCACACCGAACAGGAAGAACGCCGAGGCGTACGCGCCGAGCAGGAAGTACTTCATCGCCGCCTCCTGGCTCAGCAGCCGCCGGCGACGGGCCAGCGCGCAGAGCAGGTAGAGCGGCAGGGAGAAGACCTCCAGCGCGATGAACATGGTCAGCAGGTCGTTCGCCGCCACGAAGATCAGCATGCCGCCGATGGCGAAGGTGGTCAGCGGGTACACCTCGGTGGCCCCGTTGGTCCCCTCGGCCTGCCGCCGGTCGTCGGCCGACTCGGCGGTGACCGCGGCCTGGGCGACGAACGCCCCGCCCCGCTCCACCGAACGCTCACCGATCAGCAGCAGCGACATCGCGGCGAGCACCAGGATCGCGCCCTGGAGGAAGAGCGCCGGACCGTCGATGGCGATCGCCCCGCCGATGGTGATCAGCCGGTCGCCCGCGTTGAGCACCACCATCACCAGCGCGGCCAGCACCGCCGCCAGGGCGAGCGACAGCTGCGCCAGGTGCCGGTTGCGGCGCGGCACGAAGGCCTCCACCAGCACGCCGAGCAGGGCGGCGCCCAGCATGATCAGGATCGGAGCGAGCGCCGCGTAGTCGATCGACGGCAGTTTCAGCTCGGTCACTTCGCAGCCTCCTGGACGCTGCCGACCTCAGGGGCGGGATCGGTCTTGCCGACGTCCTGCATGGTCGCCTGGACGGCGGGGTTGATGACATCGGTGACCGGCTTCGGGTAGAAGCCGAGCAGCACGATCAGGGCGATCAGCGGGGCGACCACGACCTTCTCGCGCAGGCTGAGGTCCCGGCGCATGGGCTCGATCTCGGTCAGCTCCGGGTTGAGCGTGCCCTGCGTGGTCCGCTGGATCATCCACAGCACGTACGCGGCGGCCAGGATGATGCCGAGCGTGGCGATCACCGCGACCGGCTTGTTCACCGTGAAGGTGCCGATGAGCACCAGGAACTCGGAGACGAAGGGCGCGGTGCCGGGCAGCGCCAGCGAGGCCAGACCGGCGAAGAAGAGCACGCCGGCCAGGAGCGGCACCAGCTTGCCCGCGCCGCCGAAGTCCTTGATCAGCGCCGAGCCGCGGCGGGCGATCAGCATGCCCACGACCAGGAAGAGCAGGCCGGTGGCGAGCCCGTGGTTGAGCATGTAGAGCACCGCGCCGGTGCCGGCCTGGGTGGTGAAGGCGAAGATGCCGACCCCGATGAAGCCGAAGTGCGCGATCGAGGTGTACGACACCAGCCGCTTCAGGTCGGACTGGCCGACCGCGAGCAGCGCCGCGTAGATGATGCCGATCAGGCCCAACGCCAGCGCCCACGGGGCGAACCACTTCGACGCCTCGGGGAACAGCGGCAGGCAGTACCGCAGGATGCCGAAGGTGCCGACCTTGTCCAGCACGCCGACCAGCAGCGCGGCGGCGCCCGCCGGGGCGGCGCCACCGGCGTCCGGCAGCCAGGTGTGGAACGGGAAGAACGGCGCCTTGATGGCGAAGGCGAGGAAGAAGCCGAGGAACAGCCAACGCTCGGTGCCGGTGGAGATGTCCACCTGGGTCAGCGTCTGCCAGTCGAAGGTCTTCCCGCCGACCACCCAGAGGCCGATCACCGCGGCGAGCATGAACAGACCGCCGACGAGCGAGTAGAGGAAGAACTTCACCGCCGCGTACTGCCGCTGGTGGCCGCCGTAGCTGCCGATCAGGAAGTACATCGGCACCAGCATGACCTCGAAGAACACGTAGAACAGGAAGACGTCGGCGGCGGCGAAGACGCCGATCATCGTGCTCTCGAGGATGAGCAGCAGGGCGAAGTAGACCGGCACGGACCGCTTCGACGACTCGGCGTCGTGCCAGGACGCCAGGATCACCAGCGGCACCAGCACCGCGATCAGCATCAGCATGACCAGCGCGATGCCGTCGGCGGCGAAGGTGAAGTTGACGCCCCAGGTCGGGATCCACGGGTACGACTCACGGAACTGGAGCCGGTCGCCGTCGACCTGGAACGAGACCCACATGACCACGGAGAGCACCAGCACCAGCAGCGACCACGCGAAGGCCACCTGCTTGGCCAGCTCGGGCCGCCGCCGTGGCAGGAAGGCCACGACCAGGGCGCCGACCAGCGGCGCCACGGTGAGCACCGAGAGGAACGGGAAGTCGGACATTATGCGGCCTTACCTCCGTCGTCACTGCGCGGTCCGCCGGCGACGGCCGCCTGAAGGTCGATCACGCCAACCACCCCGCCTGGACGGCCAGGAACGCGGCCACCACGAGCAGCGCGCCGGTGAGGATGGACGTCGCGTACGACCGGACGAAGCCGGTCTGCAGCCGCCGGAGCCGGCCGGAGCCGCCACCCACCGCCGCGGCCAGGCCGTTGACCAGACCGTCGACGCCCCGGTTGTCGAGGAAGACCAGCGCCCGGGTGAGGAAGATGCCCGGCTTCTCGAAGACCGCCTCGTTGAAGGCGTCGGTGTAGAGGTTGCGCCGGGCGGCGGTGACCAGCACGCCCGCCGGCTGCGGCGCGGTGGCCGTGCCGTTGCGGAACAGCATCCAGGCGAGCCCGGCACCGAGCACGGTGACCAGCAGCGAGAGCACGGTGATGACGGTGTGCGACAGCACCGCGTGGTGGCCCTCCTCCTGCTCACCCAGTCCGGCGGTGGCGGTCAGCCAGTCCGGCACGGAGGTGGCCAGCAGGAAGCCGGCGCCGACCGAGCCGATCGCCAGCAGGATCAGCGGGATGGTCATCAGCTTCGGCGACTCGTGCGGGTGCTCGATGTCCTCGGTCCAGCGCTTCGGGCCGTGGAAGGTGAGCACGAAGAGACGGGTCATGTAGAAGGCGGTCAGCCCCGCGCCGAGCAGCGCCGCGCCGCCGAACAGCCAGGCCGTCCAGCCCTCCCGCTCGAACGCCGCCACGATGATCGGCTCCTTGGAGAAGAAGCCGGAGAAGGGGAACATGCCGATGATGGCGAGCCACCCCATCATGAAGGTCAGCCAGGTGACCTTCATGTACTTCGACAGCCCGCCGAAACGGCGGATGTCGACCTGGTCGTTCATGCCGTGCATGACCGAGCCGGCGCCGAGGAACATGTTGGCCTTGAAGAAGCCGTGCGCCAGCAGGTGCACGATCGCCAGCGCGTACGCCGCGCCGCCCAGGCCGACGCCGAGGAACATGTAGCCGATCTGGCTCACCGTCGACCAGGCCAGCACCCGCTTGATGTCGTCCTTGGCCGCACCGATGAGGCAGCCCATCAGCAGCGTGATCGCGCCGACGCTGACCACCACGAGCTGGAGGGTGGAGTTGGCCGAGAAGACCGGGTTCGAGCGGGCGATCAGGTAGACGCCCGCGGTCACCATGGTGGCGGCGTGGATGAGCGCCGACACCGGGGTCGGGCCCTCCATCGCGTCCGGCAGCCACGCCTGGAGCGGGAACTGGCCGGACTTGCCGGCCGCGCCGAGCAGCAGGAGCAGGCCCAGCACCAGCACGGTGCCGCTGGTCAGCGCGCCGACGCCGGTGAAGACCTCGTCGTACTGGGTGGTGCCGAGGGTGGCGAACATGATGAAGATGCCGATCGCCAGGCCGGCGTCGCCGACCCGGTTCATCAGGAACGCCTTCTTGCCGGCGGTGGCCGCGCTCGGCCGCCCGTACCAGAAGGAGATCAGCAGGTACGACGCCAGACCGACGCCCTCCCAGCCGAAGTAGAGCATCACGTAGTTGTTGCCGAGCACCAGCAGCAGCATCGCGGCGACGAAGAGGTTGAAGTACCCGAAGAACCGTCGCCGGCCCTCGTCGTGCGCCATGTACTCGACCGCGTAGAGGTGGATCAGGAAACCCACCCCGGTGATCAGCAGGACGAAGACCGCGGCCAGCGGGTCGAAGAGCAGACCGAAGTCCACCCGCAGGTCGCCGACCGTGATGAAGTCCCAGAGGCTCAGCTCGACGGACTTGTTCTCCAGGCCGCGCAGCTGGAAGAAGTAGCTCAGCCCGAGCACGAACGCGGCGCCGATGGCGGCCACCCCGAGCCAGTGCCCCCAGCGGTCGGCCCGCCGGCCGAGCAGCAGCAGGATCGCCGCGCTGACCAGCGGGATCGCCACCAGCAGCCAGACGCTGCTCAGCAGACCTCCGGCTTCCGCGTAGGCGACGGTGCCGGCCGGCTCGGCCTGGGCGTACGTCAGGATCTCATCCACCGCAGGGCCCCTCAGTACTTCAGCAGGTTGGCGTCGTCGACGCTCGCGGAGCGCCGAGTCCGGAAGATCGACATGATGATCGCGAGCCCGATCACGACCTCGGCCGCCGCCACCACCATCACGAAGAACGCCATGATCTGGCCGTTGAGGTCACCGTTGATCCGGCTGAAGGTGACCAGCGTCAGGTTCGCCGCGTTGAGCATCAGCTCGACGCACATGAACAGCACGATCGCGTTGCGCCGGACCAGCACCCCGACGGCGCCGATGGTGAACAGCACCGCCGCGAGGACCAGGTAGTAGTTCGGCTCGACCGAGAAGAACTGATCCATTACTTGTCCGTCCCCTTCAGCGTGGTCTCCTCGGCGGTCAGCTCCCGCACCGGCATGATCTCCGGGATGCTGCGCTCGGTGAGCCGGCCGTCCGGCAGCCGGGCCGGGGTGGCCACGGAGGACGAGGTGGCGAAGACACCCGGGCCGGGCTTCGGGCCGGGGTAGTTGCCGGGGCGGAACCGGGCCTTCATGGTGGCGACCTGGTCCATCCGGTCCTCCTTGCGCCGCTCCACGTGCGCCAGCACCATCGCGCCGACGGCGGCCGTGATCAGCAGCGCCGAGGTCAGCTCGAAGGCGAAGACGTACTTGGTGAAGAGCAGGCGGGCGATGCCCTGCACGTTGCCCTCGGCGTTCGGCTGGTCGAGCCCGACCGCGGTGACCCCGTCGAGGGCGCGGTACACGCCGGTGCCGACCAGGCCGGCGAAGCCGACGGCCAGCACGATCGCGGCGACCCGCTGGCCGCGCAGCGTCTCGATGAGCGAGTCCGAGGCGTCCCGGCCGACCAGCATCAGCACGAAGAGGAAGAGCATCATGATCGCGCCGGTGTAGACGATGATCTGCACCATGCCGATGAAGGGGCCCGCCTGGAGCACGTAGAACACGCCCAGGCAGAGCATGGTCAGCACCAGCCAGAGCGCGGAGTGCACCGCGTTGCGGGCCAGGACCATGCCGATCGCGCCGATCAGCGCCAGGGGGGCGAGGATCCAGAAGGTGACCTGCTCACCCCCGGAGACCTCGCCCGCCGCGGCGAGCACCGTCTGCGTGGTCATGCTCCTGCTCCCTTGCCCGCCTCGGCCCGCTGGGCGTGCTGCTCGGCGCCGGGGAAGGTCACCCCGGGGTGCTCCTCGAGCTGGTACCGGCCCGGGTTGTTGGCCGAGTGCTCGGCACCGGCCGAGGTGCCCGGGTTGGTCAGCGCGCCGACGTAGTAGTCCTTCTCGCTGTCACCCAGCCGCATCGGGTGCGGCGGCTGCTCCATCCCCGGCAGCAGCGGCGCGAGCAGCTGCTCCTTGGTGAAGATCAGGTCCTGCCGGCTGTCCCGGGCCAGCTCGTACTCGTTGCTCATGGTGAGTGAACGGGTCGGGCAGGCCTCGATGCAGAGCCCGCAGAAGATGCACCGGGCGTAGTTGATCTGGTAGACGCTGGCGTACCGCTCACCCGGCGAGAAGCGCTGCTCGTCGGTGTTGTCGCCACCCTCGACGTAGATCGCGTCCGCCGGGCAGGCCCAGGCGCACAGCTCGCAGCCGATGCACTTCTCCAGGCCGTCCGGGTGCCGGTTGAGGATGTGCCGGCCGTGGTAGCGCGGCGCCGAGACCGGCGGCTTGAACGGGTAGTCGGTGGTGACGACCTTCTTGAACATGTGCGAGAAGGTGACCCCGAAGCCCTTGAACGTTCCGGTGATCGCGCCCACGTCACACCTCCCTGGAGTCCGAGCCGGCGGCGACGTTGGCCGGCTCCCGCTCGGCGACCACGCGCTTGGTGCGCGGGCTCGGTGGTACCTGAAGGTCCATCGGGGGCAGCGGGAAGCTGCCGTGCGGCCGACTGTTGACCTGTTCCTGGACGGACGGCTTCGGCGCCTGCTTACGGCTCGGCCACAGCAGGGTGACCAGCAGCAGCACGCCCGCGCCGACGGCGGTGGCGAGCAACCGGTCCCGCGACTGCCAGTCCTCGATCGAGCGCAGACCGGCCAGGACCAGGATCCAGACCAGGTTGATCGGGAGGAGGACCTTCCAGCCGAAGCGCATGAACTGGTCGTAGCGGAGCCGGGGCAGGGTGCCCCGGAGCCAGACGAAGACGAAGACCAGCATCACGACCTTGGCGAAGAACCAGAGCATCGGCCACCAACCGGAGTTGGCGCCCGCCCAGATGGTGGTGATCGGGGCCGGGGCGCGCCAGCCGCCGAGGAAGAGCGTCGTGGTGACCGCGGACATGGTCACCATCGCGACGTACTCGGAGAGCATGAAGAGCGCGAACTTCAGCGAGCTGTACTCGGTCATGAAGCCCGCGACCAGCTCGGACTCCGCCTCCGGCAGGTCGAACGGGGCCCGGTTGGTCTCACCGACGGTGGCGATGAAGAAGATGATGAAGCTGGGCAGCAGCAGGATCGCGTACCAGCCGGGGGCCGGGATCTCGGTGCCGAACACGGTCAGCCGGGTGGCGTCCCCCTGCGCGGCGACGATCCCGCTGGTGGACATCGTGCCGGCGGTCATGAAGACCGCGACGATGCTCAGCCCCATCGCGACCTCGTACGAGATCATCTGGGCGCTGGAGCGCAGGCCACCGAGGAGCGGGTACGTCGAGCCGGAGGCCCAGCCGCCGAGCACGATGCCGTAGACGGCCAGCGAGGAGCAGGCCAACAGCACCAGCACCGCCACCGACACGTCGGTGACCTGCAGCGGCGTCCAGTGGCCGAAGATGCTGACCATCGGGCCGAACGGGATCACCGAGAGGGCGGTGACCGCACAGACCACCGAGATGACCGGCGCGAAGAAGTAGACGACCTTGTCGGCGGCCTTCGGGAGGATGTCCTCCTTGAACGCCATCTTCAGGCCGTCGGCGAGGGTCTGCAGCAGGCCGAACGGGCCGACCTGGTTGGGGCCGGGCCGGACCGCCATCCGGCCGACGACCCGCCGCTCGAACCAGACGCCGAGCAGCGTGGCGAGCAGACCGAAGGCGAACGCGAAGACGATCTTGCCAAGGACCAGCCACCACGGGTCCTTGCCGAAGTCGGCCAGCGTCGGGTCCTGCGCGAGGTAGAGCGCGCTCACTGGTTACCCCCAGCGTTGAGGAGCGGACCCGGACGGCCGGCCTCGTCCGCCGCGACCCGCCCGGCCGGCACGGTCGCGCCGGTCGAGGTGGGGACGGAGAGCCGGACGACCGTGCCGGACGTCGCGCCGAGGCTGCGCCGCACGGTCGAGCCGGGTGAGTTGGTCGGCAGCCAGACGACGCCGTCCGGCATCTCGGTGACCGCGGCGGGCAGGGTCAGCGCGCCACGGTCGGTGCCCACCGTGACCGGGTCGCCGTCGGCGACGCCGATCGCCTCGGCGGTGCCCTTGCCCAGCCGGACCACCGGCGGGCGGGCGGTGCCGGCGAGATGCTCGTCGCCGTCGGTGAGGCTGCCCAGGTCGATGAGCTGGTGCCAGGTGGCCAGCACGGCCTCCCCGGCGCCTGGCTGCGGCACGGTCGCCGGGGCGACGGACGGCGCGGCGGGCCGCTCCGTCCGGGTCTGCGGCAGCCCGCCCAGCTCGCGCCGGATGCTCGGCACGTCACCGGTGCCCAGCCGGACGTCGAGCTGCGCGGCGAGCGCGTCCAGCACCCGTCCGTCGGTCAGCGCGCCGGTGTGCAGCACCTCCTCGAAGGTGCGCAGCCGGCCCTCCCAGTCCAGGAAGCTGCCGGCCTTCTCGACCACCGGGGCGACCGGGAAGACCACGTCCGCCCGGCGGGCCACCGCCGAGTTGCGCAGCTCCAGGCTGACCAGGAACGGCACCGCGTCCAGGGCCTGCTCGGCCAGCCGGGGGTCGGCCAGGTCGGCCGGGTCCACGCCGGCCACCACCAGGGCGCCGAGCTGGCCGTTGGCCGCCGCGGCGACGATCTGGTCGGTGTCCCGGCCGGCCTGGCTGGGAATCACCCCGGCCGGGATGTCCCAGGCCTCACCCAGCTCGGCACGGGCGGCCGGCTCGGTGACCAGGCGCCCGCCGGGGAGCAGGTTGGGCAGGCAGCCCGCGTCGACCGCGCCGCGGTCACCCGCGCGCCGCGGCACCCAGGCCAGCTTCGCGCCGGTACGCCGGGCGACGTCCGCGGCGGCGGAGAGGCCACCGGGCACGCCGGCCAGCCGCTCGCCGACGAAGAGGATCGCACCCTCGGCGCCGAGCGCCTCGGCCACCGTGTCGTGCTCGGCGAGCACGCTCGCCTCCTCGCCCGGCACCACCCGGGCCAGCTTGGCCCCGAGCTTCTCCAGGCCCCGGGTGGCGAACGGGGCGATCGCGTAGACCTTGAGCTTCTTCTTCAGGTACGCCTTGCGCAGCCGCAGGAAGAGGATCGGGCACTCCTCCTCCGGCTCCAGCCCGACCAGCACCACCGTGGACGCCTTCTCCACGTCGGCGTAGGTCACGTCGGTGATCCCGGCGACGGTGCTGGCCAGGAACTCGGCCTCCTCGCGGGAGACCGGCCGGGCCCGGAAGTCGATGTCGTTGGTGTGCAGGGCGACCCGGGCGAACTTCGCGTACGCGTAGGCGTCCTCGACGGTGAGCCGGCCACCGGTCAGCACCGCGGTGCCCTGCCCGCCGTCCCGGGCGGCGCGCAGCCCCTCGGCGGCCCGGGTCAGCGCCTCGCTCCAGGACGCCTCGCGCAGCTCGCCGCTGCGCTCGTCGCGGACCAGCGGGGTGGTGAGCCGGTCGAAGGCGCGGGTGTACTGGAAGCCCCACCGCCCCTTGTCGCAGTTCCACTCCTCGTTGACCTGCGGGTCGTCGCCGGCCAGCCGGCGCAGCACCTTGCCGCGCCGCCAGTCGGTGCGCTGGGCGCAGCCGGCCGAGCAGTGCTCGCAGACGCTGGGCGTGGAGACCAGGTCGAACGGGCGGGCCCGGAACCGGTACTGGGTGCCGGTCAGCGCGCCCACCGGGCAGATCTGCACGGTGTTGCCGGAGAAGTACGAGTTGAACGGCACGTCACCGGCGTCGCCCTCTTCGCCGTACGCGTCGTCCCGGTAGATATTGATCTCCTCGGCGGACGACCGGCCCATCAGGTCGATGAACTTGTCGCCGGCGATCTCCTCGGAGAAGCGGGTGCAGCGCTGGCAGAGCACGCACCGCTCGCGGTCGAGCAGCACCTGGGTGCTGATCGGCAGCGGCTTCTCGTACTCCCGCTTGTGCTCGTGGAAGCGCGAGTCGGTGCGGCCGGTGGACATGGCCTGGTTCTGCAGCGGGCACTCGCCGCCCTTGTCGCACATCGGGCAGTCGAGCGGGTGGTTGAGCAGCAGCAGCTCCATGACCCCCTCCTGCGCCTTCTTGGCGACCGGGGAGGTGAGCTGGGTCCGCACCACCATGCCGTCGGCGACGGTCTGGGTGCAGGAGGCGACCGGCTTGCGCTGCCCCTCCACCTCGACCAGGCACTGGCGGCAGGCGCCGGCCGGGGCCAGCAGCGGGTGGTCGCAGAACCGGGGGATCTCGGTCCCCAACTGCTCGGCGACCCGGATCAGCAGCGCCCCCTTCGGGGCGGTGACCTCGACGCCGTCGATGGTGAGGGTGACGGTCTCGGTCGGCTTGGCTACGTCGGTCATCAGTGCGCCCCTACCAGGGTCTTCTCCGACAACTTGGGTGCGGTACGTCCCTCGATGTAGTCGAGGTAGTCCTGCTTGAAGTACTTCAGCGACGAGGTCACCGAGCTGGTCGCACCGTCACCCAGACCGCAGAACGAGCGGCCGAGGATGTTGTCGCAGGTGTCGAGCAGGGTGTCCAGGTCCTCGTGGGTGCCCTGGCCGGCGAGGATCCGCCGGTAGACCCGGACCATCCAGTAGTTGCCCTCGCGGCACGGGGTGCACTTGCCGCACGACTCGTGGTGGTAGAACTCCAGCCACCGGTAGGTCGCGTAGACCGGGCAGTCCTGGTCGGAGAAGATCTGGGTGGCCGTGGTGCCCAGGATCGAGCCGGCCGCCGCCACTCCCTCGAAGTCCAGCGGGACGTCCAGGTGCTCGGCGGTCAGCAGCGGCGTCGACGAGCCACCCGGGGTCCAGAACCGCAGGTTGTGCCCGGGCTGCATCCCCCCGGCCAGCTCGATCAGCTCGCGCAGGGTGATCCCCATCGTGCACTCGAACTGGCCCGGGTTGGCGATCCGGCCGGAGAGCGAGTAGATCATCGGGCCGGAGGACTTCTCCGTGCCCATGGTCTTCCACCAGTCCGCGCCGCCCAGCACGATGTACGGCACGCTGGCGATGGTGCCGACGTTGTTGACCACGGTCGGGCTGGCGTACAGGCCGTGGGTCGCCGGGAACGGCGGGCGCAGCCGGGGCTGGCCCCGGAAGCCCTCCAGCGAGTCCAGCAGCGCGGTTTCCTCACCGCAGATGTACGCCCCGGCGCCGGAGTGCACCACCAGGTCCAGGTCGAAGCCGCTGCCCTGGATGTTGCGGCCCAGGTAGCCCTTGGCGTACGCCTCCTGGACGGCGTGGCGCAGCCGCCGCGCGGCGTGCACCGCCTCGCCCCGGATGTAGATGTAGGCGCGGTTGGCCCGGATCGCGTACGACGCGATGATCACGCCCTCGACCAGCGAGTGCGGGTCGTGCGTCATCAGCGGCAGGTCCTTGCAGGTGCCCGGCTCGCCCTCGTCGGCGTTGACCACGAGGTAGTGCGGCTTGCCGTCGCCCTGCGGGATGAAGCCCCACTTCAGGCCGGTGGGGAAGCCCGCGCCGCCGCGCCCGCGCAGGCCGGAGTCCTTGATCAGCTGGATCAGGTCGTCCGGGTGGGCCTTGAGGGCCTTGCGCAGCGCCGCGTAGCCGTCGAGCTTCTCGTAGGTGCCGATCCGCCAGGCGTCCGGCGACAGCCAGCGCTTGGTCAGCACCGGCGTCAGCTTGGCCAGCGTCTCCGGCCGGGGAGTGGTCACTTCTGGACCCCCGTCTCGCTCGCGACGGCGGAACCGGCGCCGTTGCTGCCGGCCCCTGCCTCGGCTTCCTTCAGGTTGCGCTGCTGCGCCCCGGCCTCGTCGCCGGCGGGCTTGCCGTCACCGGCGGGCGCGTTCGCGGCGGTGCCGGCGGCCTGCGCCTCCCGCGCGTCCCGGGGGGCCGGCGCGGTGGGGTCCGTCGGGACCTTGGTGCCGGGGGCGTCGGGGACGGCGGTCCGGGCGTCGGGCTGCCGGGTCTCGGCGGCCCGGATCTCCGGTGACTTGTCGTCCGGCGACTTCACGTCCGGTGCGGTGCTGCCGGTGGCCCGCTCGGCCGGGGCCGGCTCGCCGACGCCCGCGTTGCCGGGCGTGCCCGACGCGACGGCGCTGCCGGTCGGGGCCGGCGCCGTGGCGGGGGCCGGCTTCGCGGCCTCGGCCTTCGCCTTCGCCTCGGCGGCGGCCTTGTCGGCCTCGGCCTTGCTCCGGATCGGCGTGTTCGGGTCGAAGCCCGGCACCGCGATGCCGTGCTGCTCGGCCAGGCGCAGGCCCCGCAGGGTCGGCTCGCCCGGCCCGCCGTCGGCGACCGCGCCGTCACGCTCGTCGGCGAAGCCGGCGAGCTGCACGGCCATCTCCTTGAGCGTGCAGAGCCGGGCGCCCCGGGTCGGCATCGGCCGGCCACCGGCCCGCAGTTCCTCGACCACCCCGAGCGCGGACTGCGGGTCCACGTTGTCGAAGAAGTCGTAGTTGACCGTCATGACGGGCCCGTAGTCGCAGGCCGCCAGGCACTCGGCGTGCTCCAGGGTGATCTTGCCGTCGGCGGTGGTCTCGTCGTGCCCGACGCCGAGGTGCTCGGCGAGGGTGTCGTAGACCTCCTGGCCGCCGAGCACGTTGCACATGGTGTTGGTGCAGACGCTGACCAGGAAGTCGCCGGTCGGACGGCGCTTGTACATGGTGTAGAAGGTGGCGACCGCGCCGACCTGGGCCTTGTTCAGCCCGAGCACCTCGGCGCAGAACTCCACGCCGGCCGGGGAGACGTACCCCTCCTCGGACTGCACCAGGTGCAGCAGCGGCAGCAGCGCCGAGCGGGACCGGTCGGCGGGGTACCGGGCGATGATCTCGCGCGCCCGGGCCCGGGTCTCTTCGGTGAAGACAGTCATCAGAGTCGCCTTCCGTTCGCGACTGCGGGGCTCGCCAGCTCACTCCTCGCGCTCACCTGTCACAACCCCCCATGACGGGGTCCAGCGAGGCGCCACCGGCGATCACGTCGGCGATCAGGCCGCCCTCGGCCATCGCCGGGAGGGCCTGGAGGTTGATGAAGCTCGGCTCCCGGTAGTGCACCCGGTAGGGACGGGTGCCGCCGTCGGAGACCGCGTGCACGCCCAGTTCGCCGCGGGGCGACTCGATGCCGACGTACACCTGGCCCGGCGGGACCCGGAAGCCCTCGGTGACGAGCTTGAAGTGGTGGATCAGCGACTCCATCGACTGACCCATGATCTTGGCGACGTGCTCCAGCGAGTTGCCCATGCCGTCGACGCCGATGGCGAGCTGTGCCGGCCAGGCGATCTTCCGGTCGGCCACCATCACCGGGCCCGGCTTCAACCGGTCCAGCGCCTGCTCGACCAGCTTGAGCGACTCCCGGATCTCGGCGAGCCGGACCAGGTAGCGGCCCCAGACGTCGCCGTCGGTGTGCGTCGGCACGTCGAACTCGTACGTCTCGTAGCCGCAGTACGGCATCGTCTTGCGCAGGTCCCAGGCGAGGCCGGCGGAGCGCAGCACCGGACCGGTCACCCCGAGCGCGAGGCAGGCGGTCACGTCGAGCACCGCCACGTTCGTCGTCCGCTCGATCCAGATCGGCTGGCCGGAGAGGAGGTTCTCGTACTCCTTGAGCTTCTTCGGCATCAGCTTCAGGAACTCGCGGATCTTGACGATCGCCTCGTCCGGCACGTCCTGCGCCACGCCGCCCGGCCGGACGTACGCGTGGTTCATCCGCAGGCCGGTGATGATCTCGAAGATCTCCAGGATGTACTCACGCTCGCGGAAGCCGTAGAGCATCATGTTGATCGCGCCCAGCTCCATGCCGGTGGTGGCCAGCCAGACCAGGTGCGAGGAGATCCGGTTCAGCTCCATCATCAGCACCCGGATGGTGGTGGCCCGCTCGGTCACCTCGTCGGTGATGCCGAGCAGCTTCTCCACCGCCAGCGCGTACGCCGTCTCGTTGAACAGCGGGGAGAGGTAGTCCATCCGGGTCACGAAGGTCGAGCCCTGGACCCAGTTGCGGTACTCCAGGTTCTTCTCGATGCCGGTGTGCAGGTAACCGACGACCGAGCGGGCCTCGCGGACCGTCTCGCCCTCCAGCTCCAGGATCAGCCGGAGCACGCCGTGCGTGGACGGGTGCTGCGGACCCATGTTGACGACGATGCGCTCGTCGTTGATCGGGTCGGTACCGGAGACGACCGTGTCCCAGTCCCCACCGGTGACGGTGAAGACCTTGCCCTCGGTGGTCTCGCGCTCGGTGGCGTAGTTCGACGTCGTCACTGGTACGACCTCCGCTGGTCCGGCGGCGGGATCTCCGCGCCCTTGTACTCGACGGGCACGCCGCCGAGCGGGTAGTCCTTGCGCTGCGGGTGCCCCTCCCAGTCGTCCGGCATGAGGATCCGGGTGAGGTTGGGGTGGCCGTCGAAGACGATGCCGAACATGTCGTACGTCTCCCGCTCCTGCCAGTCGGCGGTCGGGTAGACGCTGGTGACGCTCGGCAGGTGCGGGTGCTCGGCGGAGACCGCGGCCTCCAGCCGGACCGTGCGCCGGTAGGTCATCGAGGTGAGCTGGTAGACGACGTGCAGCCGGCGGTCGTCGGCGCCCAGGTAGTCCACACCGGAGACCGAGGAGCAGAGCTCGAAACGCAGCCCCAGGTCGTCCCGCATCACCTGGCACACCTCGGCGATCCGCTCCGGCCGGACGTGCAGGGTCAGCTCGCCCCGGTCGACGACGACCTTCTCGATCGCCTCGCCGAAGGCCGGGTACGCCTCCTCCAGCGCGTCGCGGACCTCGTCGAAGTAGCCGCCGTACGGCCGGGGGCTCTCCTCGATCGGCCGGCGCTGGCGGACCAGGCCGCCGAAGCCGGAGACGTCGCCGCTGCCGTGGATGCCGAACATGCCGCGGCCGGCGGGGCTGGACGGCGGGTGCTCCGCCGGGGCGCCGCTGGAGGCGCCGGCCGGCGTGGTCGGGACCGGCACGCCGCCGTTGTCGTTCCTGTCGTTGGGTGCGGTCACTTGATGCCCCCGTGCTGGTGCAGGTGGTTCTGGGCCTTCATCCAGTTCTCGATCCGCAACTGCTCCTCGCGCCCCTCGCGGACGGCCTTCGTCCACTCGGCACGCCGGGCCTTGTCGTTGCGGTACGACGAGGGCATCGAGCCGTACGGCACGACGGGCACGTCGCCGCGCTCCTTGCGGGCCTCGAGCATCTTGCGGCCGTTCGGGCCCAGCGGCTCGTACATGATCTTCTCGCGGAGCTTGAGCACCGCGTCGATGAGCATCTCCGGCCGGGGCGGGCAGCCCGGGAGGTACATGTCGACCGGGACGATGTGATCGACGCCCTGCACGATGGCGTAGTTGTTGAACATGCCGCCGCTGCTGGCGCAGACGCCCATCGAGATGACCCAGCGGGGCTCCGCCATCTGGTCGTAGATCTGGCGCAGGACCGGGGCCATCTTCTGGCTCACCCGACCGGCCACGATCATCAGGTCGGCCTGGCGCGGCGAGGCGCGGAACACCTCCATGCCCCAGCGACCCATGTCGTAGTGCGGGCCACCGGCGGCCATCATCTCGATGGCGCAGCAGGCCAGGCCGAAGGTGGCGCCCCAGACGGACGACTTCCGCGACCAGTTGACCAGCTTCTCCACGGAGGTGAGCAGGACGCCGGCGGGGAGCTTCTCCTCGATGCCCATCTGACGTACCTCCCTCAGTCCCAGTCCAGGCCGCCGCGCCGCCACACGTAGGCGTACGCGACGAAGACCGCGACGATGAACAGGACCATCTCCACGAAGCCGAAGATCGGCAGGGCGTCGAACGAGACCGCCCAGGGGTAGAGGAAGATGATCTCGATGTCGAAGACGATGAAGAGCATCGCCGTCAGGTAGAACTTGATCGGGAACCGTCCGCCGCCCACCGGCTGGGGACTCGGCTCGATGCCGCACTCGTACGCTTCGAGCTTGGCCTTGTTGAAGCGCCGGGGCCCGGCGAAGCGAGCGGCGGCCACGGAGAACAGCGAGAACCCCGCGGCGAGGGCGAACAGCCCGATGATCGGTGCGTAAGGCGAGAGCGACATCTTTTCTCCTGCTCGTCCTTCCCCTGCCCCTGGTGCTTGGCCAAAATCACACTATTCACGTCCCTCGTGACGGCCGTCAGCGGGGGTCGATCTCTGTCCGGCCCGGGGCCGGCGTTGGCCCCGGGCGTGGTCCACTACACGGCCGGCGCCGCCTTCGTCATCGCGTTGATGACCCGGTCCATCGCGTCCCCGCCGCGCGGGTCGGTCAGGTTCGCCAGCAGCTTGAGCACGAAGCGCATCAGCGTCGGGTGCGGCATGCCGTGCTTGGTCGCCATCCGCATCACCTCCGGACGGCCGATCAGCTTCACGAAGATCCCGCCGAGCCGGTAGTAGCCGCCGAAGCGGGCCTTCAGCTCCTGCGGGTACGCCATCAACGCCCGCTCCCGGTCGGCCCCGGCCGGTCGGGCGAGCGCCTGGACCGCGATCTCGGCGGCCAGCTCGCCGGACTCCATCGCGTACGCGATGCCCTCGCCGTTGAACGGGTTGACCATGCCGCCGGAGTCGCCGACCAGCAGCACCCCGCGGGTGTAGTGCGGGACCCGGTTGAAGCCCATCGGCAGCGCCGCGCCGAGGATCGGCCCCTCGGCGTTCGTCTCGTCGGTCATCCCCCAGTCCTCGGGGGTGTTGGCCAGCCAGTCGGTGAGCAGCCGCCGGTAGTTGGTCTTGCCGAAGGCCGAGGACGAGTTGAGCACGCCCAGGCCGACGTTGACCCGGCCGTCACCGAGGCCGAAGATCCAGCCGTACCCGGGCAGCAGCGCGTCGCTGCCCTTGGCCCGCAGCTCCAGCCACGACTCCAGGTAGTCGTCGTCGTGCTTGGCGGCCGAGCGGTAGTAGCGCCGGACGGCCACGCCGATCGGCCGGTCCTCCCGCTTGGCCAGCCCGAGGGCGAGCGGGAAGCGGCCGGAGACGCCGTCCGCGGCGACCACCAGCGGGGCGCGGAAGCTGACCGGCTCCTTCTCCGGGCCGACCTCGGCCTGCACGCCGATCACCCGGTCGTCGGCGTCGAGCACCGGGCCGAGCACGTTCACGCCGGTGCGCAGCTTCGCGCCGGCGGCGACCGCGCGCTGGGCGAGCAGGTCGTCGAAGTCCAGCCGGGTACGCACCAGGCCGTAGTTGGGGAAGCTGGCCAGGTCGGGCCAGTCCAGTTCGAGGCGTACCCCGCCGCCGATCACCCGCAGGCCCTTGTTGTGCAGCCAACCGGCCTCGGGCGAGGTGTCCACACCCATCCGGACGAGCTGCCGCACGGCCCGGGGAGTCAGGCCGTCACCGCAGACCTTCTCCCGGGGGAACTCGGTCTTCTCCAGCAGCAGCACACGTACGCCGTGCCGCGCCAGGTGGTACGCCGTCGCCGATCCTCCGGGACCGGCGCCCACGACGATCACGTCGGCGTCGTTCTCCACCGCGGTCATCTGCGCCTCCTCCCGCACGCTCGTGAAATGCTTCACAAGCCGATCGGGTTGGAGTCTATGACCGGTGTCATACCCCCGCCGGACCAGGGGTACCTAACTTGCCGGTAACAAGCCGGGCGGCGTCCCCCGGAGGTCAGCGGCGCGCCGGTGCGGCGGTGTCCAGGCCGGCGTCGAGCCGGATCGTGTCGGGCAGGTGCTCGCGCAGCGCCCCGCCGGCGGCGCGGTCCAGCGCGGCCAGCACCTCGGCAACCACCTGACGGACGTCGGCGGGATCCGCACCGGCCAGCTCCTTGAGCTGCGCGATGAGTTCGGCGGCGTCGTCGTCGTTCGCCGCGTCCACCTGCTCCGGTCCCGTCATGCAGGGCAGCTTACGGGGCTGAATGCCTGCAAGTCGGACATTCACGAAACACCGCTCGGCAGCGCCGCCCACCGGCGCTCCGCAGCCGGTCGCATCGGCGCGGACCGTCCTCACCCCGCGCCGGGTCGACGCGGGCCGGCCTCAGTCCCGGACCGCGCGGTGCAGCGCCACCACGCCGCCGGTCAGGTTCCGCCAGGCCACCCGGCCCCAGCCGGCCGCGCCGATGCGTGCGGCGAGAGCCGGCTGGTCCGGCCACGCCCGGATCGACTCGGCCAGGTAGACGTACGCGTCGGGGTTGCTGGAGACGGCGCGCGCCACGGCCGGCAGCGACCGCATCAGGTACGACAGGTAGACGGTGCGGAAGGCCGGGTTCACCGGCGTGCTGAACTCGCACACCACCAGCCGGCCGCCCGGCCGGGTCACCCGCGCGAACTCGCGCAGCGCCGCGTCGGTGTCGTTGACGTTGCGCAACGCGAAGGAGATGGTCACCGCGTCGAAACTCGCGTCGGCGAAGGGCAGCCGCAGCGCGTCACCGGCCAGCAGCGGCACCCCCGGGCGGGACCGCTTGCCGGCGTACAGCATGCCGAGCGACAGGTCGGCGCCGACCGCGTACGCCCCCGAGTGGGCGAGTTCCTCGGTCGAGACGCCGGTGCCGGCGCCCACGTCCAGCACCCGGTCGCCCGGGCGCAGGTCGAGCGCGGCCCGGGTCGCCCGCCGCCACAGCCGGTCCTGGCCGAAGGAGAGGACGGTGTTGGTCAGGTCGTAGCGGGCGGCCACACCGTCGAACATCGCGGCGACCTCGTGCGGCTGCTTGTCCAGGCTGGCGCGCTGGCCCTGCGGGGTACGGCTCACCCCTCCACTCTGCCAGCCGCCCCGCGACCGGCGTCCGCTGGGGCGTACCGCCTCCGGCCGGCGGCGTCGGCGGCCGACCGGTACGCGAAAGGGCGGGGTGGTCGCCCACCCCGCCCTCGACACGCGACGGATCAGCTGTCGGACTTCTCGTCGCCCGGGGTCACCAGGACCACCTTGCGGCGGCGGGAGAGCACCACCAGCGCGCCACCGGCGAGCAGCACCGCGCCACCGATCCCGCCGATCAGGCCGGCCTGCACACCGGTCACCGGCAGGCCGCCGTCGCCGGAGCCGCCACCGCTGCCGCCACCCGAGGTCGGGGTCGCGGTCGGCTGGCCGGTCGGGGTGGGCTCACCGGTCGGGGTCGGCGAGGGCTGCGTGCTCAGGTCGACGAAGACGTCGAACTGGGCGATGTTGTCGACCGGGTCGGTCTCGGTGAACGTCTTGCGCTGCAGGGAGGTGGCCGCCTTCGGCTCCTCCTCCGGCTGGCCCTCGGCACCGTCCAGGCCGGCGGCGAAGAGGAAGCCGGGGCGCAGCACCTTCTCGGTGGCGTCGGCGTCGACCTTGACCCGCACCTCGGCGGCGTAGAACTCGCCCGGCCGCAGCACCGCGCCCTCGTCCTCGCAGTACGCCTGGGCGAGCCCGCCCAGCTGCTGCTCGACGCAGCCCTCGGGCAGCTCGGCGAAGGTGACGTCGGCCGGCAGGGTGATGCCGTACGCGATGCCGGTGGCCTTGCGGCTGCCGTCGTTGTAGACCGCCCAGTCCAGCGGGGCGGTCTGGCCCGGCCGCACCGGCGTCAGGTTCGCCTCGCCGGCCTCGTCGCCGTCGACGACCACGTCGGCGTACACGTCCTGCACCCAGGTGGTGAGGTCGTAGCCGGGCTTGGCGACGGTGATGTCGTGCTCGACGGTGTTGTTCTCCAGGTCGGGGTCGGCGGTGGCCGCGCTGATGGTCACCACCAGCGTGCCGGCGTCACCACGACCACCGGTGGAGAAGAGCGGGATGCCGAAGTCCTCGGTGGTGCCGGCGGCCAGGTCGCCGAGGAGGCAGCTGAAGCGGGTGCCGTCGACCTCGCAGCCCTCGGGCACGACCACGCCGACCTTGCGGTCCTTGAGGCCCTTGGTCTCGACGGTGACCCGGACGTCCTTGGCGTCGACCGTGCCGGTGGTGTTGTCGACCTGGAACTTGAACGGCTTGGCCTTGGCCTCCTTGACGCCCTTGGCCAGCTCGTAGCTGAGCGGGATCAGTTGGAGGTCGGCCTGGTCGGCCGCCTGCGCCGGAGCGGCGACGGTGGCGATGCCGGCCGCGGCGAGCACGGCCACGGCGCCGGCGCGGGCCAGGGCCGAGCGGTGGAGCAGAGTCATCGATCCCCCGGGGATTAGGGACAGTGGGAATGGGTTGCGGATCGAGCGGACGGTATCGGAGATCGACGGGGGTGCGCCAGCGGCGGGACGCGTTTCCCGACCGTCCGAGCCGGACGGACGACACAGTGGGGGCGGGATGGTGGAACCATCCCGCCCCCACTGCCGTGCGTTATATGTGAACGGCCCTCATGGGCCGATGGAGGACACGCCTCGATTGCCGGCCGACCCTTCCCACCTGCTCGAACAGGCGTCGAAAGGTACGCGGGCCGCACGTTAGCGCCCGCCGGCCGACCCCGCCAGCCCCCGCGCCGGACGCCACCGGGCGGGACGCCCCGCCGCCACCCGCAGATTGTCGGGATTGACAGCTCTTGTGCCGGGCACTCCGGCCGACCGGTCGTCCGAACGGTCGTCAGGAATACCGTCCCGACGGCTCCGATCAGGACTTTCGGCCGGTCACCCGGACGCGAGCGGTCGGTCACCCGGTGTGGGCGGGAGAGGCCCCGCCCACACCGTCGCGGATCCGGTCAGGCCGTCGGCTTCTCGTCGCCCGGGGTCACCAGCACCACCCGGCGACGCCGCGCCATCATCAGCAGCGCGCCACCGGCGGCCAGCACCGCCACCCCGACACCACCGATCAGGCCGGCCTGCGGGCCGGTGACCGGCAGGCCGCCGTCGTCACCGGTGCCGCCGCCACCGCCATTGGCGGCGGCCACGACCCTGACCGCGAAGTCGTCGCTGTCGTCGCTCGGGTCGACGTCCTTGACGAGGGTGAGCTTCTCGGTCAGGAACGAGGGCAGCTCGCTGGCGGCGGCCTTGGCGAGGCTCTTCTCGGTCACCGGCAGCTCGCCCCGGGCGCTGGCCCCGATGGTGCCGCCGGAGAGGGTGACCGGCGCCTCGACGTCGGCGGCGACCTTCACCGGGAAGACGGGGTACACCGCGCTGTCCGGCTTGAGCTGGGTGCTGCCCGCCCCACAGGTGGCGCTGCGCCGGTCGGCGGCGACCGTGCACCCCTTCAGCTCCTCGGTGAGGGTGACCCCCTTGGGCAGGGAGATGGTGAAGTCGAGGCCGTCGGCGATCATGTCGCCCTGGTTCATGACGGACGCGAAGACGACGGTCTCGTCGCCCGGGTTGAGCACCGGCTTCTTCACGTCCGGCTCGCCACCGGGCTTCCAGACGAGCTGGAGGTTGATGTCCGGGGCCCACACCGACAGGTCGACGCCGTTCTCATCGGTGAGTTCGACCTTCACCGTCTCGGAGTTGTTCGCGGCGTTCGTGTCGCCCGGCGCGACCACGGTGAAGGTGACCGGCGCGGCGTACGCGCCCTTCAGCTCGTCGGTGCCGCGGAACACCACCAACGGCAGCTCGGACGTGGTGCCCGGGCCCGGAACGGCGAACTCGGGTACGACGCAGTCCCAGAGGAGCCGGCCGTCGACCTTGGTCTCCTCGCACTCGCGCTCGGCGAACGGGGAGAGCCCCACCTTGTCCAGGTCGAGCTGGGAGACGTCCACGGTGATCCGGACGTCGGTGGGGATGGTGTCGCCCTTGTTGCCGATCTTGATGAAGCCGAGCTTGCCCTCGGTGCCGGCGGCGACCCGGGTGCCGGCGACGTCGATGGACAGGTCGGTCCCCGCGCCCTCGGCGTACGCGGGAGTGCCGAGCACGGTGAACGCGCCGGAGGCGAGCAGGGCGGCGGCGCCGAGCCGCGCCAGCGGACGGTTACGGAAGATCATGGAAGGTTTCCCCCGTCGGGAAGGGTGAACGGTACGCCGCACCCTAGCGACGGGTCGTCCACCCCGCTGCCCCGCTCGACACCACGCCGGCATCGGCGACCGTCACGGCACCAGCCGTCCGCCGTACGGCCGCCGTGGCGACGCCGCTCGGACGCCGCCACCTGCCCGAAGGGCGGAGGGCCGACCGTTCAGCGGGCGTCGACCAGCGGCAACTGCCGCCCGGCGCCGCCACCCGGCATGGCGATCGAGGAGAAGTGCGAGACCACCCGCTCGTCGGTCGGATCGTCGGCCGGCGTGTGGTGCACGGCGAGCCGGCGGTAGAGGGTGTCCCGCTGGGCGGGGATCCGACCCGCCGACCGGATCATGCCGATCAGCTCGTGCAGGTTGGAGCGGTGCCGGGCGCCGGCCGAGGAGATGACGTTCTCCTCCAGCATGATCGAGCCGAGGTCGTCCACACCCATGTGCAGCGCGAGCTGGCCGACGTCCTTGCCGGTGGTCAGCCAGGACGCCTGCAGGTGCGGCACCGTCTCGAAGAAGAGTCGGGCCACCGCGACCAGCCGCAGGTACTCCAGGGTGGTGGCCTGGGTACGGCCCTTGAGGTGGTTGTTCTCCGGCTGGTACGTCCACGGGATGAAGGCCCGGAAGCCGCCGGTGCGGTCCTGCACGTCGCGGATCATCCGCAGGTGCTCGATCCGCTCGGCGTTGGTCTCGCCGGTGCCCATCATCATCGTCGCGGTCGACTCGACGCCCTGCCGGTGGGCCAGCTCCATGACCTCCAGCCAGCGGGCGCCCGACTCCTTGAGCGGGGCGATCGCCTTGCGGGGCCGCTCCGGCAGCATCTCCGCGCCGGCGCCGGCGATCGAGTCGAGGCCGGCGGCCTTGATCCGGGCGATGGCCTCGTCCAGGCCGACGCCGGAGACCTTGGCCATGTGCAGGATCTCGCTCGGCCCGATGGAGTGGATGGCGAGCTGCGGGTACGCCTTCTTGACCGAGGAGAACAGCTCCTCGTAGTACTCCACCCCGTAGTCCGGGTGGTGGCCGCCCTGGAGCATGACCTGGGTGGCGCCCAGCTCGACCGCCTCGCCGCAGCGGCGCAGGATCTCCTCGGTCGGGTGGGTCCAGCCCTCCTTGTGCTTGGGGGCCCGGAAGAACGCGCAGAACTTGCACGCCGTCACGCAGACGTTCGTGTAGTTGATGTTGCGGTCGATCAGGTACGTGACGACGTTGTCCGGATAGCGCCGCCGGCGGACCGTGTCCGCCGCCTCGCCCAGGGCGTGGAAGGGCGCCTCGGTGTAGAGCAGCAGGGCCTCCTCGGGCGTGATCCGCCCGCCGTCCGCGCCGCGCTGCAGGATGTCGTCGATCTCCCGGCTCACCGTCACGTCCTTGAGGGTACGCCGGTCAGCCGCTGTACCCCTGCGGCGGTGTTCACATATGTGACGTGCCAGGACCTCGAACGCCCCACGATCTTATTTCCAAGAGCCACCTTCAAGTCCGACCAACGACTGCTCTTCGAGCACGTACGACGGGCGGGCGTGTCGGAAAGCCTTCGCTACGAACATCTACGGGCGCACGAAGAATGCCTGCTGTCGATCCCCGATGCCCTCGCGTGGTGTTGGGCGAAGGGCGGGCACTGGCGAACGGCGGTGCAAGGACTGATCAGCGAGACACGCCAAGTGTGACGTCCGGAAGACGCGAGACCCGGCCCACCTACCGTCCGGAAGGCTGCCGGGTCCACTTCCGAGGAGCTAGTGCTCCTGGCATCTGCAGGCCACCGCGCCGCACCTACCGGAACAGGCGGATCAGCCGCGAGTGGCACGTCGCCTGTTCCGATGCGACATGCCACTCCACCCGCATGGCTCACCAGCGTTCCACGTCACGCGTCGTAGTCCACCGTGAGCGTGTCGGTGGTCGGGCTGGACTGGCAGGTGAGCACGTACCCGGCCGCCACCTCGTCCGGCTCCAGGGCGTAGTTGCGGGCCATCGTCACCTCACCGGAGACGACCTTGGCCCTGCAGGTCGAGCAGACCCCGCCCTTGCAGGCGTACGGCAGCTCGCCGCGGACCTTCAACGCGGCGTCCAGCACCCGTTCCTCCCGCCCCATCGTGAAGCGGGACGCCCGGCCGTCCAGCAGGATGGTCACCTCGGTGCCGGCGCCCGGCTCGTCGGTGGGCCGGCGCACCGGCTCCGGCGGAGCGTCGACGTGGAACAGCTCGGTACGCACCGCCGACTCGGGCACCCCGCGCCCGGTCAGCACCGCCTTCGCGTCCACCACCATCCCGTACGGGCCGCAGAGGAACCACTCCTCGATCGCGTCGCCGGGGACGATCGTGTCCAACAGCCGGGCCAGCCGGTCGGCGTCGATCCGCCCGGACAGCAACGGCGACTCGCCCGGCTCCCGGGAGAGCACGTGCACCAGGTGCAGCCGGGTCGGGTAGCGGTCCTTCAGGTCGGCCAGCTCCTCGGCGAACATCACCGTGTTGGCCGTGCGGTTGCCGTACACCAGGGTGAAGGTGCTGGCCGGCTCGACGGCCAGGGCGGTCGCGACCAGCGACAGCACCGGGGTGATGCCGGAGCCGGCGACCACCGCGCCGTACCGGCGGACCCGCTCCGGCGCGAACGCCGTGGTGAAGTGCCCGAGCGGGGGCAGCACCTCGACGGTGTCGCCGCCGCGCAGGGCGCCGCAGGCGTACGCGGAGAACGCGCCGCCGGGTACCTCCCGCACCCCGATCCGCAGCCGGCCGTGCCGGGCCAGCTCGTCCGGCGTCGAGCAGATCGAGTACGACCGCCGCACGTCCGCCCCGTCCGGCCCGATCCGCCGCACCGTGAGGTGCTGCCCGGCGGAGAACGCGAAGGTCTCGCGCAGTTCCTCCGGCACGGCGAAGGTGATCGCCACGGCGTCGTCGGTGAGCCGGTCCACGGCGTCGACGTGCAGCGGGTGGAAGACCGGCCGGCGGCGGACCGGGCGGGTGATGGTGACAGTCACAGCGCCTTCAGGTGGTCGAAGGGTTCGGAGCAGGAGCGGCACCGCCAGAGCGCCTTGCAGGCGGTCGAGCCGAACCGGCTCACCTGCTCGGTCTCCGGCGACCCGCAGCGCGGGCAGCGTACGGCGAGGGTCAGCGGCACCACGGTGCCACCGTGCGACGCGGGGGCCGGCGGGGCGATGCCGGCGGCGGCCAGCTTCGCCCGGCCCGCCTCGGTGATCCAGTCGGTGCTCCAGGCGGGGCTGTACACCGTGCGGACCTCGGCGTCCGGGTGGCCGGCGGCGGCGAGCGCCCGGCGGATGTCGGCGCGGATCACGTCCATCGCCGGGCAGCCGGTGTAGGTCGGGGTGATGGTGACGACGACCCGACCGCTGGCCGGATCCTCCTCCACCGCCCGCAGGATGCCCAGCTCGTCGATGGTGACGACCCGGATCTCCGGATCCACCACCGACGCGGCCGCCTCCCTGGGTGTCACCGGTGCCGCCTCTCGTTCGCGACTGCGGGGCTCCGCTGCGCCGCGCTCCTCGCGCTCACCAGGAAGCCCCGGGGTGGGCCCGGTGCAGCACCTGCATCTCGGCCAGCAGGTACGACAGGTGCTCGGTGTGCACGCCGTCCCGGCCGCCGGCCGGCGCCCAGCCGGTCTCCGGCCGGGTGAGGGTGGCCTCGTCGAGCACGGCGGAGACGGTGGCGTCGAAGTCGGCCCGCAGGGTGGCCGGGTCGACCGGCGCCGCCGGATCCGCCGTGAACAGCTCGTGGTGGTACGGCCAGAGCTGCTCCAGCGCGGCCTGGGCGCGGCGGTGCGACTCCTCGGTGCCGTCGCCGAGCCGCTTCACCCACAGCGCGGCGTGGTCCAGGTGGTACGCGGACTCCTTGCGCGCCTTCGCGCCGATCGCGGCCAGCCGCTCGTCGGCGCAGCCGGCCAGCGCGGTGTAGAGCGGCACCTGGTACGCGGCGAGCAGCAGCAGCTTCACCATGGTCACCGCGAAGTCGCCGTTGGGCAGCTCCACCAGCAGGCAGTTGCGGAACTCCCGGTCGTCGCGCAGGTACGCCAGCGCGTCCTCGTCCCGCCCGGCGCCCTCCAGCTCACCGGCGTAGGTCAGCAGCAGCCGGGCCGCGCCGAGCTGGTCGAGGGCGATGTTGGCCAGCGCGATGTCCTCCTCCATCTCCGGCGCGCGGGAGGTCCACTCGGCCAGCCGCTGCGCCGCGATCAGCGCGTCGTCGCCGATGGCGAGGGTGAAGTCGAAGGGGCCGTTCGCCGCGCTCACAGGTGGGCCACCCCGTCCGGCACCTCGTAGAAGGTGGGGTGGCGGTAGACCTTGTCCGCCGCCGGGTCGAAGAAGGCGTCCTTCTCGTCGGGGCTGGACGCGGTGATGGCGCTCGCCGGCACCACCCAGATCGACACCCCCTCCTGGCGGCGGGTGTAGAGGTCCCGGGCGTTGCGCAGGGCCAGTTCGGCGTCGGGGGCGTGCAGGCTGCCGACGTGGGTGTGCGACAGCCCGCGCCGGGCCCGCACGAAGACCTCCCACAGCGGCGAGGGGCCCTCCTCGCCGGGTCGACCGGTCCGCTCGCTGCGCTCGCTCACGCCGCCACCTTCTCCTTCTGCCTCGCCGCCTGCTTGGCCGCGTACGCCGCGGCGGCCTCGCGTACCCAGGCGCCCTCGTCGTGGGCCCGCCGGCGGTGCTCCATCCGCTGCCGGTTGCACGGCCCGTTCCCCTTGATCACCTGCATCAGCTCGTCGTAGTCGGGCTGGGTGTAGTCGTACGCCTGCCGCTCGTCGTTCCAGCGCAGGTCGGGGTCGGGCAGGGTGAGGCCGAGGATCTGGGCCTGCTGCACGCACATGTCGACGAAGCGCTGGCGCAGCTCGTCGTTGGAGAACCGCTTGATCTTCCAGGCCATCGACTGGGCGGAGTGGGTCGAGTCGCCGTCGGGCGGGCCGAACATCGCCAGTGACGGGTACCACCAGCGGTCGACGGCGTCCTGCGCCATCCGCTTCTGCGCCGGGGTGCCGTGCGACAGGGTGTGCAGGATCTCGTAGCCCTGCCGCTGGTGGAACGACTCCTCCTTGCAGACCCGGATCATCGCCCGGGCGTACGGGCCGTAGGAGCAGCGGCAGAGCGGGACCTGGTTGACGATGGCCGCGCCGTCCACCAGCCAGCCGATCGCGCCGACGTCGGCCCAGGTCAGCGTCGGGTAGTTGAAGATCGAGCTGTACTTCTGCCGGCCGTCGAGCAGCAGCCGCACGAGTTCGTCGCGGCTGATGCCGAGGGTCTCGGCGGCGGCGTAGAGGTAGAGGCCGTGCCCCGCCTCGTCCTGCACCTTGGCCAGCAGGATCGCCTTGCGCTTGAGCGAGGGAGCGCGGCTGATCCAGTTCCCCTCGGGCTGCATGCCGATGATCTCGGAGTGCGCGTGCTGGGCGATCTGCCGGATCAGCGTCCGGCGGTACGCCTCCGGCATCCAGTCGCGCGGCTCGATCTTCTGATCGGCGTCGATGACGTCGGCGAAGTACGCCTCGAGGTCCTCACCGGGCTCCGGCGCGCCGCGGCGTCCCCGCGACGCCGCCTCGCGCAGCGCCGCCTCGGCCGCCTCGACCTGGCCGAGCAGGCCGCCGCCCGGAGCGTCCTCTGCGGCGAAGTCGTTGCCATACATCTCTCAAGTGTTACAGCTGACCTTTGGCAAAACCAGAGGGTGTAACAGATTTCTGAACCGGACCTGGGCGGGCGAACCGCCGTGACTATCCCGCCGTCAGCGAAGGATGATCTATGATTCGTCTCACTTTTTCAACATGAATCCTCACAAGCTACGCGGAATGTGTGTTCCGCCCGGGCTTCCCAGCAATTACCTACGCGTCGGATCCTGGCGTGTCGCCTTTCCGAACGTAGACTTCCCCCGGCACACCGATCGGCTGCTGACGATCGCCACGAAGACGCCGGCCACCTCCCCCGGCCGCGGCGGTCGGGCCGACCCATGCGAACAGCCGGTCCCCCCGGCCTGACATCTGGAGTCCACCCACTCATGCGATCCCGCGTGATCATGGTGCTCGCCGTAATGGCGGTCCTGCTCGGCGCCGGCCTCCTGGTGCCCGCCGCGTACGCGCGCCTCTCCGACGGCGGCGGCGTCGGTGGCGGCGCCGGGGAGCTGGTCCCCGCGCCCGCGCCCACCGAGCCCCCGGCGCCGACCCTGGCCGCCGGCCCGGTCTCGGTGAACTTCAAGGGCGAGTTCTTCGGCTGGGCCCTGCTGGACCGGGAGACCGACAAGATCGCCGGCTCGAAGAACATGGCCTCGACCAGCTCCACCGAGTCGATGCTCAAGGCCTGGATCGTCTCGGACTACCTGCGCCAGCTCGGCGACAAGGAACCGACGGCGACGTTGAAGAAGGCCGCCAGCACCGCCATCCGGGACAGCAGTGACGACGGGGCCAACAAGGTCTACGCGGCAGCCGGCGGCTCCTACCGGGCCCCGGCGGGCGGCCAGCCCGGTCCGGTGATCAAGCGGGCGATCAGCATCTGCGGGCTCACCGACACCAAGCGCGGCAACGTCCCCGGCTACGAGGGCTGGTGGAGCTTCACCCGGATGTCGCCGCGCGACGCCGTCCGGCTGGGCGACTGCATCGCCGACGGCAGGGCCGCCGGCCCGAAGTGGACCAAGTGGGTGCTGGACGAGATGGCGAAGGTGCGCGGCAGCGTCAGCCAGCAGCAGGCGCGCTCCGGCGGCGGCAAGTGGGGCATCGTGGACGGGCTGCCCGCCGAGATCAAGGCCCAGGGGCCGGTCAGCATCAAGAACGGCTGGACCGTGTTGAACTACGACGGCAACTGGCACGTGAACTGTCTTGCCGTCACCGACAAGTGGAGTCTCGCCGTCATGTTGCGCTACCCGCAGTCGCAGAAGCTGACGTACGGCGCGAAGGTCTGCGCCAGCGTGGCGACCCAGCTCGTCACGCCGCAGCCCGGCGCGGCCCTCAAGGTCCCGCAGCAGCCGGTCGGGAAGCTCTGATGGCCCGCAACCGGCGCGGCCACGCCCCGCTCACCTTCGCCGCCGTCGCCGCGATCCTGATCGGCCTGGTGCTGGTCTCGCTGCGCCTGCTCCCCGGTTCGCCACTGGCCTCGGCCGCCGCCTCGCGCTGGGGCGAGCCGTCCCCGCCCGGACGGTCCACCAGCGAGCCCTCCGACCGCAGCGACCGACCGAAGGCCACCCCCACCCCCAGCCCGTCGCTCGATCCGCTGCCGTTCCGCGACCAGCAGATCGACCTCGACCTCAAGGGCTGGTACGCCTGGAGCGTCCAGGACACCCGGACCGGGGAGATCTTCGGCTCGGAGAACATGGACGAGACCAGCACGACCGCGTCGCTGATCAAGTCCTGGATCGTCGCCGACTACCTGCGCCGGACGGACGAGGCCGGGAAGACCCCGAGCGACGCCAAGCTCGCCGACGCCACCCGGATCATCCGGGACAGCGACAACACCCGGGCCGAGCAGTTCTACAACTCCATCGGGCGCTCCGCCGCGATCAAGCGGATGGTCTCCATCTGCGACATGACCGACAGCAGCCCGGCCGCCGACGGCGGCTGGAGCCGGACGAACCTGTCCCCGCGGGACACCACCCGGCTCGGGGCGTGCATCGCCGACGGTCGGGCGGCGGGCCCGAAGTGGACCAAGTGGCTGATCAACGAGATGCGGCTGGTGCGCGGCGCGGGCGACTTCGGCATCCGCAAGGCGTTCCCGGCCGCCGAGCGCAAGACCATCGCGATCAAGAACGGCTGGGTCGACCGGACCCGGGAGCAGGAGATGCACATCAACTGCCTGGCCATCGGCGACGGCTGGACGATGGGCGTGATGGTCCGCTACCCGGTCGGCATGGGTTACGAGTACGGCATGAAGAACTGTCAGAAGATCACCGAGGCGGTGCTCGGCAAGGACGTCTGAGCCGGCCGTTCCACCGGTGTGGCGGTGTTCCCGGGTCCGGGGACACCGCCACGTCCGCGTCCGGGGGTGGCCGGCGGCGAGGTGGCCGTGGGTCAGCCGGCGAAGAACTCCGGCCCGCCGTCGGGCAGCGGCGGGGCCTCGCCGGCCGCCGCGGCCCGCCGGGCGAACTCGCGCAACCCGGCCACCTGCCGCTCGCCGAGCGAGAAGTCGAGGGTACGGAAGTACGTCGCCAGGGTCGCCGCGTCGAACGGCTCCCAGCGGGCCGCCGCCTCGGCGACCTGGTCCAGCTCGGCCAGGCACAGGTCACGGGAGCGCAGGAACGCCTCGTGCACCTCCTTGACCATGCCGGGGTGGGCGGCGGCGAAGTCGCGGCGTACCGCCCAGACGGCGAAGACCATCGGCAGCCCGGTCCAGTCCCGCCACGCCTGCCCGAGGTCGGTGACCTCCAGCCCACGGCGGGGCGCGTCGTGCAGCGCGCGCAGCGCCACGTCGCCGATGAGCACCCCGGCGTCGGCCTCCAGCAGCATCTGGGTCAGGTCCGGCGGGCAGCGGAAGTACTCGGGGCGCACGCCGTACCGCTCGGCGAGCAGGAGCTGGGCGAGGAGCACCCCGGTACGGGAGGTGGAGCCGAGGGCGACCCGAGCGCCGTCCAGCTCGGCCAGCGGGCGGGTGGAGACCACGTTGACCGAGAGCACCGGCCCGTCGCTGCCCACCGCCAGGTCCGGCAGGAGCAGCAGCTCGTCGGCGTGCCGCAGGTACTCGACGTGCGAGATCGGCCCGATGTCCAGGTCACCGGCGACCAGCGCGGCGCTGAGCCGGTCCGGCGAGTCCTTGTGCAGGTCGACGTCGAGCAGCGCGCCGGAACGCATCAGCCCCCAGTAGATCGGCAGACAGTTGAGGAACTGGATGTGTCCGACCCGGGGGCGGGCCACGCGCTCAGCCATGACCCGACCGTATCCCCGGGCCGCACGACCTGCTCACCGGGCCGGCTCGGAAGTGGCCAACCCCGCAGCCGCCGGAGCGCCGACCTCCGCCGGGCCGCCGGGCGTCGCGGCCGGCGGCCGGTCCGCTGCCGCACGGCGTTCCCCGGCCGGCACGCCCCCCGCCGCCGGGCCGGCCCCTCCCGCCGCGCAGGGCCCCGCCGCCGCGCAGGGCCCCGCCGCCGGGCCGGGCACCGGTGCCGGCCGGTGGCCGTCGGTGCTGTGGGCCCGCCGGACCGCGCGGACCACGACCGGCACGAACGCCGCCACCACCAGCAGGCCGGCGACCCCGGCGGCGGCGATCAGGGGACGCGGTGGCAGTACCGCCAGCAGCGCGCCGCCGATCAGGTAGCCGGCCATCGAGCCGCCCTGCACGGCCGCGCCGTTGACCGCGTACGCCCGGGCGCGCACCGCCTCCGGCACCCGCCGGGCGGTCAGCACGTTGGCGAAGACGTTGTCCCCGCCGTTCGCGGCGCCGGCGACCAGCCAGAGCGGCACCAGCAGCGCGGCGGCCGGCACGAAGGCGGCGAACACCACCATGAGCGACACGCCGCCCAGGGTGGCGAGCACCCCGTACACCAGGGCGCCGTCGTCGGTGAGCCGGCGGGCCAGCCGGGCGGCGAGCCAGCTGCCGGGCAGCATGCCGGCCATCCAGGCGGCGCCGACCAGGCCGTACACGGTGGCGGAGGAGTCCAGGGTCTCCCGGATGAAGAAGACCTCGACCACGTTGATCCCGCCGACCGCGGTGATCACCGCCGCCGTGGTGACCACCATGGCGAGCATCAGCGGGTCGCGGCGCAGCGTCCAGGCCGGGGTGGGCACGGCCGTCGCGCCGGCCGCGCCGGCCGCCGGCCGGCCACCGCGCCGGGTCCGCAGCAGCAGGCCGGCGGCGATCAGCGCCAGGTAGCTGGCGGCGTCCAGGAGCAGCGGTACGCGGGTGCCGAACTGCCCGACCAGGAGCCCGGCGAGCACCGGGCCGGTGAGCGCGCCGACGGAGACCGCGGTCTGGTGGACCGCGCTGGCCCGGGGCAGGTCGTCGCGGCGCACCATGGCCGGCAGCAGCGCCGCCAGGCAGGGCTGGGTCAGCGCGAGCCCGCAGGCGAGCAGCGCGACGAGTCCGACGACGGCGAGCGGGTGCTCGGCGTACGCGAGGAGCAGGCAGATCACCGACTGCGCCGCGCCGACGGTGACCAGCAGCGTACGGCTGTCGACCCGGTCGGCGACCCGGCCGGCGAGCGGGGCGAGCGCCACCAGCGGGAGGGTGGCCGCCAGCAGGAGCCCGGAGACGGCCAGCCCACCGGCCCCGGACGCCTGCAGGGCAAGCGCCAGGGCGGTGGCGGCGAGGAACTCCCCGCAGATCGTGGTGCCCCGGGCGGTGGCGGCGAGCCAGACGTCAGGCCAGCGCGAACCGTCAGTTGTGAAAGACATACTTCGAAAATAATGCTTCACAACTGATCGACTCAACCCCCTACGCCAGCGGCACCACCTTGTACTGCGCCGCCACGGTCCGCGCCCCGGCCGGCGGATCGGCCAACCGGTTGCGCTGCCGGTACGGCTCGAACAGCGCCGTCACCGCGGCGTTCAGCTCGACCAGCTCGTCGGCGGTGAGCAGCAGCAGGGTGTCGCTGAACAGGGCCGCGTCGTACCACTCGGCGGGCTCGTCCCCGGCGCGCCGCAACCAGTCCCGGGTGCGCTCCATGTCCCGGGCGGCGTGCGCCTCGACCAGCGCCTGCTCGGCCGCGCGCGCCTCCGGCCCGGCGCCCCGGCCGGCGTCCACCATCCAGCTGTGGCTGAACGTGCGCCAGACCCGCTCCCGCGCGTCGCCCCGGCTCGGCGCCTGCTCCACCAGGCCGAACTTCGCCAACGCCCGCAGGTGGTAGCTGGTCGCGCTCGGCGACAGCCCGACGATCTCGGCGCACTCGGTGGCGGTGGCACCCCCGTCCAGGGTGCTCAGATGCTCCATGATCGCGATTCGGGCCGGATGGGCCAGCGCCCGCATCACCTGCGGATCGCTGATCGTCATCCGGCGCGGCTCCGGGCGCGGCTCGGTCATCCCCCCATGATCCCGCCGCGCCGACGGGTCGGGCCAGCCACCGCACCGCCGGACCCGCCGCCGGCCGGCGGGAAAACCGGTTGCCCGGCCGCCGCACGGGAGTAAGCTGCTCTGTCCCGCCCGACGGCCGCGGTGAGTAAGCACCGCAGCGGACGTCCCCGCGCCGATCACCGAGTCGGAAACGCGAGCGGCAGCGTTTTTCCCCGTGTCGAGGAGTACGTGGATGACCCTGCACGCCCAAGAACAGACCCTGGACGGCGAACTCGTCGCCGAACGGGCCCACCTGGACGCCTCCCGCGCCGCGCTGCGCCGGATGCGCGAGCGCGCCGAGGCGCTCTTCGCCACCGGTGACAAGGTCGCCGGCGACGCCTACACCGCCGAACAGCTCGGCCGGCACATGGCCCGACGGGTCGCCGAACTCGCCGACGACCCCACCACCCCGCTCTTCTTCGGCCGGCTCGACTTCGACCGGCACAGCGGGACGCAGGACGCCGACCACGCCGGCCGCGAGTACCACGTCGGCCGCCGGCACGTCACCGACGAGCGGGGCGAACCCCTGGTGCTGGACTGGCGGGCCCCGGTCTCCCGGCTGTTCTACCGGGCCAGCGCCCGCGACCCGCAGGGCGTCGCGGTGCGGCGTCGCTTCGGGTTCAGCAACGGCGCGCTGACCAGCTTCGAGGACGAGCACCTCGACCGGGGCGAGGAACTGGGCACGGCGAGCCGCATCCTCACCGCCGAAATCGAGCGGCCCCGCGTCGGGCCGATGCGGGACATCGTCGCCACCATCCAGCCCGAGCAGGACGAGCTGGTCCGGGCCGACCTGGCCGACTCGATCTGCGTACAGGGCGCGCCGGGCACCGGTAAGACCGCAGTCGGGCTGCACCGGGCCGCGTACCTGCTCTACCTGCACCGGGAACGGCTGCGCCGCTCCGGCGTGCTGATCGTCGGGCCGAACCGGGCCTTCCTGTCGTACATCGCGGCGGTGCTGCCGGCCCTCGGCGAGGTCGAGGTCGAGCAGGCCACGGTGGAGGACCTGGTCGCCCGGGTGCCGGTACGGGCGGTCGACGACCCCACGGTGGCCGCGCTCAAGCACGACGTACGGATGGCCGAGGTACTGCGCCGGGCCGTCGACGCCCACATCGGCACACCCACCGAGCCGATCATGGTGCCGGACGGCTCGTTCCGCTGGCGGATCGGCCTCGAACCGCTGCACCGGCTGGTCGAGGAGACCCGCCGCGAGGGGCTGCCCTACGCCACCGGCCGCGAGCGGGTCCGGGCCCGGGTGGTCGGCCTGCTGCAACGGCAGTCCGAGGCCCGCCGGGCCGAGTCCCCCGGCGACGCCTGGCTGCGCCGGGCGGGCAAGGCGAAGCCGGTCACCGCCTTCCTCGACGCGGTCTGGCCGGCGCTGACCCCCGAGGGCCTGCTGCACCGGCTCCTCTCCGACGCCGACGCGCTCGCGACGGCGGCCGACGGCCTGCTCACCGCCGACGAGCAGGCGCTGCTGCGCGGCGGGACGGCCGCCGGGCAGCCGGGCGGCACCGGCGCGGCGGCCGGACGACGAGGCGCGGCGACGACCGGCACCACACTCGGCCGCACCCCGAAGGCGACGAGGTGGACCGCGGCCGACGCGGTGCTGATCGACGAGGCGGCCGGGCTGCTCGAACGCCCCGCCGGCTACGGGCACGTGGTCGTCGACGAGGCGCAGGACCTCTCCCCCATGCAGTGCCGGGCCATCGCCCGGCGCAGCGAGCACGGCTCGATCACCCTCCTCGGCGACCTCGCCCAGGGCACCGCCCCCTGGGCCGCCACCGACTGGCGGGAGTCCCTGGCCCACCTGGGCAAGCCGGACGCCGCGGTGGTCCCGCTGAGCGTCGGCTTCCGGGTGCCCGCCGTGGTGGTCGCGTTCGCCAACCGCCTGCTGCCGGCGCTCGCGGTCGACGTGCCCCCGGCCGAGTCGCTGCGCCGCGACGGCGCGCTGGACGTGCGTACCGTGGCCGACCTGACGGCGGCGACGGTGGCCGAGGTACGGGCGGCGCTCGCGCACGACGGCTCGGTCGGGGTGATCGCCGCCGACGACGCGGTGGACGGACTGCGCGCGGCGCTGGCGGCCGCCGGCATCGAGACCGCGACCGCCGACGACCTCGACACCGTCGCGCGGGTCACCGTGGTGCCGGCGACCCTGGTCAAGGGCCTGGAGTACGACCACGTGGTGGTCGTCGAACCGGCCGCGATCGTGGCCGCCGAGCCGCGTGGCCTGCACCGCCTCTACGTGGTGCTGACCCGGGCGGTCTCCCGGCTCGCCGTGCTGCACGCCGCGCCGCTGCCCGCCCCGCTGGGCTGACCGCCCCCGGCCCGGGTTGCGGCGACCCGCGAGGATGGACGTCGACCGTCCACGAGGGAGCCGACATGCCACAGTCACGACGCGGTCTGCCGACCGCCGGGGCCGTCGCCGCGCCGGCGGTCGCGTCCCCGCCGGCCGCAGCGGCGGCACCGGCCGGCGCGGCGGCGCTCCGGCCGCTGCCGACCGCCCCGACCGGTGGGCAGCGGCCCGCGCGGCGGCCGTGATCCTCGCCCGGGCCGAGCAGGTCACCCGCCGCTACGGCGACGTGCTCGCCCTCGACGGGGTCGACCTGGCGGTCCACGCCGGTGAGCTGGTCGGCCTGCTCGGGCCCAACGGCGCCGGCAAGAGCACCCTGGTCAACCTGCTGGTCGGGCTGCGCCGCCCCACCGCCGGCCGGGTGCGGCTCTTCGACGGCGACCCCCGCGACCCGGCGTCCCGGCGACAGCTCGGGGTCACCCCGCAGGAGACCGGCCTGCCCGGCACCCTGCGCGTCGGCGAGGTCGTCGACTTCGTGGCCGCGCACTATTCCGACCCGGTGCCGAAGGCCGAGCTGCTCGACCGCTTCGGCCTGACCGACCAGGTGAGACGGCAGACCGGTGGGCTGTCCGGCGGGCAGCGCCGCCGGCTCGCCGTCGCGCTCGCCTTCCTCGGCCGGCCCCGGCTGGTCGTCCTCGACGAGCCGACCACCGGGCTCGACGTGGAGGCGCGGCACACCCTCTGGGAGCAGATCCGCACGTTCCACGCCGAGGGCGGCACCGTGCTGCTGAGCAGCCACTACCTGGAGGAGGTGGAGGCGCTGGCGCAGCGGGTGGTGGTGCTGGGCCGGGGCCGGGTGCTCGCCGACGACACCGTCGGCGCGGTCCGCGACATCGTCGGCGTACGCCGGGTCAGCCTGGTCGCCGACACGCTGCCGCCGCTGCCCGGCGTGGTGAACACCGCGCACGCCGACGGGCGTACCCACCTGCTCACCACCGACGCCGACCAGCTCGTCCGCGACCTCGTCGCCGCCGGGGTGGCCTTCCGCGACCTGGAGGTCCGCCCCACCTCGCTGGAGGAGGCGTTCCTCGCCATCACCGCCGACGACCGGCCGGCGGCCGTACCGGAGGTGACCCGGTGACGCTCGCCCTGGTCCACGCCCGCTACCAACTGCTGGAGATCGTCCGGATCCCGGTCGCGGTGTTCGGCAGCGCCTTCTTCCCCGCCGCCGCGATGCTCTTCTTCGTGGTGCCGTTCGCCGGGGACGACCGGGTCGCCGCCACGTACGCCACCGCAGCGATGGTCACCTTCTCGGTGCTCACCGCCAACATCTTCCAGTACGGCGTGGGCGTCGCCGAGGACCGCGACCAGCCCTGGAACCCGTACACCCGGACCCTGCCGGCGGGCCCGGCGCCCCGGCTCGCCGGTCGGATCCTCGCCGGCCTGGTGCTGACGTACGTGTCGATGCTGCCGGTGGTGGTGATCGCGGCGGTGGCCACCGCGGCCCGGGTCACCCCGGTGCAGTTCCTGCTGGCCCTCGCCACGGTCGCGGTGATCTCGGTGCCGTTCACCCTGATGGGGCTCGCCATCGGCTACTCGCTGCCGAGCAAGGCGGCGATCGTCGTCGCGCAGATCGTCTTCTTCCCGCTCGCCTTCGGTGGCGGCCTGCTCTCCGGCCCGGACGACGCGCCCGGCTTCATCAAGGCGGTCGCCCCCTACCTGCCCACCCGGGGCGCGGTGGAGCTGATGTGGGCGGCGTGCACCGACTGGCGGCCGGCCCCCCGCGCGCTGGTCTCGCTCGTCGCCTGGGTGGTGGTGCTGGCGGCGCTCGCGGGGTGGGCGTACCGGCGCGACGAGGGTCGCCGGTTCAGCTGACGTTTCGCCCCGTTCCGGCCCCTCGCGGGCGAACCGGTGCCACGATGCGGGCAGGGCGTCCGGCCGGGCCGCCCACCGGCGGAGAGGGGTCACCGTGAGCGGCGTCGAGCCCGGCACGCCCTGCTGGGCCGATCTGGCCACCCCCGACCTGACGGCCGCCCAACGCTTCTACCCCGAACTCTTCGGCTGGACGGGGCGGGTGTCCCCGCAGCCGGAGGCGGGCGGGTACACCACCTTCCTCAAGGACGGGCGGGCGGTGGGCGGGGCCGGGCCGCCGGCCACCCCGGACCAGGTGCCGATCTGGTCCACGTACGTGGCCACGGACGACGCCGATCTGGCGGCCACCCGGGTCGAGGCGGCCGGCGGGCAGGTGCTGGTCGCCCCCTTCGACGTCTTCGACCAGGGGCGGATGGGGGTCTTCGCGGACCCGGCCGGCGCGACGTTCAGCGTCTGGCAGCCGATGGCCATGCGCGGCGCCGAACTGTTCAACGCCCCCGGGTCGATGAGCTGGAACGAGCTGGTCACGCCGGACCCGGACGGCGCGAAGCTCTTCTACGAGCTGGTCTTCGGCTGGCACCCGGAGGACGAGCCGATGGGGCCGGTCACCTACACCGGCTGGCGGTGCGGGGCGCGGATCGTGGCCGGCATGACGCCGCCGCTGGAGGAACTGCCGGCCGACCTGCCCGCATACTGGGCGATCTACTTCGCGGTGGCGGACGCCGACGCCACCGCCGCGCGCGCCGCCGAACTCGGCGGCAGCATCCTGGTCCCGCCGCACGACGTCCCGCAGGGCCGGCTCGCCGCCCTCCGCGACCCCCAGGGCGCCCTCTTCTCCGTCATCGCCCTCGCCTAGTACGGGCGGACCGGGACGACGAGGGGGCCGTGCTCGCCGGGGATGACCCGGACGCGGGCCCGGTAGTGGGTGGCGAGCAGCTCCTCGGTGAGCACCTCGGCCGGCGGGCCGTCGGCGACCACCCGGCCGTCCGCGAGCAGCACCAGGCGGTCGGCGTACTCGCCGGCGATGGAGAGGTCGTGCATGGTGGCGAGCACGGTCAGCGCGTGCTCTCGGCGGAGCTGGTCGACCAGCTCCAGCACCTCCTGCTGGTGGCCGATGTCCAGGGCGCTGGTCGGCTCGTCCAGCAGCAGCAGGGTGGCGCCCTGGGCGAGCGCCCGGGCCAGGAAGACCCGCTGCCGCTCCCCGCCGGAGAGGGTGGCCAGCTCCCGGCCGTGGAAGGCGGCCAGGTCCAGCCGGTCCAGCACCTCGTGCACGACGGCCAGGTCGGCTGCGGACTCCCGGCCCAGCGGCGGGATGTACGGGGTACGACCGAGCAGCACGTAGTCGAGGACCGACATGCCGGCCGGCACCGCCGGGGACTGCGCCACGGTGGCCACCACCCGGGCCCGCTCGCGGGGACGCATCGACCGCAGCGGCGTACCGGAGATGGCGACGGCGGAGCCGGTGGCCAGCAGGCCGCCGACGGCGCGCAGCAGGGTCGACTTGCCGGCGCCGTTCGGCCCGATCACGGTGACCCACTCGCCGGTCGAGACGGTCAGGTCGACGCCGGCCAGGATCGTCGCCCCGCCCAGCGTGACGTGCAGGTCGCGGACCTCGATCGCGGGCGCGTCCACCCGGTCCTCCCCGGTCCCGACCGCCGGGCCACCGCGCGCGCTCACGTCAGCACCCGCCGGGCGGTCCGCAGCACCAGGACGAAGAACGGGCCGCCGAGCAGCGCGGTGACCACGCCGATCGGGATCTCGGCCGGGGCGGCGGCGGTCCGGGCGACCACGTCGGTCAGCGCCAGGAACGCGCCGCCGAAGAGCATCGACAGCGGCAGGATGACCCGGTAGCTCGACCCGGCGAGCAGCCGTACGGTGTGCGGCACGATGATCCCGACGAAGCCGATCAGCCCGGAGGCGGAGACCGCCGCGGCGGTGCCGAGCGAGGCGGCGGCGATCAGCAGGTAGCGGGAGCGCTGCGGGTGCAGGCCGAGGCTGGCCGCCTCGTCGTCACCGAGGGAGAGCACGTCCAGCTCGCGGCGGTGCAGCAGTACCACGACCGCGGTGAGCACGAAGTACGGCAGCACCAGCAGCACGTCGTGCCAGCCGGCGGTGGCGAGCCGGCCGAGCAGCCAGGCGTACACCTGCTGGATGCTCTCGGAGTGCCGTTGCAGCAGGTAGGTCTGCCCGGCGGAGAGGAACGCCGAGACGGCCACCCCGGCCAGGATCAACGTCGCCGGGGAGCGGCTGCGCCCACCGGCCGCCCCGAGCAGGTACGTCATGACGACCGCGCCGAGCGCGCCGACGAACGCGGCCAGCGGCACGGTCAGCGGCAGCCCGACCAGCGGGTCCATCGCCCCGCCGAGCGCGATGACCGCGGTGACCGCCAGCCCCGCCCCGGCTGCCACGCCCAGCAGGTACGGGTCGGCCAGCGGGTTGCGGAACACCCCCTGGTACGCCCCGCCGGCCAGGGCGAGCAGGCCGCCGACCAGCAGGCCGAGCACCACCCGGGGCAACCGGAGCTGGGTGACGATGGCGGCCTCGCCGGGGGTCAGCCCGCTGTCGAGCCGCACGCCGGGGAGCAGGTTGAGCAGTTCGACGGCGACGCTGCCGGGCGGCAGGTTGACCGGGCCGAGGGAGACCCCGGCGACCAGGGCGACCAGCACCGCCAGCACCCCGGCGGCGAGCCACCGCTTGCGCAGCCCGGCCGGCCGGCCGGAGCCGGCGGCGGCCGGTCGGCGACCGGACTGGACCGGTGACCGGCGGCCCGCCGCGGCGGCGGACCCGGCGTCGACCTTCACGCCTGCGGACCGGTCGGACCGGTCGGACCCGGTGAGCCGGTCGGACCCGGTGAGCCGGTCGGACCCGGCGGACACGCCGGGCACGCCGGACACGCCGGGCACGCCGGGCACCTCGACGGCCCGGCCGGGCGCGTCAGGCGTGTCGGGTGCGTCGGCGACCGGGCCGGACGTGTCGGCGGCCGGGCCGGCCCCGGGCACACCGGCCGGCCGGGACGCGTCGGGCGTCCCGGCCGGCCGGGGTTCCGTGGGTCGCACCCTCACGGACGGCGGAGGGTCACGCGGGCACCTTGGCGACCGCGTCGACGATGGTGCGGAGCTGGTCGACCACGCGCGGGCCCCAGCGCGAGGCGATGTCGTCGTCGAGGGCCACCACCTGGTTGTTCTTCACCGCGGTGACGTCGGCCCAGCCGGCGCGCGCCTTGACCGTCTCGGCGCTCTGCTGGCAGCACTTGGTGTCGGCGAGGAAGACGAAGTCGGGGTTCGCCTTGACGATGACCTCCTGGCTCAGCTGCGGGTACCCGCCGCTCTTGCCGTCGGCGTCCGACGCGTCGGCGATGTTCTCCAAGCCGGCGAGGGCGTAGATCGAGCCGATGAAGGTCTTGCTGGTCGCGGTGTACAGCTCCGGGCCCAGCTCGTGGTAGTAGGTCAGCTTCTTCGACCGCTGCGGCAGGTCCTTGACCAGCTTGGCGATGTCGTCCTTCATCCGCTGGGTGACGTCCGCCGCCTCGGTCGGGTGGCCGGTCAGCGCGCCCAGGTCGGTGATCTGCCGGTAGGAGTCCTCCAGCGTGGCGGCGGCCGGGGTGAGCAGGACCGGGATCTTCAGCGTGGTGAGCTGGTCGACGATCTTGTTGGTGTCGTTGGAGAGCACCACCAGGTCGGGCGTCTTCGCGGCGATCGCCTCGGCGTTCGGCTGAAAGCCGGAGAGGTCGCTCTTCGGCGCCTCGGGCGGGTAGTTGGAGTTGTCGTCGACGGCGGTGACCTGCTTGCCGGCGCCGATGGCGAAGAGCATCTCGGTCGCCGTCGGCGAGAGCGAGACGATCTTCTCCGGTCGCTTCTCCAGGGTCAGCTTGCCGACGGTGACCGGGAAGGTGGCGGCCGCCGAGCTGCTGCCGGCGGCGGGGGTGTCGTTCGAGGTCTTCTCGGCGCAGGCGCCGAGGGTCAACGCGGCCACCGCGAGGGTGGCGGCGAGCAGCCGGGGGGTACGGCGGGTCATGGTCCTCCTGTCGGTCGAGGAGTGTGGTGCTTCGCCGACAGGGACCGCGGGCGGGCCCGTCCGCGAGGCGCCCTTCCTCGAGAGCGCGTGTCGCGACCGGTCCGCAGGCGACCTGGCTCGTCCCCGCCGGGGCGGGGCATCACAGTTGCGGGACAGCGCCGGTTTCCCACCGGCTTCGCTGCGGGCCGATCGGTGCCACGGTAGCGCACGACCAGCGGAGATCGTCCGGACGGGAGGGGTGGTGGGGCCCCGTCGGGGGCTCGTACGGGGCCCCACCTCGATTCACGAACTGGTGATGGTGACGTTGTCCACAGCCGCCTCGACCAGGCTGGCCCCGGAAGCGTCCGCCGCCTCGACCAGGATCCGCACCGACTGCCCGGCGTACGGGCTCAGGTCGAGGTTCGACACCGCCCAGGCGGCGTCCCGGTCGGTGGCGGCCCCGGCCTGGTTGAGCAGCGTGGTGGTGCCACCGTTGTGGACCACGCTGACCCGCAGGTAGTCGGCCGACGACGCGTTGGACCCGTGCGCCAGGTACCAGGCCAGCGAGAGGGTGAGCGTCCCGGTCGAGGGCAGGGTCACCGCCGGCGAGCGGGCGCTGGTCACCCCGCCGTCGATGTCGTGGTCGCCTGCCCCGGTGCCGGCGAGCCGACCGGTGACCAGGTCGTTGCTGCCCGCGTACGGGGTGAGCTGCTTGGGGCCGGAGGAGTTGGTCGCCTGGGCGGCGCCCCGCTCCCACGCCCCGGTGGTGGCGGTGTCCGTCCCGTTCGGGTTGACGGTCCAGCCGGTGGCCGTCTCGAAGGTGTCCGACCAGACCGTGGTGCCACCGCCACCGCCGCCGCAGTACTGGGCGTCCTTGCCGATCACCCGGTACGGGCAGTCGGCGTACTCGGACAGCAGCAGGACCGCGTCCTTGTTGCGGGACGTCTCCCGGGGGATGACCTCGTCGGGCGGGTAGAAGCCGCCGCCGGTGGCCGAGCCCGGGTACATCTCGAAGGTGTACGCCCAGATGCCGTGGGCGCCCCACATCCAGTCGATGCTCGTGCCGTCGGCGATGTAGAGGTCGCTGGACTGCTCCGGGGTGTATCCGTTGGTGGCCGCCATCTGCCGCCCGAGGGTGGCGAAGGTGTTGTACTGGTCGGCGCTCATCCCGGTGGTGGTGTCGCTGTAGGTGTAGCCGAACGGCCAGAGCACCAGCTGGGAGTAGGTGTGGAAGTCGATGTTGGCCTTGATCTGCTGCGTGCCGCCGACCACCCGGCTGTTGACGAAGTTGCGCAGCGCCTGGGTCTCCGGGGCGGAGAACGCGGACGGGCCGCGGTAGGTGTCCGACGAGGTGGAGCCGGACGAGCCGCCGCAGCAGCCCCACTGGTACGACCAGTTCCGGTTCAGGTCGGTGCCGACGTACGACGAGCCGCTGTTGGGCTGCCGGTTCTTCCGCCAGGACCGGTACGAGCCGGTGGCGACGTCGTACTCGCTGCCGTCGGGGTTGACCGTCGGCACGATCCAGATCTCCCGGGAGTTGACGACGTTGGTGACCCGGGAGTCGGTGCCGTAGCTGTCGGTGAAGAGGTTGAGCAGGTAGATCGCCATCTCGACGGTCAGGTGCTCGCGGGCGTGCTGCTGGGCGTTGAAGAGGATCTCCGGTTCGTTCTCGTCGGTGCCGACGTTGTCGGAGATCTTCACCGCCATCAGGTCGCGGCCCTCGTACGAACTGCCGATGCTGATCTTCCGGGCGATCGACGGGTGGTCGGCGACCACCTTGTTCACCACCGCGGTCAGCTCGGCGTAGTTGTGGTAGTTGGCGTCGGCGGGCGGGAAGTCGAGCGTGCCGACGTCGCCGTGGTCGTGCGGGTCGGCGGTCGGCGTCGCCTCCTTCTCGAGCCGGAAGCCGAGCCGGGTGATCGCGGCCGCCTCGGCCCGGGTGGCGGAGACGTGCAGCTTGCCGTGCTCGACGTAGTCGATGGCCGCGCCGGTGCGGGCGACGGCGTCGCGGTCGGCGAGGGTACGCGGCCCGATCACCCGGTAGCCGACGGCGGCGGGTTCCGGGTCGGGGGCCGGCCGCGCGGCGACCGGCCCGGTGGTGACGGTGACGAGGCCGAGCCCGACGGCGACGGCGAGCGCCAGCCGGCGGCGCAGAGGGGACGTGCGGAGGGCCATGGACAACCTCCTCGGGGTACGGGGAGATCCCGTTGTCCGCACACTTCACCAGGACTCACATGGTCATATCAACATTCATCATTGCGTTGATCCATCTCAGCCTGATCCTCTCTTCGGCAATTATTTTCCATCCCTCAACATCTGGCGGAACTTCCTTCCAAGCGGGACAGTGAACGGCAACGATTCCTCACCTCGCGGAGTTGCCATGGCCAGCACGTCCCTGCGTACCGTCGCCCTGCTGGGCGTCGCCGCGCTCACCCTGCTCGGCACCGCCGTACCCGTCCAGGCCGACAACGGCCTGCCGGTGGTGGCGCACGACGAGCAGATCACCTTCCAGGAGTGGTCCCACCACACCGACTGGCGTGGCGGCAGCCACCAGGGCACCCACGCCGCCCCCGGCCGCCGCGCCGGCATCACCATCGGCCGTCCCGCCGGGACCACCGAGTTCACCGACGAGCACACCGGCGTCACCCGGAGCTGGGAGTACGCCACCTGGACCTCCCCGGTCACCCGGATCGGCTTCGACGCCACCGAACTGGTCGCCTCCTGGAACGCCGACACCCCGGCCGGCACCTGGCTCCAGGTCGAACTCCAGGGCGGCTACAACACCGGCGCCCACACCCCCTGGTACGTGCTCGGCCGCTGGGCCTCCGGCGACCGGGACATCAAGCGGGCCACCCTCGACGACCAGGGCGACCCCTGGTCCAGCGTGTGGACCGACACCTTCGCCATCGACGACGCGGCGGCCGGGGTGCTGCTGCGCTCGTACCAGCTCCGACTGACCCTCTACCGCGCGCCCGGACAGGCGGCCTCGCCCACGGTGCGGATGCTCGGCGCGATGAGCTCGAACGTGCCCGACCGGTTCACCGTCACCCCCAGCCGGGGCGGGATCGCCTGGGGCACCGAACTGGCCGTGCCGGCCCGCTCCCAGATGATCCACCGGGGCAACTACCCCGAGTGGGGCGGCGGCGGCCAGGTCTGGTGCAGCCCGACCTCCACCACGATGGTGCTGGAGTACTACGGCCGGGGCCCGTCGGCCGAGGACCTGTCCTGGGTGACCCCCGGCTACACCGACCCGCAGGTCGCCCACGCCGCCCGGATGACCTGGGACCACGAGTACGCCGGCGCCGGTAACTGGCCGTTCAACACCGCGTACGCCGCCGGCTTCCCCGGCATCGACGCGCGGGTCACCCGGCTGCACTCCCTCGACGAGGTGGAGCGCTTCATCAAGGCCGGCATCCCGGTCGTCACCTCGCAGTCCTTCCTCGCCAGCGAACTGGACGGCTCGAACTACGGCACCGCCGGGCACCTCTTCGTGGTCGTCGGCTTCACCGCCGACGGGGACGTGATCGTCAACGACCCGGCGTCGTCGTCGAACGCCGAGGTGCGCAACGTCTACCAGCGCGAGCAGTTCGAGCAGATCTGGCTGCGCACCAAGCGGTACCGGGCCAACGGCACGGTGGCCGGCGGCTCCGGCGGCATCGCGTACCTGATCAAGCCGGCCGACCGGCCGTGGCCGGTGGTCCCGGGCTCGACCAACTGGTAACCGGCGCGCCGACAGCGGTCACGGGGTCGTCGCCCGGCGACGACCCCGTGGTCACGGCCGGTCGGTCCGGTCGGTCGGCGGCTGCTCGGCCGAGGGCTGGTCGGTCGTCGAGGGCTGGTCGTCGCCGGCCAGGGCGGAGCGGAGCCGCTCCTTCTCCGCCCGGCGGCGCTCCGCCGCCGCGGCCATCTCCTCGGCCATCTCGTCCCGCCAGCCGCGCAGCAGGAAGAACGACGCCGCCGCGGAGAACGCCAGCGCCACCATCAGCTTCAGGAAGATGTTCATGTCGACCGGCAGGAGGGCCAGGAGGACGACGACGAACAGCCCGATCCGGCCCAGCGTGTACTTTGCCGCCGCGCTCACGTTCCCACTCCGTTCTCCACGCCCCGGGTGGCCCCCGGGCGGTCGGTTCAGCCCGTCCGCCGGGCCAGCCAGTGCACGCCCTGGAACCAGAGCACCGCGTACAGCAGGGTGAAGGCGACCGCCGCCAGGCCGCCGGTGGCCAGCGGCGCCAGGCCGCCGACCAGGCCGGCCACCAGCAGGCCACCGACCACCGCGACCACGCCGGCGACCAGCGCCGCCACCACCCGGGCCGCGCCGAACTCCCAGGCGCGGAAGTCGTCCCAGAACAGCCAGGCGGGCAGGATGACCGCCAGCCAGCCGTTGGTACGGCCGAACTCCCCGGCGCCGACCGTGGCGAAGCCCCAGTCGAAGAGCACCAGCGCCAGCATCCCGATCACCCAGCCGGCGAGGCTCACCCCGAGCAGGTCGCCCAGGGTGAGGATGCGGCCCTCGGCGTCCCGCCGGGGGAACCCGGCCCGCTGCTCGGTCATCGTGCCCGTCCGGTCATGGTCCTGTGAGGATACGGCCGGACTCAGGCCCAGACCTGCTGCGGCTCGGCACGGCGCTCGGCCAGCGACGGCGCCGGGTCGTACTCCTTGACGACCTCGTAGCGGGTGTTGCGCTCGACCGGACGGAAGCCGGCGTCCCAGATCAGGTGCAGCAGGTCGTCCCGGTGCATCGTGTTCGGGGTGCCGTACGAGTCGGCGTCGTGAGTGATCTTGTACTCCACCACCGAGCCGTCCAGGTCGTCCACGCCGAAGTTCAGCGAGAGCTGGGCCACCGAGAGCCCGTGCATGACCCAGAAGCACTTCACGTGCGGGACGTTGTCGAAGAGCAGCCGGGAGACCGCGAAGGTCTTCAGCGACTCGGCGGGCGAGGCCATCGTGGTCCGGGCCTGGATCCGGTTACGGATCTTGCCGTCCGCCGAGTCCACGAAGTCGTGCTGGTAGCGCAGCGGGATGAAGACCATGAAACCGCCGGTCTCGTCCTGGAGCTCACGCAGCCGCAGCACGTGGTCGACCCGGTGCCGGGGCTCCTCGATGTGGCCGTACAGCATCGTCGACGGCGTCTTCATGCCCTTCGAGTGGGCCAGCCGGTGGATCCGCGACCAGTCCTCCCAGTGGCAGGCGTGGTCGACGATGTGCTGCCGGACCTCCCAGTCGAAGATCTCCGCGCCGCCGCCGGTCAGCGACTCCAGGCCGGCGGCCATCAGCTCGTCGAGGATCTCGTCCGCGCTCAGCCCGCTGATCTTCTCGAACCACTGCACCTCGGTCGCGGTGAACGCCTTGAGCTTGACGTTCGGCAGCGCCGCCTTCAGCTCGCTGAGCACCTTCGGGTAGTAGCGCCAGGGCAGCGTCGGGTGCAGGCCGTTGACGATGTGCAGCTCGGTGAGCTGCTCGTCCTCCATCTCCTTGGCTTTGCGGACCGCCTCGTCGATGCGCATCGTGTACGCGTCCTTCTCGCCCGGCTTGCGCTGGAACGAGCAGTACGCGCACGAGGCGGAGCAGACGTTGGTCAGGTTCAGGTGCCGGTTGACGTTGAACATCACCCGGTCGCCGTTCAGCTCGGTGCGGCGGTGGTGCGCCAGCCGCCCCAGCCAGGCCAGGTCGTCGCTGTCGTAGAGGGCGATCCCGTCCTCACGGGTCAGCCGCTCCCCGGCGTACACCTTCGCTTCGAGCTCGCGCTTGAGTCCGGCGTCCATCGAAAGCCACGTCCCTTCCACCTGCGGTCCCGGTCGAGCCTACGTCGGCCCGGCGACGACCCGGCAGGACGGGCACCGGCAGCGACGTACTTCACCGGACTCCCAGCCTTCCGTGACCCGGCTACGCATCGACATCGTTGCCGGCGTGCGGTAAGACAGGGTGGGGCGGAACACACACTGGTACCGTCCCGTCCCGCCGCGCCCACCGTGCGCGGCACGACACGCCGGACGGGGAGCGGAATGGCCGACAGCGGGTACGGGCGACAGCAGCGACGACGCAGGAGCCCGGTGATCTCGCCGGTGCTGCGTCCCCGGCTCTGGTCCGCCCTGCTCGGCGCCGTCGCCGCGATGGCCCTCGCCACCCCCGCGTACGCCGAGCCGCCGCTGCCGAACACCGTGCCGGACACCGGCTCGCGTCCGGTCGTCTCCGGCGGCCTCCAGCTGCCCGGCGGGATCCCCGGCCAGCCCGCCACCGGTCTGCCCGGCACCGGCCTGCCCGGCGCCGGGGCCGGCCTGCCCGGCGGGACGCCCACCACGCTGCCGGTCGGCGGCGTCGCGGCGAGCCCGCTGCTGGCCCAGATCAGCGCCCTGGAGGTGCAGGTCGGCCAACTCGGCGACCAACTGCTCGGGCTCCGGCAGCAGCGCACCGACGCACAGACGCAGCTCACCGCCGCCGAGCGGGAGCTGGGCCTGGCCCGGGAGGCGCTGGCCCGGGCCCAGGAGCGCGCCGACGCCGTGGCGGCGGACGCCTTCAAGGCCGCCGCCGCGCTGCCCCCCGGCGAGATCGCCGAGGACCTGCACGGGCTCAGCGTGCTCCAGCGGATCTCGCGGGGCGAGCAGGCCGACGGGGCGACCACCGCCGCGACCGGCGAGCTGTCCCGCGCCCGGACGGCGGAGCAGGTCGCCACCCAGGCGGTCACCGCCGCGCAGGACCGGGTCCGCCGGGCCGGCGAGCAGTACACCGCGGTGGAGAAGGCGCTGCGCGACAACGAGCGCAAGCTGGTCAAGCTCCGGGCGGACAACCAGGCCCAGATCATCGAGCTGGAGCGGCAGCAGGAGGCCGCCGAGCAGAAGCTGGGCGCCGCGTACGTCGAGGGGCAGAGCGCCACCGGCCTGATCGCCAGCCCGCAGGCCCTGGCGGCCGTCCGGTACGCGCTGGCCCAGCTCGGTGATCCGTACCTCTGGGCCGCCGAGGGGCCGGACCGGTTCGACTGCTCCGGCCTGATCTGGGCCGCGTACCGGTCGGCCGGCTACTACGACCTGCCCAGGGTCTCCCGCGACCAGTACTACGCCACCCGCTCCCGGACGGTCGACCGCAGCGCGCTCCTCCCCGGCGACCTGCTCTTCTTCGCCTCCGGCAGCAGTTGGACGACGATCCACCACATGGGGATGTACATCGGCGGCGGCAAGATGGTGCAGGCCCCGCGCACCGGCGACGTCGTCAAGATCTCCACGGTGCGCTGGTCCGGCCTCTACGCGGCCACCCGGGTCGTCGGTGCGGTGCCCGCCCCGGCCACCCCGGCGCCGAAGCCGACCACGCCGGCCCCGAAGCCGACCGGCCCGGCGTCGCCCAAGCCGACCACCCCGGCGCCGAACCCCTCGCCGACCTCGACCAAGGCGCCGTCGCCGCAGCCGACCCGGCCGACCACGCCGCCGTCGGAGAGCCCGGCGCCGTCGCCGTCGGAGACCACGGTCCCGACCCCGTCCGAATCCGTCTCCGCGAGCCCGACGAGTTCCGAATCCGTCTCCGCGAGCCCGACGAGTTCCGTCTCGCCGAGCACCGCCGCCAGCAGCGCGCAGCCGAGCACCGCGCCGACCAGCCTGGCCCCGGAGAACAGCACCTCGGCGTCGGCCTCCGCGAGCACCGGCTCCTGACCTGCGGCGGCCACGCCGACTCCGGCCCGGTACGCACTCCGGCTGTGCCGGCGGGGTGGAATGTGGCACCGTGACATCCAGGCACATCCGGTCCGGAGCCACGGTCCCGGGTGCGAGCGCGGCACGGAGGACGAGCATGGGCGAGCAAGAGGTTCCGGCGGAGTCGGTCGACCGCGGATCCGTGCCCGAACCCGCCGCCGGCCGGGCCGCCCTGCCGGCACCGTCCGCTGTCGACGCACCGGTACGCGACGGCGCGGTGTCACCGGCGCTGACCGGCCCGACCGGGGCCGCCCCGAAGCTCTCCGCCGACGGCTCGCCCGTGCCGGCCCGCGCCCGGGCCAGCGTCGCCACCGCCACCGCCCCGCCGGACGGAGCACTGCCGATGGCCACCGCCTCCGGCACCACCTACCGGGCCGGGTCGCCCGACTCCGCCGACGACCACTCACCGGCCCGTCCCGCCCCGGCCGACGCCGGTACGGGCGCGGCGTCCGGCAGCGCCCGGGCCGCCACGGGCAGCGCGGTGGTACCCGGGCAGCGCGGCGCGACCGCGCGGGCCAGCGCCAGCGTGCCGGGGCTGAGCCGGATCTCGGCAGGGGACGCGGCGGCCGGGGCGGCCGACGTCGTCGCCCGGGCCGGGGGCGCGGCCACGGTCTACCGCTCCGCGCCGGTGAACCCGGAGCCGCCCGAGCCCGCCCAGCCCCCGGAGCCGGCCCAGCCGCCCACCCCGCCGACGCCCGAGCCGGAACCCACTCCGGCTCCGGAGCCGGTCCCGACGCCCGAGCCGGCTCCCACCCCCGTCCCGCCCGTGCCGAGCCCGCAACCGCCGGAGCCCGGGCCCTTCCCCTCGCCGGTGCCGCCGCTGCCCGGCCCGCCGCCGGGACCGCGCCCGTCGCCCCCGCCGGGACCGGTGCCGCCCGTCCCCGGGCCTCCGGTGCCGCCGCCCGGGCCGGCGGTGCCACCGCCCCCACCTCCGCCGGGGCCGATGCCGGCGCCGCCGTTCCCGCCGCCGCCGGCCATGCCCGGCTCGACCGGACCGGACCGGCCGTTCGGCTCCGCCGGCACGGGTGGGCCCGCCGGTACGGGGTCGACGGGCGGCCCGCTCGCCCGGGCCACCGCCCCGGTCTCCACGCCGGTCTCCGCGCCCCCCGGCGGCACCGCGCCCAGCTCGTCCACGCCGGGGAGTGCCGCGCCGGTCTCCTCCCCGCCCGGCGGTCTTCCGTCGCTCCCGGCCCAGCCGGTCCGGGCTGCCGCGTCCGTCCCGGCTCCGCCGGTATCGGCCCCGCCGGCTGCCCGACCTGTCTCGGCCCCACCCGTCACGCCGCCGGTATCGGCCCCGCCGGCTGCCCAGCCTGTCTCGGCGCCACCGGCTGCCCGACCTGTCTCCGCTCCGCCGTTCACGCCGCCGGTGTCAGCCCCGCCGGCTGCCCGGCCTGTCTCGGCCCCACCCGTCACGCCGCCGGTATCGGCTCCGCCGGTCACGCCGCCGACCACGGCCTTCCCGGCTGCCCGGCCCGTGTCGGCCGCGCCGGTCACGCCACCGACCACGGCCTTCCCGACCGCCCGGCCCGTGCCCGTCCCGCCGGCTGCCCCGCCCGTGTCGGCTCCCCCGGTCACGCCACCGACCACGGCCTTCCCGGCCGCCCCGCCCGCCTCGGCCCGCGCCGCCGCGCCGGCCCCGCAGTGGGCAGCAGGAGGGGCCAGTCCGTTCCCGGCCGCGCCGCCGGCCGGCATCGGCCGCCCGGGCACGCCGTACCGGGGCGGACCGGACCTGGCCAGCACCGCCTACGGCGGCACCGACGGGCCGGGCTTCGCCACCGTCTCCTTCCCGGCCAACAACCCGCTGGAGAACTCCGGGTCGCTGACCGGGCACATCCTGGCCCAGGGGTGGTCGGAGACACCGGCGACGGAGAAGTCCCGCACCGCCCGGGTGGTGGTCGTCCTGGCCGCGTCCCTCGGTCTGCTGGTGGCGATCAGCGTGTTGGTCGTCCTGCTGGCGGGTGACGCCATGGACGGGCTGGTCGGCAACGTCCTCACGAAGTGAGCGGGGACGGCACGTCGGGAAGGGCGGGGTGAGCCCGCCCACTACCCGATCGTGGCCGACTGGCGGTCTCCGCCGGTCGCCGTACACTGGTGAGGATCACTGACCTGGCGCGCGTGGTGCGCGCCCATGGGCGATCTTGCGGGCGATTCGGCGGCGTTGAGCCGCAGCGGGCCATCGCGAAGATGCGCCCCGCTCGAAAGGCATTTCTTGACCATCTCCGCTGACCCCGGCACCATTCCGTCCGCCTTCGACCTGCCGGTCGAGGCCGTCCTCGACACCCGGGCCGACGAGACCACCCCGGCCGTCGAGACCACCCCGGCCGAGGAGGCCGCTGCGGCCGTCGACATCGACTTCGCCGACCTGGGACTGCCCCGTCCACTGGTCGACGCGCTCGCCCGGCAGGGCATCACCACCCCGTTCGAGATCCAGCGGGCCACGCTGCCCGACGCCCTGGCCGGCCGGGACGTGCTCGGCCGGGGCCAGACCGGCTCCGGCAAGACCCTCGCCTTCGGCCTGCCGATCATCGCCCGGCTCGCCGAGCGCAACCGGGCCCGGCCGCTGCACCCGCGGGCCCTGGTGCTGGTTCCCACCCGGGAACTCGCCATGCAGGTCAACGACGCCCTGATGCCGCTCGGCAAGGCCGTCGGGATCTTCCTCAAGACCGCCGTCGGCGGGGTGCCGTACGACCGGCAGATCGACGCGCTGCGGCGCGGCGTGGAGATCGTGGTGGCCACCCCGGGCCGGCTCGGCGACCTGATCGACCGGGGCGTCTGCGTCCTGGACGACGTCGAGGTCACCGTGCTCGACGAGGCCGACCAGATGGCCGACATGGGCTTCCTCCCCGAGGTGACCGAGCTGCTGGCGAAGACGCCGGCGGACGCCCAGCGGCTGCTCTTCTCGGCCACCCTGGACGGTGACGTGGACTCGCTGGTCAAGCGGTTCATGACCGACCCGGTGACCCACTCCACCGCGCCGTCGACCGCGTCGGTGTCCACCATGGACCACCACCTGCTGCTGATCCCGCCGCACGACAAGTTCGCGGTGGCGGCCTCGATCGCGGCCCGCTCCGGCCGGACGATGCTCTTCGCGCGCACCCAGCTCGGGGTCGACCGGCTGGTGGAGCAGCTCGCCGCGGTGGGCGTCCGGGCCGGTGGGCTGCACGGCGGCAAGACCCAGCGGATGCGCACCAAGACCCTCGCCGAGTTCCGCGAGGGCCGGATGAACGTGCTGGTCGCCACCGACGTGGCGGCCCGGGGCATCCACGTCGACGGGGTCTCCCTGGTGCTGCACGTCGACCCGCCGAAGGACCCGAAGGACTACCTGCACCGCGCGGGTCGTACCGCCCGGGCCGGGGAGTCGGGCGCGGTGGCGACCCTGGTGCTGCCGAAGCAGCGCCGGACCACGCTGGCGATGATGGAGAAGGCCGGCGTCGAGCCGGAGCAGACCCGGGTGCGGGCCGGCGACCCGACGCTGGCCGAGCTGACCGGCGCCCGCGAGCCGAGCGGGGTGCCGGTCCGCGAGGAGCCGGAGCCGCGCCGCTCCGGTGGCCGCCGCTTCGGTGACCGGCCGACCGGCGAGCGTCGCTACGGCGAGCGTGACGGCCGGGGCGGCTACGGCGAGCGGCGCTACGGCGACCGCCCGAGCGGCGACCGGTCGTACGGTGACCGGTCCGAGCGCCGCTACGGCGACCGCCCCACCGGCGAGCGCACCTTCGCCGAGCGCGGCGACCGCGAGCGCACCTACGGCGGCGAGCGGCGCTTCGGTGACCGGCCGACCGGCGAGCGGGGCGAGCGCTTCGGCGACCGGGGTGACCGGCCGTCGGGTGGACGCTCCTACGGTGACCGGCCGACCGGCGGGCGCTCGTACGCCGAGCGGGGCGACGCGGGCCGGCCGCAGGGCGAGCGCCGCTACGGCGACCGCCCGACCGGCGAGCGCGGCTACGGCGACCGCCCCTCCGGTGAGCGGAGCTACGGCGACCGGCGGCACGACGGCCGGGGCGACCGCCCGACCGGTGACCGGTCCTTCGGCGACCGGGGCCAGCGCGGCTTCGGTGACCGTCCGGCCGGGGAGCGGCGCTACGGCGACCGTCCCGCCGGGGAGCGCAGCTTCGGCGACCGTCCCCAGGGTGAGCGTCGCTTCGGCGGCGAGCAGCGCGGCGCCGACCGCCGGGGCGGGTTCCGCCCGGAGGGGCGGGGCCGGGACGACCGCCCGCGTGACGACCGGCGTGGCTTCGGCGGCCGGCCGCCGGCGCGTACCCACTGATCCACCCGACCACCCGGAACGCCGTCGCGGAGCCCACGCTCCCCGGCGGCGTTTCCGCATGCGCTGCCGGCGGGGCGGGGTTGGCGTAACGTCCGGACCATGCCGAGGTCACTGTTCTGGAGCCGGACGGACGGCGCGGGAGCGGAGCACGCCGTGCTCGCCGACGGTCCGGGGCTCACCGCGCACGGCACGCTGCTCGCCGTCGACCCCGTCGCCTGCACCTGCCGTTACCGGCTGGCCGCCGGAGCGGACGGGTCGACCTCCACCCTGGAGGTGGAGGCGGAGGGCGCCGGCTGGTCACGGCGGGTACGGCTGCAGCGGGGCGCGGACGGGTGGCGGGTCACCACCGGCGAGCAGGGTGATCTGGACGCGGCCCTGCGGGCCGCCGGGCACCCGCCGGCCGGGCTGGCCGGCACCGACGACCCGGACCGGCTGTACGACGCGGTCGACGTCGACCTGAGCGGCTCGCCGCTGTTCAACGCCCTCCCGGTGCGCCGGCTGGGCCTGGCCGGGGCGGCGGCCAGCACCGAGCACCGGATCACCGTGGCGTGGGTGCTGCTGCCGAGCCTGGAGGTGATCGCCGCCGAGCAGGTCTACACCGCGCTCGGGCCGGGCCGGGTGGGCTTCGCCAGCGACACCTTCCGGGCGGAGCTGGCGGTGGACGGCGACGGCTTCGTGACGCGCTATCCGGGCCTGGCCGAGCGGGTCGACGCCGGCTGAGCGCCGGCCGAGCGGATCCACGTGGGCTGACCGCTGGGCGCGCGCCCGGATCGACGTGGGCTGACCGTTGCACGCCCGCCCGGAGCGACACCGGCTGACCGCTGGACGCCGGCCCGGTCGGCGGAGCGCGGCGAGGCGCACGTGCCCCGGCACCGGCGGCCCACCGGTCGGTGCTGGCCGCCGGTCGGTCGTGCGCCCACCCCGTCCGGCCCGGCCCGCCGCCGGCCGGGCGACGCCGGCATGAACGGTCGAGCCGCCCACTGTCGCCATTCGTTTCATTGACCGTTGGAATGCGCGTGGAAGTTCCATCCGCCGCCCATTCCTGTCGCCATGCCGACAGGTCCCACCCGTGGGACTCACTTCCGATTCCGGAGTATGGTTCGCGTCAACAATTTCCGTGCCGCTCATCGACGTGGGCGTCGTGGACCCGCCGCAAGAGCCCGGTGCGGAATTGGACCGGGCCGCGAAGAGGAGGGTACCGATTTGACCGACCATTCCGGGGTGACCCAGCTCAGGGTCAACCGCGCGACCCTGTGGATCGGGAGCGACGTCTACCAGCTCCGCAACATCGCCCGCGTGCAGTCACTGGTCTCCGAACCCGACCGCGCCGGGGTCACCCGTGCCATCGGGCGGGCCGCCGCCTGGCTCGTCGGCTGGCTGGTGCTGCTCTGCTGCGCCGGGCAGGCCGACGCGCCGACGGGCGTCATCGTGTTCGCCTCGCTGATTCCGTTGGGCCTGGCGGCATACAGCGGCTGGACCGCGTTCCGCATCGCCACCCGGGCCACCCAGTACGCCCTCGTGCTGGAGACCACCGGGGCGCCCAGCGCCGCGCTGGTGAGCACCGACGGCGCGATGGTCGACAACCTGGTGGGCCTCATCGCCAACGCCATCGAGAATCCGCCGGCCCGGGAGATCGTGCAGAACATCGACAACCGGAAGCTGGTCTTCGGCGACGAGATCAACATGAAGGGCGACGGCATTCAGATCGGAAAGGTGGTGCGCGGTGGGTGACCACTACTACTACGGCGATCAGATAAACATGCAGGGCGGGCAGGTGCAGATCGGGAAGATAGTGGGTCCGGACGCCGCCCAACAACTGGCCGGGCTGATCTCCGCGCTCCAGGCGAACGGTTTCGTCGACGCCCAGGGAATGGTCGTCGACCACGATGCGGCCGCCGCCCGGGTGAAGGACGAGAAGGAGAAGGGCCGGCTGAACAAACTGCAGCAGGCGGTGCGCAAGAGCTTCGGCACCGCCGTACAGGCGACGGCCGCCGGCACGGCCGCGCAGCTGATCGTGCGTTCGCTGGAGTGACGGCGGCTCAGCCCGGCCAGTCCCCGGTGGTCAGGAAACGCTCGATGGTGGCCAGGTGGGGGGCGAGGTCGAGCCCCTGCCCGGCGACCCACCGGTCGTCGTAGTACGTGGGGACGTAGCGGTCACCGGCGTCGCAGATCAGGGTGACCACCGAGCCGGTCCGCCCGGCGGCCAGCATCTCGGCGATCAGGCCGAACGCGCCCCACAGGTTGGTGCCGGTGGAGCCGCCGACGCGGCGGCCGAGGACGGCCGAGCCGGCCCGCATGGCGGCCAGCGAGGCGGCGTCGGGCACGGCGGTCATCCGGTCCACCACCGAGGGCAGGAAGGAGGGCTCGACGGTGGGCCGGCCGATCCCCTCGATCCGGGAACCGCGGCCGGTGCGCACCGACCAGTCGGCGGCCTGCCAGGCGGGGTAGAACGCCGAGTTCTCCGGGTCGACCACGCAGAGCTTGGTGGGCAGCCGGCGGTAGCGGGTGTACCGGCCGATGGTGGCGCTGGTGCCGCCGGTGCCGGCGCCCACCACGATCCAGGCCGGGATCGGATGCCGTTCGAGGGAGAGCTGCGCGTAGATCGACTCGGCGATGTTGTTGTTGCCCCGCCAGTCGGTGGCCCGCTCGGCGTAGGTGAACTGGTCCATGAAGTGCCCGCCGCTGTCCTCGGCGAGCCAGCGCGCCTCGATGACCACCTTGGCCGGGTCCTCGACGAGGTGGCAGCGCCCGCCCTGGAACTCGATCTGGGCGATCTTCTCCGGCGAGGTCGTCGCGGGCATCACGGCGACGAACGGCAGCCCGAGCATCCGGGCGAAGTACGCCTCGGAGACCGCCGTCGAGCCCGAGGACGCCTCGATGATCGTGGTCTGCGGGCCGATCCAGCCGTTGCAGAGCCCGTAGAGGAAGAGCGAGCGGGCCAGCCGGTGCTTCAGCGAGCCGGTGGGGTGCACAGACTCGTCCTTGAGGTAGAGGTCGATCCCCCACTCCCGGGGCAGCGGGAACGGCAGCAGGTGGGTGTCGGCGGAGCGGTTCGCGTCCGCCTCGACCGCGGCGATCGCCTCGGTCACCCACGTCCGGCTGGCCTCGTCGCACCGGTCGAGATGAGTCACGCCGGCAACGTTACAAGTGACGCCGGCTCGGGTCCGGCCCGACCCGGCGCCGCTGCCGGCGCTGCCCGGCCCGGCCGGCGGCCCGGACCACCGGGGTCAGCGCGAGCGCCAGCCGGGGGAAGGTGTCCAGCAGCCGTACCTGGGCGCCGCGCCAGCGCGGCAGGCTGACCACCGGACGGGGGCGGCGGGCCAGCCGCACGGCCCGCGCGGCGACCCGCTCCGGCGTCAGCAGCGTCCCGGTGAAGGAGGCCAGGGCGCCGGGGTCGTCCAGCCGGTCGTGCAGCATCGGCGTCCAGATCCCGTCCGGGCACAGACACGACACGTGTACGCCCCGGAGCCCGGCCATCCGCAGGTCGGCGAGGGTGCCGAGGCTGAACGCCAGCAGCGCGTGCTTGCTGGCCGCGTAGACGGTCTCGCCGGGCGCGGCGATCAGCCCGGCGAGCGAGACGACGTTGAGCACGTGCCCGCGTCCCCGGGGCCGCATCACGTCGAGGGCGGCGAGGGTGCCGTTCATCGCCCCGAGGGTGTTCACCTCGACCAGCCGGCGTCGGGTGGCTGCGTCGTGCGTCCAGGACGCGCCGGTCTCCAGGATGCCGGCGTTGTTGACCCAGAGGTCGAGCCCGCTCCGGCCGGCCGCCTCGGCGGCGACCTCGGCACAGGCCGCCGCGTCCCGCACGTCGAGGGCGCGGGACCAGCCGCCGAGCGGCCCGGCGGCGGTGGCGACCGCGTCGGCGTCCAGGTCGGTGAGGAGGACCGTCCACCCGTCGGCGTGCAGGGCGGTGGCGATGGCCCGGCCGAGCCCGCCCGCCGCCCCGGTCACCACGGCGGTTCCGGCCGCCGGCGTCCTCATCGGCGCACCGTACCGCCCGCCGTGCTCGGGGCACCAGCCCTGCCGCCGGCGCTGCTCCGTTTGCGGCGTGTCGCGGTGTCAGCGGTCGCGGATGCCGCGACACGCCGCAAACGGAGCGATGGACCTGGTCAGGAGGTGGCGGGTTCGATGGGCTGGGGGCGGTTCTCCCACTTGGTCGACAGGGCGATGCTGGTGCGGGTGGAGGCGACGCCCGGGGTGCGGTTGAGCCGGACGATGAGCTGCTCCAGCTCGGCGATGGTGCCGACCCGCGCCTTGAGCAGGAACGACTCGACGCCGGCCATGAAGTAGCAGGACTCGATCTCCGGCATCAGCCGGAACGCCTCCAGCACGTCGTCGGTGTCGGCGTTGGAGTCCTCGACGATGCCGATCAGCGCGGTCACCCCGAGCCCGATCGCCTCCGGCTCGACCTCCGCCCGGTACGCGCGGATGACCCCGCCGGATTCGAGCTTGCCGACCCGTTCGTGCACAGCCGGGGCGGAGAGTCCGACCTGTCGTGCCAGTTCGGCGTACGACAGGCGGGCGTTGCCGCGCAGCAGTTCGACGAGGCTCCGGTCGATGGCGTCCACGGAGTGTGACCCTAGCTGGCCGGGCGTAACGCCCGACGCCCGGACTCCGTTGGACATGACAGTCCGTCACAGTTCGCAGACCATCGGTCGAGGGAGTCCGGCACCGGTACCATTTACTAACTTCCCACTCAGTGCGTTTTTCGCGTTTGGCGGACACGCCAGGTCGCTGGTGCTGTAATTGCCATACGTCCCTCATGACGGCTCTGGGCTCGCACCGGCCGGGGGCAGTGTGTTCAGCCGGGGGCTTCGTCGACGCGAGGAGGGGGCTGTGGACACTGGAGATCGCCTGCTGACACCGGGTGAGGTCGCCGCGCTGTTTCGGGTAGACCCGAAGACTGTGACGCGTTGGGCGGCGGCCGGCCGGATAGGCAGCATCCGGACTCCAGGCGGGCATCGCCGGTTTCGGGAATCCGAGGTGCGGGCCCTGCTGGAAGGGGAGGGCATGTTGGACGAGGCGGAGGAGATGGGCAAGCCGCGCAACGTCGGCCCCGCCGCCTCGACCGGGCCGGGCCCGGCGAACGCCGGGATGTACTGAAGGGGTGCGATACGGGTACGCGGGCCGGCCGGGGGGTCCGGTCCGCGTCCGTCGGGGCCCGCCGGCCCTCCTCGCGGGAACGCGGCGGGCAAGGTTCAGGAACGGTCCGCGTTGAGCTGCCCCGCCCAGCGCCGGAAGAGCGTGTGGGGCACCCCGAGCGCGTCGAGCACCTTGCCGGCCACGAAGTCGACGAGCTGCTGCGCGGTGGCGGCGGCGCCGGCGCCGTAGAAGCCGGGACTGGCCGGGAGGACCACCGCACCGGCGTCGTGCAGCGCGATCAGGTGCTCCAGGTGGCTGCGGGTGACCGGCGTCTCCCGGGGCACCAGCACCACCGGCCGGCGTTCCTTCAGGTTGACCTCGGCGGCACGCTGCAACAGGTCCTTGGAGAGCCCGATGGCGATGCCGGCGCAGGCCGCCGTGCTCGCCGGCACCACCGCCATCCCGCGTACCCGGTACGAGCCGCTGCTCGGCCCCGCCGCGATGTCGCCGGCCGGCCAGTGCCGCACGTCCGCGCCGGTCAGGTCCCGGCCCAGCCAGGCGGCCAGGTCCTCGGCCCAGTGCCCGTCCCGGAACGGCCGGCCGGTCTCGTCGAGCACGGTCAGCCGGGCCGCCCGGGAGACGATCAGGTCCACCGGCTCACCGGCGTCGAGCAGCCCGTTGACGACGGCCGCCGCGTACGGAGTGCCGGACGCCCCGGAGACCCCGACCACCCAAGGTTCACGCATACCGTCCAGCCTGCCTGGTGACCGTGGCGGCCCGACTGCCACCCCCCGTGTCGCCGTGGGCACCCCCGGTCGGGGCGGGAGGCGGGAATCTCACGGAGCTGGCATGCTGCCGTCGGCGATCCGCGCCACACGGGAGGGATCGAGCATGGTCGACGAGGTCCTCTGGTCGCTCCGCTCGGCGTGTCCGATCGCGCCCCGGCTCTCCCCGTACGCGGATCCGGTGCAGCAGTGGGTGCTGGACCGGTTGCCCCGGCTGGGGCTGCCGCTGGACCGGGCCACCCGCCGCCGGCTGGAGCGCGCCGGCTTCGCCCGGTACGCGGGCCGCCTCTACCCGGACGCCGACGAGCCGGACCTGCGTACCCTCGCCGCTCTCTTCACCTGGTTCTTCCTGGTCGACGACGCCTGCGACGGGCCGGGCCGGCTCGACCCGGAGCAGATCCGGGCGCTGCGGGCCGGCGCGCTGACCCTGCTCCGGGAGGGGCCACGGTGGCGGCACCCCGGGTTCGGCGGGCCGCTGCGCCGGCTGCTGGTCGAGGCGTGGCGGGAGCCGCGCCGCCGGATGCCGGCCCGCTGGCGGTCGCGCTTCGCCGACGCGGTCGCCCACCACCTGGACGGGACGTGGCGGGAGGCGGTCGCCAAGGAGGCCGGGCGAGCGCCGTCGGTGCGCGAGTACGTGGAGCTGCGCCGGGCGACCTCGGCGGCGTACGTCTCGTACCCGCTGGTGGAGTTCGCGACCGGCCGGCCGCTGCCGGACGCGGTCTACCACCACCCGCTGCTGCGCCGGGTCGGGGAACTCGGCAACGACCTGCTCTCCTGGTACAACGACATCGCCTCGCTGGACCGCGACCTCGCCACCTCGGGCGGGCACAACCTGGTGCTGGCGGTGGCCGCCGAGCGGGGCGTGCCGCTGGAGACCGCCGTGGCTCTGGTGGCCGACCGGTGGCGGGAGTCGATGACGCGCTTCGTCGCGCTGCGCGCCTCGGTCCCGTCGTTCGGGCCGACCTGGGACCCGGCGGTCGCCGCCCACCTGGACGGGATCGCCAACGCGGTGCGCGGCACCGTCGACTGGACGCTGGAGAGCGCCCGCTACCCCATCCCCGACACCCCCTGACCCCCACCCACCCCACCCCACCCCACCCCCGCCCCCGCCCCACCCCCGCCCCCGTGCACTTTCAGAGAAAGAGTGGCTATTCGGCGCGCGATAGCCACTCTTTCTCTGAAAGTGCACGCCTCGGCGGCGCAGCGCAGCGCGGCGGGGGTGGGGTGGGGTGGGGTCCCGGAGGGGGTGGTCAGGGGTGGAGGTGGAGGCGGAGGGTGAGGTCGAGGAGGGCGAAGACGAAGAGGGCGATGCCGACGAAGCCGTTGGCGGTGAAGAAGGCCCGGTTGACCTTGCTCAGGTCGGTGGGGCTGACCACCACGTGCTGGTAGCCGAAGGCGACGGCGGTCAGCGCCAGGCCGATCCACCAGAGCCAGCCGAAGCCGATCAGCGCGCCGAACCAGATGAAGAGCGCGAAGGTCACCACGTGCGCGACGGTCGAGGCGTGCAGCGCGAAGCGCTTGCCGTACCGGGCGGGGACGCTGTGCACGCCGATCTCCCGGTCGACCTCGGCGTCCTGGCAGGCGTAGATCAGGTCGAAGCCGCCGATCCACAGGCCGACGGCCGCGCCGAGCAGCCAGGCCGGCCAGGAGCCGTCGAGGGTGCCGGTGACCGCGAGCCAGGCGCCGACCGGGCCGACCGCCTGGGCGATCGCCAGGATGGCGTGCGGCCAGTCGGTGAACCGCTTGCCGTACGGGTAGACGACCAGCGGCACCACGGCGAGCGGCGCGAGCACCAGGCACAGCGGGTTGAGCAGGGCGGCGGCGGCCAGGAAGACCACCAGGGCGACGGCCGCGCCGGTCCAGGCCGTCCGTACGCTCACCGCCCCGGTGACCAGCTCCCGGTTGGCGGTACGCGGGTTCCGCGCGTCGATCCGCCGGTCCAGGATCCGGTTGGCGGCCATGGCGAACGTCCGCGCGCCGACCATCGCCACGGTGATCAGCAGCAGGTCCAGCCAGCGCACCCGCCCGCCGTACACCTGCATCGCGGTCAACGCCGACAGGTACGCGAACGGCAGCGCGAACACCGAGTGCTCGATCGCGACCAGCTTGAGGAAGGACTTGACCCGGCCCGGCCGGGCGGCCGGCGCGACGGCGGTCGCCATCAGAGTCCGTACTCCTTCCAGCGCTTGTCGACCAGGGAGACGACCTCGGGCGACATGCTCATCTCCTCCGGCCAGCCGCGGGTGTAGCCCTCGGTGGGCAGCTTGCGGGTGGCGTCGACGCCCGCCTTGCCGCCCCAGAACTGCTGGTACGACGAGTGGTCGAGGTGGTCCACCGGCCCCTCGGTGAGCAGCAGGTCGCGGGCGTAGTCGACGTTGCCGAAGGCGCGGAAGGCGACCTCGTTGTAGTCGTGCACGTCGCAGTCCTCGTCGACGATCACGATCAGCTTGGTCAGCGACATCAGGTGCGCGCCCCAGATCGCGTTCATGACCTTCTGCGCGTGCTTCGGGTAGCGCTTGCGGATCGACACGATCGCGCAGTTGTGGAAGACGCCGGCGGCCGGCAGGTCGTAGTCGACGATGTCCGGGATCAGCAGCTTGAGCAGCGGCTGGAAGATCCGTTCGGTGGCCTTGCCCAGGCCGTGGTCCTCCTGCGGCGGCTTGGAGGTGACGATCGAGTGGTAGACCGGCTCGCGCTGCATGGTCATCGTCTCGACGTGCAGCACCGGGAACGGCTCGACCGGGGTGTAGAAGCCGGTGTGGTCGCCGAACGGCCCCTCGGGCAGCCGCTCGCCGGGCTCGATGTACCCCTCCAGCACGATCTGCGCGTGCGCGGGGACCTGCAACGGCACGGTGAGGCAGTCGACCATCTCGACCCGCTCGCCGCGCAGGAAGCCGGCGAACAGGTACTCGTCGATGTCGCCGGGCAGCGGGGCGGAGGCGGCGTAGCTGACCACCGGGTCGCAGCCGATCGCGATGGCGACCGGGAGCCGCTGGCCGAGCCGTTCGGCGACGGCGTGGTGGGCGGTGGAGTCCTTGTGGATCTGCCAGTGCATGCCGAGGGTGTTGCGGCTGTGCTGCTGGAGGCGGTACAGCCCGAGGTTGCGCTTGCCGGTCTCCGGGTGCTTGGTGTGGGTCAGCCCGTAGTTGTGGAAGATCCCGCCGTCGCCGGGCCAGACCTGGAGGCCGGGGAGCTTGTTCAGGTCGACGTCGTCGCCGGAGTAGACCACCTCCTGGCAGGGGGCGGTCTTGACCTTGCGCGGCGGCACGGACTTGAGCTGCATGACCTTGCCCAGGCCCTCACGGATGCCGGACCACCCGACGGGCAGTTCCGGCTTGATCAGCGCGCCGATCCGGGCGCCGATCTCGTCCAGCGACTCGACGCCGAGCGCCATCGCCATCCGCTTCTCGGTGCCGAACAGGTTGATCGCCACCGGCATCTCGCCCCGGGTCGGGCGCTCGAACAGCAGCGCCGGGCCGCCCGCGCGGACCGTCCGGGTGACCACCTCGCTGATCTCCAGCGTGGGGTCGACCGGGACGCTCACCCGCCGCAGCTCGCCCGCGCGCTCCAGCGCCGCGAGGAAGTCCTTGAGATCGGTGTACGGGAAGCCACGAGCCGCCATGCCCGCAAGTCTCCCGTACGACTCGACGCCCCGCCCACGCCGGGTGGCCGCGCCCGCTGTGGCACTCCCCACGCATCCGTCCGGCCGGCGTCATGCGTATCGGCGGCCCGCACGGTTTACGGCACGGCGGCGGCCCGCACGGTATAGGGCGTGTCGCGGGATCCCGGGGCCAGGACACCGCGACACGCCGCAAACCATGACGACGTGCACCGTCACGCGGCGGCCGGTTCCCAGGCGTACGGGGCCAGGTGCGGGTCGACCGGGGCGCCGGTGAGCCGGTTGGCGAAGGTGGAGATGGTGTACGTCCCGACGCCGAGCACCACGTCGAGGGCGTGTCGCGGGCGGTAGCCGGCGGCGATGAGGGCGCGTAGCTCGTCGTCGGGGACGGCGCCGGCGTGGTCGAGGACGGCGAGGGTGAACCGGCGCAGCGCCGCCAGTCGGGGGTCGGCCGGTGTGGTGCCGTCGCGCAGGGCGGTGACCAGTTCCGGGTCGCCGCCGAGCCGGGTGAGGGTGGCGGTGTGCATGGCCACGCAGAGGTGGCAGCCGTGCCGGGTGGCGACGGTCAGCACGACCACCTCGCGCTCGATCGGGTCGAGGTCGGTCGCCTCGAAGCTGGCGTTGGCGGTGAGGAAGCCCTTGAGCAGCTCGGGCGACTCGGCCATCAGGGCGACCGCGCCGGGCAGGTGGCCGAGCTTGCGGTGGACCGCCGCCATGGTGGGGCGGGCGGCGGCGGGGGCGGTGTCGAGGGTGTGCACGGTGAACACGGCGGAGCCTCTCGGGTACGATCGTCAACGTGGTTGTCGAAATCGTAAACCTGGTTGTCGAACATGGCAACACCTGACCCCGCGCGCCCCGGCTTCCTGCTGCCCCTGCTGCTGCTGGCCGGCTTCCGTACCCTCATCGACGACCTGCACGCCGAACTGGCCGGGCAGGGGCACCCCGACCTACGGCCGGTGCACGGCTTCGTGCTCCAGGCCGTCGGCGTCGACGGCACCACCGCGTCCGAGCTGGGTCAGCGCCTCGGCGTCTCCAAGCAGGCCGCCGGCAAGACCGTCGACCGGCTGGTCGCCCTCGGCTACCTGGAACGCGCCGACGACCCCGCCGACGCCCGTCGCAAACTGGTCCGGATGACCGAGAAGGGCGTCGACGGGCTGCGCCGCTCGGCGGTGCTCTTCGACGAGCTGCGACGGCGCTGGGCGGCGACTCTCGGCGAGGAGCGGGTCGCCGCGATGGAGGACGACCTGCGCGCGGTCACCCCGCCGAACTTCTTCCGGCTGGACGTGCCGGGCTGGTTCGGCGGCTGACGCGAAAGGTGGTCAGCGGCTGCGCGCCAGCTCCACGAAGGCCCGCCAGGCGGCCGGCGAGAAGGTGAGCACCGCGCCGTCACGGTCCTTGGAGTCGCGGACGTGCACCCGACCGGGCAGATTGTCGGCGACCTCGACACACGAGCCTGAGTCGTTGCCGCTGCGGGTGGACTTGCGCCACCGGGCGCCGGTCAGATCCATGGCTTCACGATCTCCTCAAGCAGGTCGATCGACTGCTGCCGGGGCAGCGCATCGCTGCGCAGAGTTTCCCACTTGCCCAACAGGGTCGCCACCCCCTCGATGTCGTCGACCACCGTGCCGCCGATCTGCGTGTCGAGGAGGCCCACCCAGTCGCCGTCAGCCGAGCGCCCCAGGATGAACGGACCGGCGACACCGGGATGCAGGCCGACGCCTTGCGGCAGCACGTGCACGCTGACGTGCGGTCGGCGGGCGCACTCGATCAAGTGTCGGAGTTGCCCGGCCATCACCTCGGCGCAGCCCTCGGCGAAGCGGCGCAGCACGGTCTCGTCGATCACGGCGGTGAGCTGCGGCGGGTGTTCGAGGTCGAGAATGGACTGTCGGGCCAGCCGCGCCTGCACCAGCTCCTCCACCCGCTCGGGAGTGTGCCCGAGGTCGAGCCGGAACACCGCCCGCGCATAGTCCGCGGTCTGCAACAGGCCGGGCACCACCGACACCGCGAAGCAGCGCAACTGGGTCGCCGTCCGTTCCGCCTCCAGCCACGGGCGGAACCAGACCGGCTCGCCGTCCCGCCGACCCAACTCCCGCAGCGTGACGAAGAGTCCACCGCTGTCGAACACCTCGTCGGCGCGCTTGAGGTAGGCGTGGTTCGGCACGACCTGCCCCAGCTCCACCGCCGAGACCATCGACGGCGAGTAGTGCGCGCGCCGGCCGTACTCCTCCTGGCTCAGGCCGGCGGTCACCCGCGACCGGCGGAGCTGGCTGCGGATCAACTCCGCCGTCGACACCTGCTCACTCATCCGGCATTCCCATCTCGGGACGGGGAGACGTCCGCTCGACAGCGGGCGAGATTGTCGTTTCGCAGAGTAGTCAACCGGAAGTGAACTGTCAGACCGTGACACCTCCAGCGTCCCGCCAGTATTCGCCGGCCGGAGTCCACCAATTCTCTTATGACCACGGTTCTTAGAGGTGTAGTCATACGTCTTGCAGAGATGGCGCGCGTCGACTCGTCCGTCCCCGCACGTGCCGGAGGTCGCCTACCAGGTGACCCTGGGCGTCGACCGGGTGCTCACCGGCCGGTTCACTCCACCCCGGCGTACGAGTGCAGGCCGGTGAAGAAGAAGTTGACCCCGAACAGGTTCATCAGCACCGTCAGGAAGCCGAGCACCGCGATCCAGGTCGCCACGTTGCGCTTCACGCTCGGCGTGGCCCGGGCGTGCAGGTAGCCGGCGTAGACCACCCAGGAGATGAACGCCCAGGTCTCCTTCGGGTCCCAGCCCCAGGCCCGGCCCCAGGCCGCCTCGGCCCAGATCGCCCCGGCGATCACCGCGAAGGTGAAGATCGGGAACGAGAAGGCGTGCAGCGTGAAGGTCAACCGCTCCAGGCCGGCCGCCGCCGGCAGCCGGCGGGCCAGGGTGTACGGGAAGCTGCGCCGGCCCTGCTCGTACCCGTTGCGCATGAGGAAGGTGACCGCCGGGACGATGCCGAGCAGGAAGATGCCGGAGGCGAAGATGATCGTCGAGACGTGGACGATGAACCAGTACGACTGGAGTGCCGGCATCAGCGGCACCACCTCGACGTAGAGCTTCAGCTCGGCGAAGGCCAGCAGCAGCACCATCACCAGGCTCAGGAAGAGCCCGAGCCGGCGCAGCGAGGGGCGCTTGGCGAGCACCGCCAGCCAGGCCGCCGTGCCGATCCAGGTGACCGTCAGCACGAACTCGTACATGTTGCCCCAGGGCATCCGCTCGGCGGCGATGCCCCGGGTGACCACGGCGCCCAGGTGGATCGCGGCGGCCACGACGGTGACCCAGGCGGCGATCCGCCCGGCCAGCTCGGCCCGCCGCGCGGTCCGCGCCTTGCGTACGTCGTCGGTGCTGGCGGCGGCCGGAGCCGCCTCGGTGTCACCCGGCGCGCCCACCCCGGCGCCCACGAGTTCCCGGGCCGGAGCCGCGACCGACACGGCACGGGCGTTGCCGAGCGCGTACTCGACCGCGTGGCTGATCATGGCGATCAGGTACGCCAGGATCGCGACCGTCACCAGTTGGTCGGACAGCTCCGCCATCACTCGACTCCCTCTCGCGTCCGCCCGTCGGCCCGCCCGTCGTCGCGTACGGCGGCGACGAGCCGGGTGAACTCGTCGGCGAAGCCCGGATGCTCGGTGCGCGGCAGCCCACCGGCCTCGACCAAACTACTACCGCTTGTCGGAGATCCACTCGCCGGGTCGGCGGGGAGCACCCGGAACCAGACCCGTCGGCGGCGGGCGAACAGCGATCCCATCAGCCCGGCGAGCAGCACCACGCAGGCCACCAGCATCAGCGTCTGGCCGGGGGCGTGCCGCACGGAGAGCGTGATGTACGGCTTCGTGCCCAGGAACTCCAGCGTGCTGCCGTCGTCCAGGGTCCACTTCTCGCCGACGCCCAACAGCTTCTGGTCACCGATCTGCTTCAGCTTGCCGTTGGCCACCTGGCGCTGGTCGAGCTGGTACACCGAGCCCGGGATGCCGGCGTCGAGCCCCAGGTTGCCCCGGTACGCCACCAGCACCACCGCCGGGTTCTGCTCGGTGGGGAACTGCGACGACACGAACGGCGCGGTCTGCGGCGCGGTCGGCAGGTAGAGCCCCTCGAAGGCGACCTGCTGGGCCGGGTCCCGCTTGCCGGTCCGAGGGTCGAGGTTGGCGTCCGGGAAGGCGGCCACCCCCTCGCTGGTGAGGTTGGCGTCGCCGGTGGTCAGGAACGGCACCGTGCTGGTCTGGCTGCGGCCGTACCGGTCGGTGTACTTCAGGATCGGGGCGTAGCCGTGACCGAGCAGGTAGACGTTGGCGGAGTCGAGGCGCAGCGGCGAGTTGACCGAGAAGGCGGCCTCGCGCGGCGTGCCGTCCAGCTCGTCCACGGTCACCGAGGCCCGGTAGAACTCCGGCTGCCCGGAGGGGAGGAACCGGGCGTCGAAGTCGTCCAGGGTGAGGCAGAACCGGGGCAGGTCGTTGCTGTCGACGCGCGGGCCGAGCGACGCCTCGCTGTACTGCTGCCGGGTGTTGCAGAAGGCGTTCTCCTCGCCCGCCACCAGCAGCCGGTTGCCGTGCCAGCCGAACCAGGAGCCGAGCGCCACGCCGAGCAGGACGGCGACCAGCGAGGTGTGGAAGAGCAGGTTGCCGGTCTCCTTGAGGTAGCCCTTCTCGGCGGAGACCTCGTTGCCGCGTACCACCACCCGCCAGCGCCGGCGGCGCAGCACCGCGGCGATCGCCTCCGCATCGGCGGCGGCCGGGGCCTCCAGCACGGTGTGCTGGGGCAGCCGCTCCAGCCGCTTCGGGGCGGCCGGCGGGCGCGAGCGCAGGGCGCGCAGGTGGTCGCGCATCCGGGGCAGGATGCAGCCGACCAGCGAGGTGAACAGCAGCAGGTAGATCGCGGAGAACCAGACCGAGGCGAAGACCTCGAAGGCGCCGATCCGGTCGAGCTGCGGGGCCAGCTCCGGGTGGTCGCGGAAGTACTGGTCGACCTGTTCCGGGTTCACCCCCCGCTGCGGCAGCACCGAGCCGGGGATCGCGGCGACGGCGAGCAGGAACAGCAGCACCAACGCCGTACGCATGCTGGTGAGCTGCCGCCAGGAGTTGCGCAGCAGGGCCAGCACCGGGTTGGGCCGCCGGGGCGTTCCGGCCGGCGCGGCCGGCCGCTCGTCCACGGTCGTCATCAGATGCTCACCTCGCCCACGCCCACGGTCGTCTGCAACCAGATCACGAAGTTCTGCCACCCGCCGGTGACCAGGGCCAGACCGATCAGGATCAGCAGCGCCCCGCCGATCCGGGTCACCCAGCGGCTGTTGCGCCGGACGGCGCGGAACACCCCGAGCAGGCGGTGGAAGCCCAGCCCGAAGAGGATGAACGGCACCCCCAGCCCGAGGCAGTACGCCACCGCCAGCACCACGGCCCGGTCGGTCTTCCCGGCGGCCGTGGCCATGCCGAGCACCGCGCCGAGGGTCGGGCCGGTGCAGGGCAGCCAGCTCAACGCGAAGACCGCGCCCAGCACCGGCGCCCCGAGCAGCCCGGCGGCGGGCAGCCGCTGGATGCGGAACTCGCGCTGCATCCCCGGCACCGCGCCCAGGTAGCTGAGCCCGAGCAGCACGACCAGCGCGCCGATGACGATCTCCAGCGTCCGCTCGTGGTCGAAGAAGACCCGGCCGAAGCTGGCGAAGAGGATCGCGGTGGCGGTGAAGACGACGGTGAACCCGGCGATGAAGAGCAGCGTCCCGGCGAGGACCCGCCCCTTGACCGCGACCGTCGGCCGGGCCGGCGCGGGAGCTGCCACCGCCACCCCGCCGCCGCCCGGGCCCGGGTCGACGTCCACCGGGGGGCGGTCGGCGGTGCGGGCCCGGCCCTCCAGGTCCGCGCCGGCCAGCCCGGTCACGTACGACAGGTAGCCCGGCATCAGCGGCAGCACGCACGGGGAGAGGAAGCTGACCAGCCCGGCGAGCGCCGCCGCGCCGATGGCCAGCAGCAGCGGGCCGGACTCGGCGAGCTGACGGAACGTCTCGCCCATCAGCGGGAACCGGACGCGGGCTGCTCCGCCGCGATCCGCTCGACGATGGGCTGGAGGCCGTCCTGCTTGACGGCGGCGCGGATCACGGTGGCGATCCGGCCCTCTCGGTCGAGCACGACGGTGGCCGGGATGGTGTTCGGGGGGATGTCCAGGGCCAGCGCCAGCCGGCTCGACGGGTCGAACAGGCTCGGGTACGTGACCCGGCCCTCCTCGAACGCGACGGCCTTGTCCTTGCTGTCCTGCACGTTGATGCCGAGGAAGGTCACCCCGGACGCCTTGGTGGCCTGGTAGGTGGCCTCCAGGTCGTCGGCCTCGGCCCGGCAGGGCGCGCACCAGGAGCCCCAGAAGTTGAGCACGACCACCTGGCCACGGGCCTGGGAGACGTCGTACCGGCCGCCGGTGAGCAGGTCACCGGCGATCGTCGGGGCGGCGGAGCGCTGCTCGGGGGCGCACTCGATGATGCCGCCCTCGTTGGCGCAGCGGCTCTCCCCGCTCTCGGAGGAGCAGCCGACCAACGCCGCCGTGGCGGTGACGGCGGCGAGCGAGGCGGCGAGCGTCCTCCGGATCGACATCAGGCCCCCTTGGCCGTCCTGGCTGTCGGTGAGATGGCGATCAGGTGGGCGGCGGGCTCGGTGTAGCCGATCCCGGCGACCTTCGCGCCGTCGAAGTGGAACGAGGTGAGGCTGGCCAGCCCGCACTGGCGGCGGCGCGGGTCGTGCCAGAGCCGCTTGCGCTCGACGTAGCGGCGCAGGGTCCAGATGGGCAACTGGTGCGAGACGAGGACGGCCTCGCGCCCCTCGGCGGCGACCCGGGCGGCGTGCACGGCGGCGAACATCCGCTCCGCGATGGCCCGGTACGCCTCACCCCAGCTCGGGGTCACCGGGTCGCGCAGCACCCACCAGTTGCGCGGGTCGCGGAACGAGCCGTCGCCCGGCGAGACCTTCTTGCCCTCGAACCAGTTGGCGCTCTCGATCAGCCGCTCGTCCACCCCCACCGGGAGCCCGAACTGGGCGGCGATCGGCTCGGCGGTCTGCTGGGCGCGCTCCAGCGGGCTCGCGACCACGTGCACGATCTCCCGCTCGGCGAGCGCCTGCGCGGCCGCCTTGGCCATCTGGACGCCCAGCTCGGAGAGGCGGAAACCGGGCAGGCGACCGTAGAGGATGCCCTCCGGGTTGTACACCTCGCCGTGCCGGAGCACGTGCACCACCGTCCTGCTCACCGAGCCCCCTCCGTTCGCGACTGCGGGGCTCGCAGACCCGGCTCACTCCTCGCGCTCACCGTGCGCCCCTTCGTTCGCGACTGCGGGGCTCGCAGACCCGGCTCACTCCTCGCGCTCACCGATTACCCCCCGTGACCCGCCGCGGCCGCCGCGTTCGCCGCCGCCGGCAGCGCGGCGGCGATCTGCTCCAGAGCGGCGTCGTCGATCGCCGCCGAGACGAACCAGGACTCGAACGCGCTCGGCGGCAGGTAGACGCCGGCGGCGAGCATCCCGTGGAAGAACGCCTTGAACGCGGGCACCTGCTGGGTGCGGGCGGTGTCGTAGTCGACCACGTCGGCGTCGGTGAAGAAGATCGAGAACATGTTGCCCGCGTACGAGAGCCGGTGCGGGACCCCGGCGGCGGCCAGCGCGTCGGCGGCGAGCCTGCCCACGACGGCGGCCGTGTCGTCGAGCCGGCGGTAGAGCGCGTCGTCGGCCAGCCGCAGGGTGGCCAGGCCGGCGGCGCAGGCCAGCGGGTTACCGGAGAGGGTGCCGGCCTGGTAGACCGGACCGGCCGGGGCCAGCCGCGACATGACCTCCGCGCGCCCGCCGAACGCCGCGGCGGGCAGGCCACCGCCCATGACCTTCCCGTACGTCCACAGGTCGGCGTCGGACGGGTCGACGCCGTGCCAGCCGGCGCGGGAGACCCGGAACCCGGTCATCACCTCGTCGACGATGAGCAGCGCGCCGTGCGCGTGCGCGATGCCGGCGAGCCGCTGGTTGAAGCCGTCGCGCGGGGCGACCACGCCCATGTTGCCGGCGGCGGCCTCGGTGATGATCGCCGCGATGTGCGGCCCCTCGGCGGCGAAGACCTGCTCGACCGCGTCGATGTCGTTGTACGGCAGCACGATGGTGTCGCCGGCCGCCGCGCCGGTGACGCCGGGCGAGTCGGGCAGGCCGAAGGTGGCCACGCCCGAGCCGGCGGCGGCGAGCAGCGCGTCGGAGTGACCGTGGTAGCAGCCGGAGAACTTGACGATCTTGGAGCGGCCGGTGAAGCCGCGGGCCAGCCGGATCGCCGACATGGTGGCCTCGGTGCCCGAGTTGACCAGGCGGACCTGCTCGACCGGGGTGCGCGCGACGATCTCGGCGGCCAGCTCGACCTCACCCGGCGTCGGGGTGCCGAAGCTGGTGCCCTTCGCGGCGGCGGCCTGCACGGCCTCGACCACCTCGGGGTGGGCGTGGCCGAGGATCAGCGGGCCCCAGGAGCAGACCAGGTCGACGTAGCGCCGATCGTCGGCGTCGTACAGCCAGGGACCCTCCCCCCGGACCATGAAGCGCGGGGTGCCGCCGACGGCACGGAAGGCGCGCACGGGAGAGTTGACCCCGCCGGGCACGATGGCCGTGGCGCGGTCGAACAGGGCCTCGGAGGCCGGTGCGTCGGCCGGGTAGCGGCCGGATCCGGCGGAAAAGGTATCGGTCACGATGCGGCCATTGTTACAGCGCCGGACCGGGAATCGGCAGCCACCCCTGGACGGGGTTACCAGACTCACCCCGTACGCGCGACGGGTCGGCGGGCTGACTCTCACCGGGCCGGGGCGTCGAGATCGCGATAGGCTGACGCGGTGGATCGTGCCGAACTGTCCATCACGGTACACCGGTCAGGCGATGAAGCCGTGCTTCGCCTCGCCGGTGAGATCGACATGCTCACCGCCGGCCAGCTGTCGACCGTCGTGAACGAGGTGCTCGCCGATCCCCCGCCGCGCATCGTGCTCGACCTGGCCGGGGTGACCTTCTGCGACTCGCAGGGCCTGGGCACCCTCGTCGTGCTCAGCCGCAAGGCCAGCCACGCGCAGAGCCTGCTGGTGCTCAGCAACGTCGGCGACTTCCTGCTCCGCGTCCTCGACATCACCGGCCTCCGCTCCGCCCTGATGATCCGCAACGAAACCGCCCTCTGACCCGCCGCGCAGGACGACCCCGCGAGGGGGGCCGTTCGCCGTTCCGCCACAGGGCGGACCGCCACTGCCGACAATGCCTGAAATGAGGGCAAAAGTCAGTATTGCGGCAATTGTGGTTCTGCTCGTGACAGGCTGCACGGAGCAGAGCGGGGGCGTCGTGCTGCCCTCCGCCACCCCCCGCGCCGGGGCCAGCGCCCCGGCGCCGACGAACCGGCTCACCGTGGTGGCCGCCGGCGACCTGCTGGTCCACCCCGCGCTCACCGAGCAGGCCGCCGCCGACGCCCGGCAGGCGGGGCGCGGCGGCCACGACTTCACCCGGGTGCTCGCCGCGATCCGTCCGCGAGTCAGCGCCGCCGACCTGGCCATCTGTCACCTGGAGACACCGCTGGCTCCGCCGGAGGGCCCGTTCACCGGATGGCCCACCTTCAGCGTGCCTCCGGAACTGGCCGACGCGGCGGCCTGGGCCGGCTTCGACACCTGCTCCACGGCCTCGAACCATTCGCTGGACACGGGCATGGAGGGCATCACCCGTACGCTGGACAACCTGGACCGGGTCGGGCTGCGCCACACCGGCACGGCCCGCAGCGCGGCGGAGGCCGCCCGGCCGAACATCCTCGACGTGTCCGGCGTGAAGGTCGCGCAGCTGTCGTACACGCTGAGCTTCAACGACATCCCGCTGCCGGAGGGCCGGCCGTGGGCGGCGAACCTGATCGACCGGGACGCGATCCTCGCGGCGGCCCACCGGGCCCGTACGGCGGGCGCCGAGATCGTCATCCTCTCCATGCACTGGGGGACGGAGTACCAGCACGCCCCGAACGACGACCAGCAGGACCTGGCCCGCCAGCTGCTCGCCTCGCCGGACATCGACCTGATCGTCGGCCACCACGTGCACGTGGTGCAGCCGTTCGAGAAGGTCGGCGGGAAGTGGGTCGCCTACGGGATGGGCAACCTCACCACCCGGTTCGCCGACGGCTCACCGGAGAACACGCAGGACGCGGTGGTGCCCGAGTTCACCTTCACCCGCTCCGCGTCCGGAGCGTGGGAGGTGACCGGCGTGACGGTGCTGCCGACCTGGATGGAGTACCGGCCGGCCGCCCGGGTGGTCGACCTGGTCAGCGCCGCCAGGGACACCGGGCTGCCCGCCGCCAGGCGGGCGCACTACGCCGAGATCGAAGAGCGGATCAACGGGTACCTCGGCATGCGCGGCGCGTTCGAGGCCGGCCTGCGCCCGCTCTCCTGATGCCGCGCCGACACTCCCCGGCGCGCTTCCCTCGGTCCGAGGGCCGACGGACCCTCGGGCCGAGGTGGACGCGGATGGTCAGCTGGTGGGGACGTCGCGGTGGCGGAAGGCGGCGGTGCCGGTCGCCGCCAGGGCCACGGCGAGCGCGGTGAGGGTGATCAGGGGGGTGACGGTCCAGTCGTCACCCAGGACCTGCGGGGTGTGGCTGAACGGGGAGAGGTCCAGCAGCCACTGGCTCAGCTCCAACACCGCGCCGAGCTGGCCGAGCAGCACGCAGGCCGCGAGCGCTCCCCAGGCGACCGGGGCGAGCCGGGGCAGCACGCCGTACAGCAGCACCGCCAGGCCGGCCAGCACCCAGGCCGCCGGGACCTGCGCCAGGCCGACGCCGACCATCCGGGGCAGCTGACCGGGCACGTCGCCCACGCTGAGCCCGTAGGTCACCCCGACCGCGAACCCGGCCACCGCCAGCACCACCACCGGCCCGGCCAGGGCGAAGAGCAGGTGCGAGACGAGCCAGCGGGACCGGTGCACCGCCGTGGCGAGCAGCGGCTCGGCCCGCCCGGCGACCTCCTCCGCGCGCATCCGCAGCGCCGCCTGGATGCCGTACCCGGCGGCGGCCAGGCCGACGAAGCCCAGGGTGCCACCGAGGTACGCCTCGGCCAGCGCGGACGTGCCGCCGAGCCGGGCCAGGATCTCCTCCACCGCCGCGTTGCCCTGCACCGCCTCGCCGGCCGCCTCCGCCGCGCCGCCGAGGATCAGCCCGAGCAGGCCGAAGCCGACCGACCAGCCGACGAGCTGCCCCCGGTGCAGCCGCCAGGCCAGCCCGAACGGCCCGGCGAGGCCACCGTCGGCCGGCCCGAGCCGGGGCGGCAGCAGGCCGGCGCCGAGGTCCCGGCGCACCGACAACGGGTACGCCAGCGCGGCGAGCAGCACGCTCAGCAGCACCGGCAGCGCCAGCACCCACCAGCGCTCGCCCTCGTACGCGCGGATGCGTGGAGCCCAGCCCAGCGGGGAGAGCCAGCTCGCCCAGTCCCGGTCGGCGGTGTCGCCGACGAGGCGCAGCGCGAAGGCCACCCCGAGCGCCCCGACCGCGATGCCGCGCGCCCCGCCGGCGGTCTCGGTGAGCTGGGCGGCCACCCCGCCCACGGTGGCGAAGACCACGCCGGCCAGCGCGGCCGACAGCCCGTACGCCAGCGAGCCGGCCGCCGGCAGTCCGGTGGCGACCAGCCCGGCGGCGGTGAGCAGCCCGAGCAGCAGGTTCGCCGCGTACGTCACCAGCAGCGCGGCGGTCAGCCCGGCGTACCGGCCGAGGACGGTGGCGCCGAGCAGCTCCCGCCGGCCGGCCTCCTCCTCGGTCCGGGTGTGCCGGATGACGGTGAGCAGGCTGACCAGCCCGATGACCAGGGTGAGGAAGCCGCCGCGCTGGGCGGTCAGCGCGCCGATGCTGTCGCCGTACACCGGGCCGAGCAGGGCGACGATCGACGGGTTGCTCGCGGTGCCGGTGGCGTACGCGGCCCGCTGCGCCGCGTCGGGATACAGCTCGAAGAAGCTGGTGGCGTACGTCATCGGCAGCAGCGCCAGCAGCAGCACCCAGAGCGGCAGCAGGACGCGGTCCCGGCGCAGGATCAGCCGGACCAGGTGACGGGTGCCGGTGAGGGTGCTCATCGGGCCACCCCGGCCGGCTCGTCGGTGCTCGTCCCGTAGTGCCGCAGGAACAGCTCCTCCAGCGTCGGCGGCTGGCTGACCAGGCTGCGTACCCCGATCTCGGTGAGCCGGCGCAGCGCGGCGTCCAGCGCCGGGTTGTCCACGTCGAAGCGCACCCGGGCGCCCTCCACCCGTACGTCGTGCACGCCGGGCAGGTCGGCCAGGCCGTCCGGGGAGCCGACGATCTCGGCGTCGACCGAGGTGCGGTGCAGGTGGCGCAGCTCGGCCAGGGTGCCGGTCTCCACGTTCCGTCCGCTGCGGATGATGGTGACCCGGTCGCAGAGCGCCTCGACCTCGGCCAGGATGTGGCTGGAGAGCAGCACCGTGCGGCCGTCCCGCTTGGCCCGGCGTACCCACTGCTGGAAGACCTCCTCCATCAGCGGGTCCAGGCCGGAGGTGGGCTCGTCGAGGATGAGCAGTTCGACGTCGGAGGCGAGCGCGGCGACCAGGCCGACCTTCTGCCGGTTGCCCTTGGAGTAGGCGCGGCCCTTCTTGCGCGGGTCCAGCTCGAACGACTCCAGCAGCTCGGCCCGGCGCTTCGGGTCCAGCCCGCCGCGCAGCCGACCGAGCAGGTCGATCACCTCGCCGCCGGAGAGGTTGGGCCAGAGGGTGACGTCCCCGGGCACGTACGCCAGCCGGCGGTGCAGCGCGACGGCGTCGCGCCACGGGTCGCCGCCGAGGAGTCGGACGGCCCCCGCGTCCGCCCGCAGCAGCCCGAGCAGCACCCGGATGGTGGTGGACTTGCCCGAGCCGTTCGGGCCGAGGAAGCCGTGGACCTCGCCGGCGCGGACGCTCAGGTCGAGTCCGTCCAACGCCCGGGTCCGGCCGAACGTCTTGACGAGGCCGGCCACTTCGATGGGAGTTTCCATAGTTAGGAAGCTACACTCGCTTCACAAACTTGTGAAGACTGTGAGAGTCGGGGCACCATCGGGTACCCGACGCAGCCCGAGGAGCACGCACACATGGCCGACGACCGCAGCCCCGCCCGCAACGACGAGGACCTCCACCTCTTCGTCGAACGGATGGCGATGGCCTTCGCGGAGGTCGGCTTCCCCCGGATGGCGGCCCGGGTGCTCTTCACCGTGATGAGTGCCGACGAGCCGCTGACCGCGGCCGAGATCGGCGAACGGCTGGGGGTCAGCGCCGCCGCGATCTCCGGGGCGGTCCGCTACCTGACCCAGTGGGGGATGCTGCTCCGCGAGCCGGTCAAGGGATCCCGGCGGGACCGCTACCGGGTGCCGGACAACCCCTGGTACGAGGCGACGCTCACCAAGACCAACCTGTACAAGACCCTCATCGACATCGCCGACGACGGGGTGACGGCGCTGGACGGCCGGAGCACGCCCGCCGGGGAGCGGGTGGCCGAGATGCGCGACTTCTTCGTCTTCGTCCAGGAGGAGATCGACTCCATCGGCGAACGCTGGCGGGCCCGCCGCGCCGCCACCACCTGATCGCTCCGCACTTTCAGAGAAAGAGTGGCCATTCACGCGTGAATGGCCACTCTTTCTCTGAAAGTGTGCGGATCGTGAAGGGTGGGTCAGGGGGTGTTGCCCCAGCGGGCCTGCTCGAGCAACTCGACGGCCCGGTCGCGGGCCTCCAGGCTGTCGTCGGCGCGCAGCATCATGGTGGCCTCGTCCACCGCGTCGGTGAGCACCCGCCACTGGGCGTCCCGCTCCCGCACCACGTCGGACTGCGCGGCGAGCTGGCGGGTCTTCACCCACAGCTCCACGAAGACCGACACCTTCGCCCGCAGCACCCACGGGTCGAAGGGCTTGGTGAGGTAGTCGACCGCACCCACCGCGTAACCGCGCAGCGCGAGCTGCGCGTCCTTGTCGGCGGCGGTGAGGAAGATGATCGGCACGTGCCGGGTCCGCTCCCGCCGCTTGATGTGGCTGGCCGTCTCGAAGCCGTCCATGTCCGGCATCTGGGCGTCCAGCAGGATCACCGCGAAGTCCTCCACCAGCAGCTGCTTCAACGCCGCCTCGCCGCTCTCCACGGCGACCGACTGCACCGGGAGCCCCTGGAGGATGGCCTCCAGGGCCATCAGGTTCTCCCGCCGGTCGTCGACCAGCAGCGCCTTGGCCGTCTGCGTCACGAATTCTCCTCGCTTCGGCTGCCGCTGATCCAGGACGCCATCCGCTCGATCAGCTCGTCCAGGTCGACCGGCTTGGTGATGTAGTCACTGCCACCGGCCGCGAGCGCCGACTCGCGGTCGCCCGGCATCGCCTTCGCGGTCAGGAAGACGATCGGCAGGTCCGCGAAGCGGTGGTTGCGGCGGATCTGCCGGGTGGTCTCGTACCCGTCCTGGTCCGGCATCATCGCGTCCATCAACACGATGTCCACCTCCGGATGCTCGGCCAGCAGGCGGACACCGTCCGCCCCGTTGTCCGAGTACAACACGGTCATGCCGTGCAATTCCAATGCGGAGGTCAGCGCGAAGACGTTCCGGACGTCGTCGTCGACGATCAGCACGGTGGCGCCGTCGAGCTGCCGGGTCGCCGGGGCCTCCGGCCGGGGCAGCAGCTCCATCGGCGGCATCAGCAACGACGACGGCAGGCCCGCGCGCTGCGGCGACGGGGCCTGCGGCGCCACCACCGCGTCCGGCGCCAGCACATCGGGTACGAAGAGACTGAACGTCGAGCCCTGCCCGGGCGCGGACGTCACGGTGATCGCCCCGCCCAGCAGCCGGGCCAGGTCCCGGCTGATCGACAGGCCCAGCCCCGTCCCGCCGTACCGCCGGCTGGTGGTGCCGTCGGCCTGCTGGAACGCCTCGAAGATCAGCGACAGCTTGTCGTCGGAGATCCCGATGCCGGTGTCGATCACGGTGAACGCGATCACCTGCCGGGCGTTGGTCAGCGCCGGCACGTCGAAGACCGCGTCCTCCGGCGCCAGGCCGATCCGCAGCGTCACCCCGCCGTCGTCGGTGAACTTGATCGCGTTGGAGAGCAGGTTGCGCAGCACCTGCTGCAACCGCTGCGCGTCGGTGACCAGCGCCGGGGGCAGGTCCTTCGCCACCCGGACCTGGAAGTCCAGGCCCTTCTCCTCGGCCTGCGGGGCGAACGCCTGCTCGACGTAGCCCCGGATCTCGTCGAAGCGGACCTCGGTCGGCTCGACGTCCATCCGGCCCGCCTCGATCTTCGACAGGTCCAGGATGTCGTCGATCAGCGAGAGCAGGTCCGAGCCGGCGCTGTGGATCGTGCGGGCGAACTCGATCTGCTTCGGGCTCAGGTTCTGCTCCGAGTTCTCGGCGAGCAGGCGGGCCAGCAGCAGCAGCGAGTTCAGCGGCGTACGCAGCTCGTGGCTCATGTTCGCCAGGAACTCCGACTTGTACGCCGACGCCCGGGTGAGCTGCTGCGCCTTCTCCTCCAGGCCGAGCCGGGCCAGCTCGATCTCCCGGTTCTTGGTCTCGATGTTGCCCTTCTGCTCGCTGAGCAGCTTCGCCTTGTCCTCCAGCTCGGCGTTGGTGCGCTGCAACTCCGCCGACTGGTCCTGCAACTCCAGCGCCAGCCGCTGCGACTGGGCCAGCAGCTCCTCCGTACGCCGGTTGGCCTGGATGGTGTTGACCGCGACGCCGATGGTCAGCACCAGCCGCTCCAGGAAGGCCAGGTGCAGCTCGGAGAAGCGGGCCACGCTGGCGAACTCGATCACGCCGAGCAGCTCGCCCTCGAAGAGGACCGGCAGCACCACCAGGTCGGCCGGGGGCGTCTCGGCCAGCCCGGAGCGCAGCGTGAGCCGGCCGTCGGGCAGCGCGTTGACCCGGATCGTCCGGCGGGAGAGCGCGGCCTGACCGACCAGCCCCTCGCCGGGACCGAAGGTGACGTTGTGCCCCCGGGCCACGTACCCGTAGGAGGCGGTGAGCCGCAGCCGCATCACGCCCTCGGAGGTGTCGGCCAGGAAGAACGCGCCGAGCTGCGCGTCGACCAGCGGGGTCACCTCCATCATGATCATGCGGCAGACCTCGCCGAGGTCGCGCTGGCCCTGGAGCAGGCCACCGATGCGGGCCAGGTTGGAGTCGAGCCAGCCCTGCTCGGCGTTCTTCTTGGTCGTCTCCCGGAGGGTGACGATCATCTGGTTGATGTTGTCCTTCAGCTCGGCGACCTCGCCCTGCGCCTTGACCGCGATCCGCTGGGTCAGGTCACCGCGGGTCACCGCGGTGGACACCTGGGCGATCGCCCGCAGCTGGGTGGTGAGCGTCGAGGCGAGCTGGTTGACGTTCTCGGTGAGGTCACGCCAGGTGCCCGAGACGCCCTTCACCTGCGCCTGGCCGCCGAGCTTGCCCTCGATACCCACCTCGCGGGCCACCCGGGTCACCTCGTCGGCGAACGACGAGAGCTGGTCCACCATCGTGTTGACGGTGTTCTTCAGCTCCAGGATCTCGCCCTGCGCGTCGACGGTGATCTTCTGGCCCAGGTCGCCCTTCGCCACCGCCGTGGTCACCGAGGCGATGTTGCGCACCTGCGAGGTCAGGTTCGACGCCATCGAGTTCACGTTGTCGGTCAGGTCCCGCCAGGTGCCCGACACGCCCTTGACCTGCGCCTGACCACCCAGCTTGCCCTCGGTGCCCACCTCACGGGCCACCCGGGTCACCTCGTCGGCGAACGACGACAGCTGGTCCACCATCGTGTTCACCGTGGACTTCAGCTCCAGGATCTCGCCCCGGGCGTCCACCGTGATCTTCTGCGACAGGTCACCCTTCGCCACCGCCGTGGAGACCTGGGCGATGTTGCGCACCTGGGCGGTCAGGTTCGACGCCATCGAGTTCACGTTGTCGGTCAGGTCCCGCCAGGTGCCGGCCACCCCGCGTACCTGGGCCTGGCCGCCGAGCTTGCCCTCGGTGCCCACCTCACGGGCCACCCGGGTCACCTCGTCGGCGAACGACGACAGCTGATCCACCATCGTGTTCACCGTGGACTTCAGCTCCAGGATCTCGCCCCGGGCGTCCACCGTGATCTTCTGCGACAGGTCACCCTTCGCCACCGCCGTGGTCACCGAGGCGATGTTGCGCACCTGCGAGGTCAGGTTCGACGCCATCGAGTTCACGTTGTCGGTCAGGTCCCGCCACGTACCCGAGACGCCCTTGACCTGCGCCTGACCACCCAGCTTGCCCTCGGTGCCCACCTCACGGGCCACCCGGGTCACCTCGTCGGCGAACGACGAGAGCTGGTCCACCATCGTGTTGACGGTGTTCTTCAACTCCAGGATCTCGCCCTGCGCGTCGACGGTGATCTTCTGCGACAGGTCGCCCTTGGCGACCGCCGTGGACACCTGGGAGATGTTGCGGACCTGGCTGGTCAGGTTGCCGGCGAGCTGGTTGACGTTCTCCGTCAGGTCCCGCCAGGTGCCGGAGACCCCGCGCACCTGGGCCTGACCACCGAGCTTGCCCTCGATGCCCACCTCACGGGCCACCCGGGTCACCTCGTCGGCGAACGACGACAGCTGGTCCACCATCGTGTTGACGGTGTCCTTCAGCTCCAGGATCTCGCCCTGCGCCGCCACGGTGATCTTCTGGCTCAGGTCGCCCCGGGCCACCGCCGTGGAGACCTGGGCGATGTTGCGCACCTGGGCGGTCAGGTTCGACGCCATCGAGTTGACGCTGTCGGTCAGGTCCTTCCAGGTGCCGGCGACGTTCGGCACCTCCGCCTGACCACCGAGCTTGCCCTCGGTGCCCACCTCACGGGCCACCCGGGTCACCTGCTCGGCGAAGAGCCGCAGCGTGTCGGTGAGCGAGTTCATCGTGTCGGCCAGCTCGGCGACCTCGCCCCGGGCGCCCACCGTGATCTTCTGCGACAGGTCGCCCTTGGCCACCGCCGTCGCCACCTGGGAGATCGACCGCACCTGGCCGGTCAGGTTCGACGCCATGGTGTTGACCGAGTCGGTGAGGTCCTTCCAGGTGCCGGCGACGCCCCGGACGTCGGCCTGGCCGCCGAGCTTGCCCTCGGTGCCCACCTCGCGGGCCACCCGGGTCACCTCGTTGGAGAAGGACGAGAGCTGGTCGACCATCGTGTTGACCGTGCGGCCGATGCGCAGGTACTCACCGCGCAGCGGGCGACCGTCGATCTCCAGCGCCATGTGCTGGGAGAGGTCGCCGTCGGCCACCGCCACGATCACCCGGGCGATCTCCGTGGTGGGGCGGCCGAGGTCGTCGATGAGGGAGTTGATGGCCCGCTGGCCCTCCGCCCACGAGCCGTCGAAGCCCTCCTCGTCGAGACGCTCGGTGAGCCGGCCGTCCCGGCCCACGACCCGGCTGATCCGGCGCAGGTCGAGGTGCTGCCGCTCCTGGAGCGCCACCACGTCGTTGAAGGCGTCGGCGACCTCACCGGCCGCGCCCGCCCGGCGGGGCAGCCGCACCTTGAAGTCACCGCCGCGTACCCGGCGCAACGCCTCCGCCAGCTCGACGAACAGCGCATCGTTCTCGGTCGCGGACGGATCCGCGGTCACCGACTGTTTCGCGCTCATCATTCCTCGCTCAGCTCGGGGCCTCCCGGCGCGTCGACACGCCACCCATCCCATCATTGTGCCCACCGCCGTGTCGACGCCACGGACGCCGCGTCCGCCGCCCCACCTCGGGCGCGGCGCGGTCGGCGTGCGGCGGGCCCGGCAATGAACCGGACGCGCCGCCGCTCCGGGGGCGTCGCAGGCACGGAACGCCGCCGCCGACCTGCCCGTACCGGCACAGATCGGCACCCGGCGCGCGGGTACGCCCGAGGCGTCCCGGGCAGCGACGCGAGGGGGCCGCACCGGTCACCCACGGTGTCCGACGAGGCGGTCCGGCTTGGCACCCGGCCCGTGCCGGTGGAGGATACGAGGGTGTCGGCGGAGACGGGGCCCTCGTCGGACGGGGGCCGGGACGAGCACGTCCGTCGCATCCGCCTGCCCGCCGACCGGCGTACGCCCGCCGCCGCCCGCGCGCTGGTCCGCTCCGTGCTCACCGAGGCCGACCTCGACGAACTGCTCAACGAGGCGCTGCTGCTGACCACCGAACTCTCCACCAACGCGGTGGAGCACGCCCGCACCGAACTGGACATCGAGGTCGTCGCCGACCCGGTCGGGCTCACCGTCACCGTCACCGACTTCGCCGCCGGGCCGGTGGACGAGCTGGTGGTGGGCGTCCGCAACGACGTCGACGAGATCACCGAGGTCTCCGAGCGGGGCCGAGGGCTGCTGCTGGTCGACCACTTCGCCAGTCGCTGGGGCACCACGTACCTGCCCACCGGCAAGGGTGTCTGGTTCCGGCTGGACCGCCCCGGCGCGGTGAAGGAGGCGCCCGCCGCGCTGGACCAGGTGCCGGTCAACGGTGGGGACGGCACCGTCCCGGCGAGTTCCGCACCGAGCGCCGCCGCGATGAGCGAGCTGACCCAGACCAGCCCCGACCCGTACGCCGAGGACCCGCTGCCCGACTTCGCCGCCGACCTGCTGACCCGGGTCGCCGAGATGGTCGGCGCGGCCGGGGGCGTGGTCCGGCTGGACCGGGGCGACGGCCAGGGCACCCAGGTGCTCGCCCGCTACGGCCGCCAGCCCCGCCCCGGCAACGAACTGCTCCAGGTGCCGCTGGCCGTGCACCGCCCGTACGCCGGGGAGCTGGAGCTGGACGCCGCACCCTCGGCGTACGCCCGGCCGCTCGCGGTGCTCGCCGCGGAACGGCTCTCGCTGCACCTGGAGAACGACCGGCTGCGCCGGGCCGACATCCGTCGCCAGGCGTGGCTGACCTTCCTCGCCGAGGCGAGCGAACTGCTCGCCCAGTCGCTGGACGTCGAGCTGACCATGGCGTTGATCCCGCAGCTGGTGGTGCCCCGGCTGGGCCAGTGGTGCGCGGTGCACACCACCGACGAGTGGGGCCGGCTGCGGCTGGCCGCGTCCAGCCACGCCGACGAGTCGGTCCTGCCCCAGCTGCACAAGGTGCTCGAGGAGACCGGTCCGGAGTCGGTGCAGGCCCGGCTCAGGGAGGCGTCCCGCAGCGCCACCCAGGTCCCGCTGGGCCCGCCGCTGGAGGGTTTCGCCGTCCCGCTGATCGCCCGGGGGCAACGCCTCGGCACCCTGGCGGTCGGCCGGCACCTGCGACACCGGCACGACCCGGACGAGGTCGCCGTGCTGGAGGACGTGGCCCGCCGGGCCGCCCTCGCCATCGAGAACGCCCGGATCCACGCCGAGCGCCGCCGGGTGGCCCAGACCCTCCAGCAGTCGCTGCTGCCCCCGGTGCTGCCGGTCGTCGAGGGGATCGGCTTCGCCGCCGAGTACGTCCCGACCGGCGACGACGCCGAGGTCGGCGGCGACTTCTACGACGTGGTGCCGCTGCCGGACGGCCGCTGGCTGGTGGTCATCGGCGACGTCTCCGGCAAGGGCGTGCAGGCGGCGGCGGTGACCGGGCTGGTCCGGGACGTGATCCGGGTGCTGGTCGGCGACGGCAAGCCGCTGCCGGAGGCGCTGTCCCGGCTCAACGAGACGCTCGTCGAGCGGGGTGGCGGCCGGTACTGCACGCTGGCGCTCGCCGCCGTCGGGCCGGGTGAGCGCGGGCAGCTCGACGTCTCGCTGCACCTGGCCGGGCACGACCGTCCGGTGCTGCTGCGCGGCGGGGGCGGGGCCTCGTTCGTCGGGCTCGGCGGCACCGCGCTGGGGCTGCTCGACGCGATCACCTCGCCGACGGCGGAGGTGCCGCTCGCCCCCGGTGACTCGCTGGTCTTCTACACCGACGGGGTGACCGAGCGCCGGCGCGGCCGGGAGTTGTTCGGCGTCGACCGGCTGCGCGACGCCGCCGCCCCGCTGGCCGGGTACTCGGCCGACGTGGTCGCCGCCCGGCTGCGCGCGACCGCGATCAACTTCTCGGTGGAGACCCCGCGCGACGACATCGCCATCCTGGTCCTGCGCAACGACGCCCTCTGACCGGGCCACAGCGGTGGGGGCACCGCACGCCACCCCGCCCGGGGTACGGTGACGCCCATGTCGAGCGTCGTGGATGTCCGTGAGGAGCAGCGGCCACGGATCGGTGTCGTCCTGACCGCACACCTCGTGCTGGCCGGCGCGTTCGTCGCGCTGGTGACGGCCTTCCTCGGGCGGATGCTCGCCGAGGGGGTCGGCCCCGCCGACATGGTGACCGGGCAGTACGACCCGAAGGACATGGTGCCGTTCGGGGTGAGCGGCGCGAACCCGTTCACCTGGCTCTACCTGGCCGTCGGCCTGCTCTACCTGATCGGCTTCGTGCTCGGGCCGGCGCTCGCCGTGTACACCGGCGTGGTGCTGGCCCGCGGGTGGCGTCGGTACCCGCCGCGCGCCCGCCGGCTGCTGCTCACCGCCACGGTCGTCACCGTGGTGCTGACCGTGCTGCGGTTCACCCCGGCGCTGGACACCGTGCACCGCTGGTGGCTGGACTGAGCCCGACCGCGCCCGGCTCCCGCGCCGCCGGCACGACGGCTCAGAGGCCGCCCGGCAGCCGCCCCGGCGCCAGCCGACGGTGCGGGTCGAGGTGGTCCTTCGCCGCCCGGAGCCGGGGGATCACCGCCGCCTCGCCCCACACGTCGATCTGCCGCCGTACGGTCGGGGGCGCGGCGACCACCACGCACCGCCCCCGCCGGGCGAGCAGCACCCCGCGCACGGCGGCGAGGATCGAGGCGACCCGATCCCCGGGCAGCGTGCCGGGCAGGGCCGCGTGCAGCACGCCGAGGCCGGCGGAGCCGCGTACCGGCACGGGGGCGCCGGCCGCGTCGCGCAGCGCGTAGACGGCGGCGTGCAGGTCGGTGATCGGCACCTCGATACGCAACGCGGTGTCGCCCGGCCCGAACGGGTAGCTGCGCCACCAGGGCGGGGCGGCGTTGTCCACGGTCGCCTCGCCGTCGAAGAGCGCCACCAGCCGGTCGACCCGCTCCGCCACGTCCGCCGGGCCCCCCTCCAGCAGGACGGCCAGGGTGCCCGACCCGACCCGCGCCGACGCCTCCCGCCGCCCCGCCATGGACGGGTGGGCGGCGCGGGCCGCCGCGAGCGCCGGATCCATCGGCCGGGCCGGCCGGGTGCCGGTCGCCGGCAGGTCCAGTTCGATCGCGGCCGGGTCGAGCCGGGCGGCGAGCACCGCGCGGAGCAGGTCGTGCACCTCCAGCGGGGTCCACACCGGACGGCTCACCCAGATCCGGCTGGCCGGCACGGCCTGCGCCCGCACCGTGGCCGAGACGAGCACCCCCAGCCCACCCTGCGAGCCGCAGAGCAGTCGGCCCACGTCCAGCCCGACCGGCGCCGCCCCGGCGGACAGCTCGGCCGGCCCCACCCCGGCGCCGACCAGTTCGCCGTCGGCGTCCAGCCAGCGCAGGCCGACGAGCTGCTCGCAGGCGGTGCCGTGGCGGTGGCGCAGCGGGCCTGCCTCGTCGGCGGCGAGCACCCCGCCGAGGGTGGCGCCGGGCGAGGGCGGATCCAGCGGCAGCCGGCGGCCGGTGCGTTCGAGCACGGCCTGGACCGCGCGCAGCGGCGTGCCGGCTCCGATCTCGACCACCGGCGACCCGGCCGGCTGGTGGCCGATGCCGGCGAGCCGGCCGGTGTCCAGCATGATGTCGACCCGCGCCGGGGTGGCCCCCCAGTCGATCTTCGTGCCGGCGCCCCGGGCCACCACGGTCAGGTCGTGCCGGGCCGCCAGCCGCAGCACCTCGGCCGTCGCCTGCGGGCCGCCGGGGACGGCGACCCAGCGGGCGGCCCGCCCGGCCACCTCGTCGGCCGCCCCCGCGAAGCGGGCGAAGGACGGGCCGCAGATCGAGGCCAACCGTCGGGTGATCTCCGCTGCACCGGTGGAACGCGCTGCTGCCGCCATGGCGGTCATCGTACACATGTTCGAACAACGCGTCGGCACGTCGCGTGAAGAGGAAACACCGTGAGCGGCACCGGCCGGTAACGTGACGCCGTGACCACCGAATCCCCCGACAACTCCAACTCGGCGCGTCTGACGCCGCGCCCCGACCTGGAGCCGTCGCCCGCGCCCGTCGCCAAGCGGGTGCCCGCCGAGCGCACCCACCACGGCGACACCGTCGTCGACGAGTACGCCTGGCTGGCCGCCAAGGACGACCCGGAGACCATCGCCCACCTGACCGCCGAGAACGCGTACACCGAGGCCCGCACCGCGCACCTGGAAGGGCTGCGCGCGGTGCTGTTCGAGGAGACCCGCCGGCGTACCCAGGAGACCGACCTGACGGTGCCCACCCGCAAGGGCGGGTACTGGTACTACACCCGCACGGTCGAGGGCCAGCAGTACGGCGTGCACTGCCGCCGGGCGGTCCGCGACGGCGAGACCACCCCACCGGTCAGCGCCGACGGCGCGCCGCTGGACGGCGAGGAGGTGCTGCTCGACGGCAACCTGCTCGCCGAGGGGCACGACTTCTTCGCCCTCGGCGCGTTCGACGTCAGCCCCGACGGGCGCTGGCTGGCGTACTCGACGGACTTCAGCGGCGACGAGCGGTTCACCCTGCGGATCAAGGACCTCAGCACCGGTGAGCTGCTCGCCGACGAGGTGCCCGACACCTTCTACGGCACCGCCTGGTCCACCGACGCCTCGGTGCTCTTCTACGTCACGGTGGACGAGGCGTGGCGGCCGAACCGGGTGTGGCGGCACGTCGTCGGCACCCCGTCGGGCGAGGACGTGGTGGTCCACCAGGAGGACGACGAGCGGTTCTGGGTCGGCGTCGAGCTGACCCGCTCCGAGCGCTTCGTGGTCGTCGACATCCACAGCAAGGTCACCAGCGAGGTCCGGGTGATCCCGGCGGGCAACCCGACCGGCGAGCCGGCCGTCGTCGCCCCGCGCCGGCAGGGTGTGGAGTACTCGCTGGAGCACCACGGCCACCGCTTCCTGATCCTGCACAACGACGGCGCGGAGGACTTCGCGCTGGCCTGGACGTCGGCGGACGCCCCGGGCGACTGGGTGCCGCTGATCGCGCACTCCCCCGGCACCCGGCTGGAGGCGGTCGACGCGTTCGAGAACCACCTCGTCGTCTCGCTGCGCGCCAACGGCCTGACCGGGCTGCGGGTCCTGCCGATCGGTGGCGGCGACGAGTGGGACATCGACTTCCCCGAGCCGATCTACAGCGTCGGGCTGGACGCCAACCCGGAGTACCGCACCCGGGAGATCCGGCTGCGCTACACCTCGCTGGTCACCCCCGACTCGGTGTACGACTACGACCTCGTCACCCGGCAGATGGTGCTGCGCCGGCAGAAGCCGGTCCGTCCCGGCCCGGACGGCCGGGCGTACGACCCCGCCGACTACGAGCAGCACCGCGACTGGGCGCTCGCCGACGACGGCACCCGGGTGCCGATCTCGCTGGTCTGCCGGAAGGACACCCCGCGCGACGGCTCCGCGCCGTGCGTCATCTACGGCTACGGCTCGTACGAGGCGAGCATGGACCCGTGGTTCTCGATCGCCCGGCTCAGCCTGCTCGACCGGGGTGTCATCTTCGCCGTGGCGCACATCCGGGGCGGCGGTGAGCTGGGCCGCCGCTGGTACGACGAGGGCAAGCTGCTGGCCAAGAAGAACACCTTCACCGACTTCGTGGCCTGCGCCCGGCACCTGGTCAAGGCCGGCTGGACGGCGAGCGACCGGCTGGTCGCCCGGGGCGCCTCGGCCGGCGGGCTGCTGATGGGCGCGGTCGCCAACCTCGCCCCGGACGCCTTCCGCGGGATCGTCGCGCAGGTGCCCTTCGTGGACGCGCTCACCTCGATCCTCGACCCGTCGCTGCCGCTGACGGTCACCGAGTGGGAGGAGTGGGGCAACCCGCTCGCCGACCCGGAGGTGTACGCGTACATGAAGTCGTACACCCCGTACGAGAACGTGGCCCCCGTCGACTACCCGGCGATCCTCGCGGTGACCAGCCTCAACGACACCCGGGTGCTCTACCACGAGCCGGCCAAGTGGATCGCCCGGCTGCGCGCGCTGGCCCCGCAGGGCGACTACCTGCTCAAGACCGAGATGGGCGCCGGGCACGGCGGCCCGAGCGGCCGGTACGACGCCTGGCGCGAGGAGGCGTTCATCAACGCCTGGATCCTGGACCGGCTGGGCCGCGCCTGACCGGCGACGGGATGACCGACGCGCACGAGGACCGGGCGGCCGGCGAGCCGCCCGGTCCCGACGTACCCACGGCGGGAGCGGAACCGGGGGCGGCCCGGCGGGGGCCGGCCTGGCTGGTCCTCGGCGTGGTCGCCGCCGCCCTGCTGGTCTGCTGCTGCTCGACCGTGGTCGGGCTGGCCCTGGCCTGGTCGGCCGGGCTGTTCGACACCGGCTGATCAGGCCGGCGGGCGGGCGTCCACGAGGGCCGCCACCTCACCGGTGCGGACCATCCGCTGCCAGCGCAGCCGGTTGCCGATCACCGCGGTGACCGCCGACTGCACCACCACCAGGTACATCACCTGCCGGTAGACGAGCTGCTGCAACGGCAGCGACCAGAGCGGGCCGTAGCGTTCGCCGTCCAGCCGCAGGGCGTACGCGGCGGTCAGCCCCTGGAGCAGGAGCAGCCCCACCCAGGCCAGCACGAGCGTCGACCAGGGCAGGAAGACCAGCCCGTAGACGGCGTACACGTCGACCGCCGGGGCGGCCAGCGGCAGCACGATCTGGAACACCGTCAGGTACGGCAGGCCGCGCCGGCCGAGCCTGCCGCCGGCCCCCGGCTCGCGCAGCGCGTGCCGGTGCTTCCACATCGCCTGCATGGTGCCGTAGCACCAGCGGTACCGCTGCCGCCAGAGCTGCCGCAGCGACGACGGCGCCTCGGTCCAGGCGATCGCGCCCTCCTCGTACACCACCCGCCAGCCGGCCCGGAGCACCTTCATGGTCAGGTCGGTGTCCTCGGCGAGGGTGTCCGATGGCACGCCGCCGACGGCGAGCAGCACCTCCCGGCGGAACGCGCCGATCGCGCCGGGGATGGTCGGCATGCACTCCAGCACGTCGTACATCCGGCGGTCCAGGTTGAAGCCGATCACGTACTCCAGGTGCTGCCAGCGGCCGAGCAGCCGGCGCCGGTTGGCGACCTTGGTGTTGCCGGAGATCGCGCCGACCGTCGGGTCGGCGAAGCCCTGCACCAGCCGGTGCACGGTGTCCGGCTGGAAGACGGTGTCCCCGTCGACAAGCACGAGCAGGTTCGCCCGGGCGGCCCGGATGCCGGTGTTGAGCGCGGCCGGCTTGCCGGCGTTGGCCTGGCGGACGACCCGTACCCCGCGCAGCCCCATCCGCTCCACGATGTCGGCGGTGCCGTCGCTGGAGCCGTCGTCCACCACGATCACCTCCAGCGCCGGGTACGCGCTGGCCACCAGCGACCGGACGGTCGCGGCGATGTTCGCGGCCTCGTTGTACGCGGGCACGATCACCGAGACCGGCGCGTCGACCACCCGGCGCGGCCCGTGCGGGCGGCGGACCCGGCGCACGTGCCGTTGCGCGCAGGCGACCTGTACGGCCAGCCGGGCGATGCCGAGCACCAGCGCGACGGTGAGCAGCACGTCCATGCCGGTGGCGGCCCACCGCGCCCCGGTCTGGGTGGCGCGCAGCGCGTACCCGCCGAGCCGGGTGCCGGTCGACGCGGGGACGGTCGACGGCGGGGCGTCGATGCCCTCGGAGATCCCGGTGAACCGGTAGTCCCGCGCCGACAGCCGGGTGAGGAGCTGGTCCAGGGCGGCGACGGTCTGGCTCCGGTCCCCGCCGCCGTCGTGCAGGAGCACCACCGCGCCCCGGCCGTCCTCCGGGGTGGCGGCCCGGACGATCGCCGGTACGCCGAGACGCTGCCAGTCCTTGGTGTCGAGGTCGGCGAGGACGGCCACGTGGCCGGTGCCGGCGGCGCGGCGCAGCGCGTCGTACAGGGCGGTGTCGAGGGTGTCGGTGGTGGACGAGTAGGGGGCCCGCAGCAGGGTCACCTCGCGTCCGGTGGCCGCGGCGATCGCCTTGCGGGTCAGCGACAGCTCCAGCTCGGCCCGCCACGGGGAGATCGTGCCCAGGTCGGCGTGGGTGTACGTGTGCGAGCCCAGCTCGTGTCCCTCGTCGAGGATCCGCCGGACCAGCTCCGGGTGGTCGTTGACCCGGGAGCCGACCACGAAGAAGGTGGCGTGCGCGCGGTGCCGGCGCAGCACGTCGAGCACCTGCGGCGTCCACCGCGGATCCGGCCCGTCGTCGAAGGTCAGCGCGACGGTCCGGTCCGGCATCCGCCGGCTGACCGGCTCGGGTCGGTCCAGCCGCAGCACCGGGCCGGCGGCGGTGGCCTGCTCGGGCGCCGGCTCGGCCGGGGCGGCGGACGGGCCGGAGCCGCCGTCGATCCCGGTGACCATGCCGTTGACGGTCAGCGCGGCGAGCAGCAGGAGCAGGCCGAGCAGCAGGAGCACCCAGTGGGCCCGTGGGTCGCGGCGGGCGACGTGTCGCGCCATGGTCAGCGGGGCTTGCCCGGGGTGCGGCTGGGCTTGATCGTCCGGCGCTCGTCGCCCTGGCCGGGGACGGTGTCGGTGGCCGGCGGCGGGGCGACGGTCGGCGCGGCGGGGGCCGGCGCGGTCGTCCGGGTGGCCGTGGGTGACGGGACGGCGGTGCCGGTCACCGGCGTGGGGCGCGCCGTCGGGCCGGCCGGCCGGCCGAACTCGTCGGGCCCGTCGATGCCCGCCTCGGCCGGTGGCCGCGCCTTGGGGTCGGTCCAGCCGGGCAGCGGGACGCTGGTGTCCCCGAACAGCCCGGCCAGGATGAGGCCGAGGCTGGTGAGCAGCCCGAGGCCCATCGCGGTGCCGGCGACGACGGTGATCCGGCGCCGCCGGCCGGTCCGGTCGACGAACACCGGCGGGGCGCCGCCCGGCTGGTTGTGCATCTGGTGATCTCCCGATCGCCGTGCTGCCGCCGCCCGGGAACGTGCACCCCGGGGGCGGGGCCCACTGGCGGGCCTCCGCAGTGCTCAGCGACGTCCCACCACGGACCGTTACGTCTCAGCCGGCCCGCAGTTCCTCCACCGCCGTGCTGGCGCGCAGGAAGAGCAGACCGACGCCGACCGTCACCAGCACCGCGGCCAGGGCGCCGGCACCGAACCCGGCCAGCTGCGCCAGCGGTACGTCGGGCGTCACGCTCACCTCGGGCACCCACTCGGTACGGACGTACGCCGCCCGGGTGGCCGGGTCGTCACAGAGCGCGCCGGCGTCGCAGACCTCCTGGGCGTACCCGCTCTGCCGGCTGCCGCCTCCGGTGACCGCCCGGCCGAGCAGCAGGCCGACGGTGAGCGCGACGGCCACCGCCGGCACCGCCGGGGCGAACGCCTGCCAGGCGATGGAGCGGCCGATGGTGGCCCGGGGCACCCCGGTGGCGACCAGGGCCGCGTACGCGCGCCGCCGGGCGGCGATCTGCTCGACCAGTGCGACGACCAGCCCGCCACCGGCGATCAGCAGGGCCACTCCGACGGCCAGGTCGACCAGGTCGAGGGTGCCGAGGTAGAAGTCGTCGTCGCCGGCGATGCCGGCACCGGTGCGCCGGCGCACCTCCAGCTCGGCGCTGATGCCGGCCCGCACAGCGGCCGCGCCACCGCCGACGATCACGGCGGCGAGCAGCGCGGCGAAGGTACGGCTGCCGGCCCACGGGTCGACGGTCAGCCGGCGGGCCGCCAGCAGCGTGTCGGGCCGCCGGGCGGACCGGTGCAGCAGCCGGCCGGCGGTGTACGACAACCACCCGGTCCCGACGACCACCCCGACCGTCGCGGCCAGCCCGCCGAGGAGCAGCAGTGCCGGGAGCAGCAGCGCGGGTTGGTCCTGCTGGCGGTCCCGGTACCAGTCCTGCACCGGGCCGATGGCGGCGACCGCGGCCAGCCCGCCCGCGATGAGCAGGCCGGCCCAGGGTCCGGGTGGGCGTTCCCGGGCGGCCCGGCGCACCACGCCGAACGGGGTGGTGCTCACCCGGCGCAGCAGCAGGGCGCTGGCCAGCGCGGCGACCAGCGGCAGCCCGAGCACCACCGCGAGGATCGCCGGCGTCGACGGCAGCACGTCGGTGGGCAGCGGCAGCCGCCCCCGCGCGTCCGGCCGGTCCAGCAGTGCCCGGCCGCCGAGGTACGCCGTCAGGCCGAGCAGCGTGCCGAGCAGCCCGGCCAGTCCGGTCTCCACGATCGCGATCCGGGTCACCTGCCCGGGGGTGGCCCCGGCCAGCCGGAGTGCGGCGAGCCGGCGGTCCCGCGCCGGGGCGCCGAGTCGGGCGCACTGCCCTGCCAGCGCCAGCACCGGAATGGTGAGCAGCAGCAGCGCCACGGCGGTCCCGCCGCGTAGCCCCGGCTCGCGGAGCAGGGCGCTGACGTACTGCTCCGACCGGGCGTGCGGGTCGCCGCCGGGCGGGGTGGGGATGGCCAGCACGGTCAGCGCGGCCAGCCCGGCGAGGGTGGCCAACACGGCGCTGAGCGTGGTCAGCACCACCCGTACGACGTCGGTCCGGCTGCCGGCCAGGGCGAGCCGGAGCAGGGTGGCCGGTCTCACCGACGCTCTCCGGCGAACGGCCGGTCCAACCCCAGCCCGGTGGTGTCCACGACGCCGTCGCGGAGCATCACCTCCCGGTCGGCGTACGCGGCGATCCGGGGTTCGTGGGTGACCAGCACGACGCTGGTGCGCTGCTGCCGGGCGAGCCGGACCAGCTGGGTGAGGACCTGTTCGCCGGTGAGCGTGTCCAGCGCGCCGGTCGGCTCGTCGGCGAAGAGCACCCGGGGCTCGGTGACCAGGGCCCGGGCCAGGGCGCACCGCTGCTGCTGCCCGCCGGACATCGCACCGGGCCGGACGTCGGCGACGTCGGCCACGTCGAGCCGTTCCAGCCAGCCGAGCGCCGCCGCCCGCGCTTCTCGCCGCCCCGTGCCGGCGAGAAGCAGCGGGAGCGCGACGTTCTCCGCCGCGGTCAGCTCCGCGACGAGCTGACCGAACTGGAACAGCACCCCGAACTCGGTGCGTCGCAGCTTCGACCGGGCCGCCTCGGACCAGCTGTCGATCCGCTCGCCCCGCCAGGTCACCTGCCCGGCGTCGGGACGCAGGATCCCGGCGAGGCAGTGCAGCAGGGTCGACTTGCCGCAGCCGCTGGGGCCGGTGACGGCGACGATCTCCCCCTCGGCGACGTCCAGGGTGACCCCGCGCAGGGCGGGTGTCGGGCCGTACGCCTTCACCACGCCACGGGCCGCGAGTTGCGTCACGGGTGCACCTCCCGGTGCCAGTCGGCGACGCGGTCCAGGGTGGTCCGCAGCCACCTCAGGTCGGCGTCGAGGTGGACGATGGCGTAGTCGGCCGCGACCACGTCGTCGAGGGTGGCCGTCGGCGCCGTCTTGGTGGCGGTCAGCTCGCGCAGCCGGTCGGTGTGCGCCCGCGCCTGGGCGACCAGGTACGCCCGGGCGGTGTCCACGTCGGCGACCAGCAGCGCCACCACGACCTTGGTGAACAGGGTGCTGGTCACGTACGGCGCGGGTGGCTCGACAGCGGCGAGCCAGGCGTCGAGTTCCTCCCGGCCCCGGCCGGTGAGCGCGTAGGCGGTCCGGTCGGGGCCGGACTCGCGCTCCTGGCCGGTGGCCACCACCAGCCCGTCCCGGGCCAGCCGGCCGAGGGTCGCGTAGACCTGCCCGAAGGCCAGCGGCCGGGCCCGGGGCAGCCGGGTGTCGTGGGCACGCTTCAGGTCGTACCCGTGCCGGTTGCCGGCGGCGAGCAGCCCGAGCAGGACGTGCGTCGTGGACACACGACCACTATTCATTCAGTGAATAGCCGTCGTCAAGCCCGCCAGTCCGGATCCCGCCCGGCCCGCCCCAGCAGCCGGTCCAGTTCGGTGCAGCCGGGTCCGGTCGCCACCTCCGGTCCGAACGCGCCCATCTGCCGGCCCATCGGCCCCATCTCGTCCATGAACCGGTGCCCCGCCGCCACCACCTCGACCGCCGGCCGGTACGGCAGGCCGGTGGCCCGGGCCAGGTCCCAGCCGTGCACCGTCAGGTCGATCAGCCCCATCAGGCCGACGGTCGACTGCGGCAGCCCCATGCCGGGCGAGACGCCCTCCTCGGCCACCGGGTCGGCCCACGCCTCGACCAGGCGGTCGACCTCGGCGGCGAACCCGTCACGCCATCCCGGCGTCAGGCGGTCGGTCTTCGCCGACCAGTCCACCTCCCGCCGCGCCGCGAGGGTCTGGAAGTTGACCACCACGTCGTACAGGTGGCCGAGCAACTGGCGGACGGTGTAGTCGGGGCAGGGCGTGGGCAGGTCGAGCTGGTCGTCGGCGATCGCGCGGACCACGGCGACGGTCCGGGGCCCGGCGACGGCCAGCAGGTCGCTAGTCTTCGTTGCCATAGGGCCAGCGTATGAAGGTGGTCTTGAACGAATGCGACAGCCACGCGGCGACCACCGAGGCATCCTCGACCCGGCCCGGCTGCGGCGTGAGCTGCGCTTCCGGCGGCACCTGCCGGCGCCGCCGCTGCGCGACCTGGTCGAGCACTACTGGCTGATCGACTGGGAGCTGACCGCGCCCTTCACGCAGCGGGTCGTGCCGCACCCGGCGGTCAACGTGGTGTTCGGGCAGGCCGACGGCGGTCCGGAGAGCGCCGAGATCGCCGGCGTCGGGCGGACGCTCTTCACCGTCACGCTGACCGGTGTCGGGCGGATCAGCGGCATCCAGTTCCGGCCCGGCGGCTTCCGGCCGTTCCTGCGGCGCGCGGTGGCCGAGCTGACCGGCCGCCGTGTCCCGCTCGCCGAGGTGCCCGAGGCCGCCCGCGCCGCCGGCCTGCCGGACCACCCCGACGCCGTCGCCGGTGGGACGCCCGCACCGGCCGCCGGGTCCGTCGCCCCGCCGGCTCGCTGCGCGGGTACGGACGCCGAGCGCTGCCAGGCCCTGGACGCCTTCCTCACCGCCTGGTCGCCGCGGCCCGACCCGGCGAGCGCCGAGGCGATGGCGCTGGCGGCGGAGATCCGCGCCGACCGGAGCGTCCGGCGGGTGGACGACTTCGCCCGCCGGCACGGCGTCCCGGTCCGACGGTTGCAACGGCTCTTCCTGGAGCACGTCGGGGTCGGTCCGAAGTGGGTGATCCGGCGCTACCGGCTCCAGGAGGCGATCGAGCTGGCCGCGACCGGGCCGCCCGACTGGTCCGCCCTCGCCGCCGACCTGGGTTACAGCGACCAGTCGCACCTGATCCGGGAATTCACCACGGTCACCGGCGTCTCCCCCGCCGCGTACGCCCGCTCACTGCACTGACCGAGCGTGGACCATCTCCACCGCTCTCCCCGGCCACGTCCCGCACCCGTCCTTTGCGGCGTGTCGCGCTATCCGCCGTGCGTGACGCCGCGACACGCCGCAAACAGCTCGGGTGACCGGTGGGGATCCGTCAGCGGCGGCGGACGGCGACCACGGCGACGTCGTCGTGGATCTCCGGCGGGGCCAGCTCGACGAGCAGTCGCTGGCAGAACCGGTCCAGGTCGTCGTCCACCCGGGCGGCGCAGGCGGCGAGCGCGGCCAGCCCCTCGTCGATGGTGGCGTCGCGCCGCTCGATCAGCCCGTCCGTGTAGAGCACCAGGGTCGACCCGGCCGGCAGGGTGAACTCCAGGTCCTCGGGACGCTCGGCGCGCACCCCGAGCAGCGGCGCGGGCTGCTGGACGAACTCCACCCGGCCGCCGCCGCTGACCAGCGCCGGCAGGTGACCCGCGCTGGCCATCCGGATCCGGCCGGTCGGCGGGTGCAGCAGCAGCAGGCAGAGGGTGGCCAGCTCGTTGCGCAGCAGCGTACGCATCAGCTCGTTGAGCCGGTGCAGGATCACCCCGGGCTGGTGGCCCTCCACCGCGTACGCCCGCACCGCGTGCCGCAGCTCGGCCATCACGGTCGCCGCGTGCAGCGAGTGGCCGGCCACGTCCCCGATCGCCACCAGCAGGTGCCCGTCGAGCATCACCAGCTCGTAGAAGTCCCCGCCCACCTCGGTCTGGGCGCTGGCCGGCTCGTACCGGACGGCCAGGTCGAGGCCGGCGACCTCGGGCAGCCGCCGGGGCAGCAGGCTGCGCTGGAGGGTGACCGCGATCCGGTGCTCCTCGTCGAAGGAGCGCTGCGCCTCCACGGCCGAGGCCACCGCCTGGGCGAGCTGCACCAGCACCGGCGTGCGGGCGGTCTGGGTCGCCGTCGGCACCACCACGTAGAGCGGGGCACGGTCGTCGCGCAGCCGGGCCGCCGCCACGGTCACCGTGTCCTCCGCCGGCCACGACGCCAGCGCCCACTGCGCCGGGTCCTCGATCCGTACCGTGGCGCCCTTCGGCACGCCCGTGTCGTCGACCACCCACGGCACGATCGCCGGGGCGGCGCCCGGCGCGGTGACCACACCGGCCAGGCAATCCCCGTCGAAGGTCTCGGCGACCACCGCCGCCGGGCTCCGGAATATCTGCGCCGCACCGGCCGCCGCCACTTCCAGCAGGCGGGCGAAGTTCGGGGCGGCGTGCACCGCGACCGTGGTGTCGGCCAGCCCGGTCAGCCGCTCGGCGAGCAGCTCGGCCCGCTGCCGCGCCTGGTAGTAGCGCAGCACCGCGTGCGTGGTGGCGACCAGTTCCTCCGGCTCGATCGGCTCCGCCAGGTACGCGTCCGCGCCCCGGGTCAGGCCCTGGGTGCGGTCCACCGTGTCGACGGCGTGCGCGGACACGTGGATCACCGGCAGCGCCGGATGGTCCGCCTTGATCCGCTCGCAGACCTCGAAGCCGCTCAGGTCGGGCAGCCGTACGTCGAGCACCACCAGGTCGATCGTCGGGTCCGCCCCGACCCGCTCCAACGCCTCCGTGCCGGACTCCGCCTCACGGACGGCGAAGCCGGCCCGGGTCAGCCAGCTCACCAACAGGTAGCGCTTGGTGCGACTGTCGTCGACCACCAGCACGGTCGCCTGGTCGCCGACCACGGTCACCCCCCGTCCGCCGGCAGGACGACCGTGAAGGTGCTGCCCCGGCCGGGCTCGCTGGTCAGTTCCAGGGTGCCGCCGAGGAGCGTCACCAACCGTCGGGCGTACGGCAGGCCGAGGCCGGTGCCGCCGATCCGGGTGGTCCCCGGCGCCTGGTAGAACTCCTCGAAGATCCGCTCGTGCAGCCCGGCGGGGATGCCCACGCCGGTGTCGGAGACCGAGAGCCGCCACCGGTCCCCGTCCCGCTCCGCGCGCATCCGCACCTCACCCCGCTCGGTGAACTTCAGCGCATTGTGCAGCAGGTTGCGCAGCACCTGCGACAGCAACACCTCGTCCGAGCGGAGCACCGCCGGCGCGGGCGGGTCCTCCACCACCAGCTCCACGGTCGACCGGCCGGTCAGCGCCCGCAACGTGCCGCGCAGCTGCCCGAAGACCGCCCGCAGGTCGACGTCCGCCCACTCCGGCTCGATCCGCCCGGACTCCGCCTTGGCGAGGTCGAGCAGGTCGTTCACCAGCGAGAGCAGGTCCGCCGCGGAGGAGCGGATCAGCTCCACCTGCTCGGCCTGCTCGGCGGTGAGCGGGTCGGAGGCGGAGTCGGTGAGCAGCCGCCCCAGCCCGATGATCGCGGTCACCGGGGCGCGCAGCTCGTGGCTGACGTTGGCCAGGAACCGGCTCTTCGACTCGCTCGCCGCCCGCAGCTGGGCCGACTTCTCCTCCAGCTCGGCGTAGAGCGCCACCACGCCCCGGTTGGTCTCCTCCAGCTCCTCGGAGAGCTGGGTGTAGAGCGCCATCACGCCCCGGTTGGTCTCCTCCAGCTCCGCGTTGAGCACGGCCAGCTCGTCGCGTTGGCTGCGTACCTCGTCCAGCGCGGCGATGAGCTGCCCGTTCTGGGTGGCGAGCTCGTCCAGGGCGGTGGCCGGGGCGGTGTGCCCGAGCTCGGCGCGGAGCTCGGCCAGCCGCGCGGCGGTCAGCGCCTGTGCGGTGGCCGGGACACGTCGGGACATCCTCACGACCGTATCGCCCTCCGGGTGGGCCACGCCGAGGGTGTCCACCAGACGCGCCACCGCGCCGGACTGCGGCTCGTACCGGTCGCCGGGCAGCGGACGCACCGGGGTCAGGTCGATCCGCAGGGCGGGACGACCGTCCGGGCGATCCGCCACGAAGAAGGCGACGTCCGCCCCCTCCGCGGTACGCAGCAGGTCCCGGGCGACCTCGCTGAGCGCGGTGGCGACCCGGATCTGGTCCTGGTGCTCCAGCCCGACGGCGTCGGCGACCTCCCGGCCCCGCTGCCGGACGATGAAGATGTCCTGTTCCACCCGGAGCGCCATCCGCAGGAGCGGCTCGGGCCGGTTCACGCCGGCCTCCTCGCCACCAGCACGCACGCGTCGTCCCGGCGGATGCCGGCGTCGCGCAGCAGGGCGGCGGCCACCACCAGCGGCGACCGGCCGGTCAGCCCCGGATAGTCCTCGATCCGCCAACGGTCGACCACCCCGTCACTGTGCATGACCAGGGTCGCGCCCGCCGGGAACGGGTAGTCGTACTCCCGGATCACCGGCCGTTGGTGACCGGCGATGCCGGGCAGCGAGACCAGCCCCTTCCGGCCGCCGTCCGGGCCGAGGACGACACCGACGACGTTGCCGACCCCGGCGTAGCGCAGCAGGCCGGCCGACGGGTCCAGCTCGGCCACGGCCAGCGCCGCGCCCCGGGTGTGCGCCATCGACCGGTGCAGGTGCTGGACCACCGTGGCGGGTGGGGCGGCCGGCGCGGAGCGGAACGCGGCCAGCGCGGCCTCGGCGGCGACGCCGGCGAGCGGTCCGTGCCCGAGGCCGTCGCAGACCAGCACCTGGTGCCGCCCCTCGGCCACCCGCACCGCGTACCCGTCGCCACTGACCTGTTCCCCGGTGATCGGCCGGGTCAGCCCGGCCGCCCAGACCGACGGGGTGGGCACCCCCTTCGGCCACACCTGCACCATCGTGACGGTGCCCTTGCCCACCCGCGACCAGGAGTCGAACCAGCTCGCCTGCCGGGCGATCGCGCCCAGCCCGATGCCGAGGGTGCCGGTGGTGGAGTGGCCGTCGCGGGAGGAGACGGTCAGGTCGGCCATGCCGGGGCCGGAGTCGACGGCGACCAGCTCGACGCCGGCCTCGCCCTCCCCCCGCACCGGGCGCAGCAGCAGGACGCCCTCCTGGGCGTGCTTGACCAGGTTGCTGGTGAGTTCGGCGGTGACGATGGCCAGCTCGGCGACGCGGTTCCCATCGAGACCGAGCTGGACGCCGAGTCGCTCGGCGGCCCGGCGGACGGCGCTGGCCGCGCTGCTGGACTCGACGCGGAACCAGGCGCCGTCGATGGGAACGGTCTCGGCGCTCACCGGGACCACTTGGTCACCGTGATGCGGGTGCCCTCTCCCACGGCGGTCCGGATGTCGAACTCGTCCACCAGCCGCCGGGCGCCGCTGAGGCCGAGCCCGAGGCCGCCGCCGGTCGTGTAGCCGTCGGTGAGCGCGAGGTCGAGGTCGGGGATCCCCGGGCCGGAGTCGGCGAAGACGATCCGTACGCCACGACGGCGCCCGTCCTCGACGACGGTGACCTCGGCGTTGCCGCCCCCGCCGTAGATCAGGGTGTTGCGGGCCAGCTCGCTGGCGGCGGTGACCAGCTTGGTCTGGTCCACCAGGGAGAGCTTCACCGCCACGGCCACGGTACGCACCAGCTGACGGACCCGGACGACGTCCTCGTCGCTGCCGATCGCCTGCGCCTTGGGGCCCAGGTCGACGCCCGCGGTCATGCGGATGTCGCCGCCGATCCGGACTCCACGTCCTCGGCCTCGTCGAGGCCGAAGTCGTCCTCGCGGGTCGCCGCGATCAACTCCATGCCGCGCTCGACGTTCAGCGCGGTGCGGATGCCGTTGAGCGACAGGCCCAGCTCGACCAGGGTGATGGCGACCGCCGGCCGCATCCCGACGACCACCGTCTCGGCGTCGAGCACCTTGGAGATCGAGGCGATGGTGGAGAGCATCCGCCCGACGAAGGAGTCGACGATGTCCAGCGCGGTGATGTCGATGATGACGCCGTGCGCGCCGGTCGCCACGATCCGCTCGGCGAGGTCCTCCTGGAGGGTGACCGCCGTCTGGTCGGACATGTCGATCTGGATGGACACCAGCAGGATGTCGCCGATCTTGAGGACCGGCACCCGCTCCATCACGCCTCCCGGCGTGCGTGGCGGCGGGCGGTCTCGACTCCGGTGAGGCGCAGCACGTGGCGCAGCGCGTCGGCCAGGCTGGCCTTGGTGGCGATGTCGCCGAACTCGATGCCGAGGGCGACGATCGTCTGCGCGATCTGCGGCCGGATGCCGGAGATGATGCAGTCGGCGCCCATCAGCCGGGCGGCCACCACGGTCTTGAGGATGTGCTGGGCGACCTGGGTGTCCACCGCGGGCACACCGGTGATGTCGATGATCGCGTAGGGCGAGCCGGTGTCGACCAGGGTCTGCAGCAGCCGCTCCATCACCACCTGGGCGCGCGCCGAGTCGAGCGTGCCGACCAGCGGCACGGCCACCACGCCGTCCCAGATCTTCACCACCGGGGTGGAGAGTTCGAGCAGCTGCTCGGCCTGGTCGGCGATCAGCCCCTCGCGCGTCTGCACGTAGGTCTCGAAGGTGAACAGGCCCATCTGGTCGATCAGGGCGTTGAAGGCGATGACGTCGCGCAGTTCCACGTCGCCGGCCTCGGTGAGTTCGACGAGCACGTCCTTGAGGGCGTAGATGCTGATCGCGGTCTCGGTGGCGGAGAAGCCCTGCCGGGCCCGACCACGCGAGAGCTCGGCGAGCACGGCCCGCACCTCGGCGGCACGCTCGGAATGGACGTCGGTCAGCCCCTCGGCGCCGGCGTCGATCATGCTACGGTGCAGCTCCTGCACCTGAAGGCGCAGCTCCGCGTGGCTGAGCCGGCCGCGCAGCGACGCCGCGACGACCTCCGTCCAGCGCTGGACGACACGCTCGGCGTGCTCGGCCAGCAGGCCGGCGAGCCGGCCACTCTCCTCGATGGTCAGGGCCATGATCCCTCCTCTGAGCTGGACGGGCGGACTCTATCACCGGGACCTGGCGACTTACTTGCCACGAGGCAAAGGAATGATCAGGCCCACCGGATGCCGCTCCCGTTCTGCGTACGACCCCGATCGTGGGATACCGTTCCACCGATAACAGGAGGTCCGAATGTCCTTGACGGTGCACACGGAACAGCGCGGCGACGTCGTCGTCGTGTCGGTCGCGGGCGAGCTCGACATGGCGACCGCACCGCAGCTGCAGGACCAGATCACCGACCTGCTCGACAAGGGCCGCAGCCGCCTCGTCTTCGACCTCGCGAACGTGTCGTTCTGCGACTCGACCGGCCTGTCGGTCTTCGTCCGCGCCAAGAACAGCTGCGACGAGGCCGGCGGCGTGGTGCGGCTGGCCGCTCCGCAGCGCGGGGTGCTGCGCATCCTGGAGGTCAGCGGTCTGGTCGAGGTGCTGCACACCTACCCGACGGTCGAGCAGGCCGTCGCGGGTGACCCCACCCCGGCCTCCTCCTGACCTTCCCCCTCAGCGCTCGTCCTCGATGAATCGGGGGCGAGCGATCACCATGCCCGCGGTCGTCTGTACGGCGAGCGCGCCGAGCAGGAAGCCGATCGGGGCGGTCCACCCGCCGGTGGCCTCGTAGAGGATGCCGACCAGCAGCGGGCCGAGCGCGGCGATCACGTACCCGGTGCTCTGCGCGAAGGCCGACAGGGCGACGGTGCCCTCGGCGGTGCGGGCCCGCAGGCCGATGGTGGTCAGGATCAGCGGGAAGGCGCCCTGGCCGAGGGCGAGCAGCAGCACCCACAGCGGCGCGAGCCCGTGCGGCGCGAGGGCCAGGCCGAGGTAGGCGGCCGTGGAGAAGGCGGTCAGCGAGAGCACCAGCGGGAGCAGGGTGCGCAGCCGGCCGGCCAGCGTCGGCATCAGCAGCGCGACCGGCACGCCGAGCGCGGTGACCCCGGCCAGCAGCAGCCCGGCGGTCTCGGCCCGGTAGCCGGCGTCGCGGAAGAGCTGCGCCAGCCAACCCATGATCGCGTACCCGCTGAGCGACTGCGCCCCGAAGTAGACCGCCATCGCCCAGCCGAGCCGGGTGCGCTCCGGTCGGATCCGCACCCGGGGCGCGGGGGCCGCCGTCGTGGTCGCGGCCCGTCGGGCGGCACGCGCCCGCAGCGCCAGCGGCACCCACGGCAGTACGGCCACCGCCGCCAGCGCGGCCCAGACGCCCAGCCCGGCCCGCCAGGAGCCGAAGGCGTGGGCGACCGGCACCGCCGAGGCGGCGGCCACCGTCGTGCCGACGGTCAGGGCCATCGTGTACGCCCCGGTGACCAGCCCGGTGCGGTGCGGGAAGTGCTGCTTGACCAGCATCGGCAGCAGGATGTTCGCCACCGCGATGCCGGCCAGGGCGAGGGCGCTGGTGAGCACGAAGACCGCCGCCGAGTCGGTGACCACCCGGAGCACCTGGCCCACCGTGAGGGCGAGCATCGCGAGGATCAGCACCCGGGCGGCCGGCCAGCGGCGGACCAGCCAGGGGGTGAGCGCGCCGAGCGCGGCGAAGGCGATGGTGGGCAGCGTGGTGACGAAGCCGGCCATCGTGCCGGAGAGCGCCAGCCCGGTGCGCACCTCGTCGAGGAGGGCGCCGAGGCTGGTGACGGCGGCGCGCAGGTTGAGCGCGACCAGCAGCATCCCGACCAGCACCAGCAGCCCGCCGGTGACCGGGCCGGAGGTGGTCGCCGGGGCGGCCGTCGGCGCGGGTCCGGGGGTGACGCCGGCGGTCGGCGCGACCGCGACGGCGTCGGTACGGGCGTCGGCGGGCGCCTCGGCGCAGGCGGTGGGTGGCGGGGTCATGACCTCGAACCTACAATCATGGGATGAATTTCGGCAGGAGGTGTAACCGGTGACACCCGCCGTCGATTCCGTCGCCGTGCCCCCGCGCGGGCACCGGGTACGACAGACCATCGCGCAGCTCCGGGCCCGCATCCTCGGCGGCGAGTGGCCGGTCGGCGGGCGGATCCCGACCGAGCCGCAACTGGTCGCCGCGCTCGGGGTGGGACGGAACACGGTCCGCGAGGCGGTCCGGGCGCTGGTGCACGCCGGGGTGCTGGAGTGCCGGCAGGGCTCCGGGACGTACGTGGTGTCGACCGACGAGCTGGCCCCGGTGGTGGCCCGCCGGCTCACCGACGACCGGATGACCGAGGTGGTCGAGGTCCGACGCGCCTTCGAGGTCGAGGCGGCCCGGCTGGCCGCGCTGCGGCGTACCCCCGAGGACCTGGCGGCGCTCGACGGCGCGCTCGCCGACCGGGAGGCCGCCTGGCGCTTGGGCCGGGTCGCCGACTTCGTGGAGGCCGACGCCGCGCTGCACACGGCGGTGGTCGCCGCCGCCCACAACGGCATGCTCGCCGAGCTCTACGCCTCGGTCGGCGCGGCCCTGCGCAGCACGGTGGCCCAGGCGATGGGCGACACGCTGGAGCCGGAACGGTACGTCGACCACGGTCGGCTCGTCGAGGCGATCCGGGCCGGCGACCCGGCGCGGGCGGCGATCGAGGCCGGTGCTTTTCTGGAGCCGCCCTCGGGGGCATAGGTTGTCCCGGACGCAGAATCGAACAGCACGGGAGTGCGGATGTTCAAGGGCTTCAAAGAGTTCATCATGCGCGGCAACGTCGTCGACCTGGCGGTCGGTGTCGTCATCGGCGCCGCGTTCACCGGCGTGGTCACCCAGTTGACCAAGTCTTTCCTGGAACCGCTGATCCGGGTGTTCGTGCTGCTGATCACCGGCAGCGACAAGGGCCTGGCGGGCACCGCCCCGACCTTCCGGGGCATCGCCTTCGACTGGATCGCCTTCGTCAACGCCCTGATCACCTTCCTGCTCACCGCGGCGGCGCTCTACTTCCTGGTCGTCTTCCCGATGAACAAGCTCGCCGAGCGCCGCAAGCGCGGCGAGGAGCCGCCGCCGAAGGCCCCCAGCGAGGAGGTGCGGCTGCTCACCGAGATCCGCGACGCGCTGGTCGCGGCCGGGCACACCACCCCGGGGCAGCAGCGCGGCGCGCTCGACGACGTGCTGGGTCGGCGTACGGAGCCGCCGGCGCCGCGCTGACGCGACGTATCGCACATCGGCCCCTGTGGGAATCCCACAGGGGCCGCTCCGTGTCGTACACATGTTCGATAGAGTCCCGCCATGGAACAGCGCAGGCACTGGTGGAACGGTAAGTGGGGGCGGCTGGCCCGGCGGGACGTCTTCCTCCGGGTGGACGGCGACCGCTGGCACGTCGAGCAGCGGGCCGGTGGCGCGGAGGGGGTCTCCCAGTTCTATGAGTACGCCAGCGCCGAGGAGGCCGAGGAGACCGTACGGGCGCTGCTGGAGGGCACGGACGCCTGGCGTGAGCTCTCCCCCCGCCCGCCCAGCGCCTGGGCCCCGCCGACCGCCCCCTGACCGCTCGCGGCCCGGCGGAGCGCGTACAGCGCGGGCGGGGTGCGTTTAGCGCGGGGCGGGGCCGGGAACCGCGCGGACATGGAGCAGCAGGGCAGCGGAGAGCAGACGGTCATCTCGCGGGTCACCACGGGCATGCGGGTGGTCGACGCCGAGGGCGTCGACGTCGGCACCGTCGACCTGGTGCAGCGCGGCGACCCCAACGCGGTGACCGTGCAGGCGCCGACCGCCGACCCGGGCAGCAGCCTGGACGAGCTGATCGAGGCGGCGGCGGTCGAGGAGCCCGAGGTCCCCGCCGACCTGGCCGCCCGCCTGCTGCGCACCGGCTACCTGAAGGTCTCGACCGAGCTGGCCCGCACCGGCGCGGTCTACGTGCTGGCCGACCAGATCGCCACGGTCGCCGACGGCCGGGTACGCCTCGACGTCCCCGCCGGCGACCTGCCGCCGGAGGAGTGACCCGCGCCGGGATGCCCTCGGCCGGGTCCGCCGGGTCCGCCCCGCCTGCCTGTCGGACGCCACGGACCTGATCGCACGGAGCAGGCTCCAGCCCTGTTCAGGAAGCAGGCGATGACCCGGGCGGCTTCCCGGTCGGATCGTGGCCCGCCGTCAGCGCCGGGTGACCTGCGCCGCCCGGCCGTCGTCGCGCCACCGCGCGTCCCCGCCCTCGGCGTCCGGCGACACCGCCGCCGCGCCGTCACGCGGCACCGCCGCCACGTCGTCCTGCGGCACCGCCGCCACGCCCGCGCCCGGCACCGCCGCCACGTCGTCCTGCACCGTCGCGTCACGCGGCACCGCCGCACCGTCCGGCGGCACCGGCGCCACGCCCTCGTGCGGCGCCGTCCCCGCACGGTCGTGCGGCAGCGCGCCGCCGGCCGCGACCGTTCCGTCGCCGGCCGCACCGGCGACGGCCCCGGTCCCCGGCGTACGGCGGGCACGGAACAGCAGCAGCATCAGCCAGCCGGCGAGCAGGCCCCAGAACGCGCCGCCCACCCCGAACAGGCTCACCCCGGAAGCGGTGACCACGAACGTCACCACGGCGGCCTCCCGCCCCTCCGGTTCGGCGACCGCCGAGGAGACCGCGGTCGCCAGGGCGCCGAGCAGCGCCAGCCCGGCCACCGCCTCGATCAGCACCGGCGGGGAGAGCAGCACCAGGGCGGTCGCCACCCCCGCGCCGAGGCCGAGCAGCGCCAGCCCCACCCCGGCGGTGACCGAGGCGATCCAGCGGCGGTCCGGGTCCGGGTGCGCGTCCGGCCCGGCGGCGAGGGCGGCGGTGATCGCGGCGAGGTTGACCGCGTGCCCGCCGACCGGCGCGCCCAGCGCGCTGCCCAGCCCGGTCACCCGCAGCGCCGACCCGAGCGGCGGCCGGTATCCGTAGCCGCGCAGCACGGCCGTGCCGGGGACGTTCTGGGCGGCCATGGTGACCAGGAAGAGCGGCAGCGCCAGACCGACCACCGCGGGCACGGTGAAGGTCGGCGGGGTCAGCTCGACCACCGGCCGCAGACCGCCCACGCTCCCGCCCGACGTGGTCACCGCGATCGCCGCCACCGCCACGACCAGCGCCGCCGGCACCGCCCACCGCCGGGCGAACCGGTGCAGCACCAGCCAGGTGACGATCACCGGTACGGCCAGCCGGGGCACCTCGACCAGCGCCCGCACCGGGGCGGTGCACAACGGCAGCAGCACCCCGGCCAGCATCGCCGCGGCCACCGGGCCGGGGATCGCGGCGACCGCCCTACCCAGCGCGGGAAAGAGCCCGGCGGCGACGATCAGCACCCCGCAGACCAGGAACGCGCCCACCGCGGCGGGCCAGCCACCGGGAACCGGACCGGTCGCCACCAGCAGCGCGGCGCCGGGGGTGGACCAGGCGACGGCGATCGGCATCCGGTGCCGCAGCCCCAGCCAGAGGGCGCAGAGCCCGGAGGCGACGCTCACCGCGAGCAGCCCGGAGGCGGCCTGCGCCTCGTCGGCGCCGACCGCGCGCAGCCCGGCGAGCACCACGGTGAACGAACTGGCGAAGCCGACCAGGGCGGTCACCACGCCGGCCAGCACCGGTTGCAGTCGTTCCGCCACCGCGCACCCCCCGTCGTCGCCGGTCACCCTAACCAGCGCGTCCCGGGGGTCGCGTCGCGCGTCGCTCCGCAGCCCACGGGGCGGTACCGGGCCCGCGGGGCGGCCGATCGGGACCCGGCGTCCCGCCGGTCGGGAACATTTCTCCCACTCCACCCACCGGGGCGGTAGAGACGCCGGCCGGGTCTTTCCGGCAAGCTTGTCGCATGACGCTGATCCTCCGCTCGGCCATCCTCAACGACGTCGGCCTGGTCCGCACCAACAACGAGGACTCCGCCCTCGCCGGTGAGCGCCTCGTGGCGGTGGCGGACGGCATGGGCGGACTCCCCGCCGGCGAGGTGGCCAGCGAGATCGTCATCCGGATCCTGGACGAACTGGTCCCGCCGACCGTCCCCGACGAGGCCGCCGAGGCGCTGCGCGCCGTCGTCGCCACCGCCAACCAGCGCATCCGCGCCGCGATCTCCGCCGATCCCGCCCGCGACGGCATGGGTACGACGCTGACCGCCGGCCTGCTCGCCGGCGACGCCCTGGTCCTCGCCCAGGTCGGCGACTCCCGCTGTTACCTGCTGCGCGACGGGGAGCTGACCCAGCTCACCCGGGACGACACCTTCGTCCAGGCGCTCGTCGACCAGGGGGCGCTCTCCCCCGACCAGGCCCGGCACCACCCGCAGCGGTCCCTGGTGACCCGGGCCGTGCAGGGCGCGGACGCAGCCCCGGCGATCGGGGTGCTGACCGTGTTCGTCGGCGACCGGCTGCTGCTGTGCAGCGACGGGCTCTCCGACTACGTGGAGGACACCGCCATCCAGGCGGCGCTGACCACGTACGCCGACCGGCAGCAGTGCGGCGAGCAGTTGGTGAAGCTGGCCCACCAGGCCGGCGCGCCGGACAACGTCACCGTGGTCGTCTCCGACCTGGTCGAGGTCTGAGCCCGGGCAACCGGGTTGCGGCGCAGCGCCGGCCGGGTTGGGATGGACGGGTGCCCATCCGCCGGCTGGCCGCCGAAGAACGCCTGACCACCAGTTTCCCGCTCCAGGCGTACGCCTTCGAGGCGTCGCCGCTGACCGGGGAGCGGGTGGAGGCGTTCCACCGGTACCTGCCGTACAACAAGGGCAACCGGACGCTGGTCGTCGAGGAGGGCGGGGAGACCCGGGCGGCGGCCAGCGCGATCCCGATGCGGCAGAACCTGCGCGGGCGGGTGCTGCCGATGGCCGGGGTGGCCGGGGTGGCGACCCATCCGCTGGCCCGCCGGCAGGGGCACGTCCGGGCGCTGCTGCACCAGCTCCTCGACGAGATGCGCGACGAGGGGCACCGGATCAGCGCGCTGTACCCGTTCCGGGCCGGCTTCTACGAACGGTTCGGCTACGTCGGGCTGCCCCGGGCGCGTACCGTCCGGTTCTCCCCGGCCGACCTGGGCCCGCTGCTGCGGGCGGACCTGCCGGGCGAGGTGACCTGGGAGCGGATCGGCGCCGGCTACGCCGGGTACCGGGCGTTCACCGAACGGTGCCTGTGGGAGCGGCACGGCTTCGCGATCTTCCCGGACTTCCGGGCGGTCGGGCTGCGCGACCGGGACGACCGCTGGCTGGTCACCGCCCGGATCGACGGCACGACCCTCGGCGTGCTCACCTACCGCATCGACGACCACGGCGGCGAGCTGCACGGCGACGACCTGCTGGTGGACGGCCCGTACGCGCGGGCGCTGCTGTTGCAGTTCCTCGCCCGGCACGTCGACCAGGTGGAGCGGATCAGCCTCCAGGTGCCCGCCGACGAGCTGCCCGAGCTGTGGCTGACCGACCTGGCCGTGCACGTGGAGGCGCGAGTGTCCCGCCCCGGCTCGCCCGCCCCGATGGCCCGGCTGCTCTCCGTGGACGCGCTCGCCGGCCTGCCGGCCGGTCCGGGCCGGGTGCGCGTGGAACTGGTCGACGACCGCTGGCTGGGCGGCACCCACCTGCTCGACGGCACCACCGGCCAGCTGGAGCTGACCTCCGGCGGGTCGGCGCCGTCGGCGACGCTCACCGCCGCCGGCCTCTCCGCCCTGGCGTACGGGGTGCTCGACCCGGCCGAGGTGGCGGTACGCGGGCTCGGCACGGTCGGCCCGGAGGCGGCGGCCGAGCTGCGGCGACTCTTCCCGCGCCAACTGCCGTACCTCTTCGCGGACTTCTGAGGCGTTTCCCCGCACCGGGCGCCGACTGCCCGGAGCGTGCGGTTCCGGTGCCGGCTTAGGTGCGGGTTAATCCTCGGCCGGGGATGCGGCGGGTCCGGTGAGCGGTCCCTAGCATCGGGCGGGTGCGCATGCCGTCCGCTGTGGTCCTGCTCGTCCTCGGTGTCGCCACCGCCGGTCTTCCGGCCTGCGGCGGTGAGCCCTCCGACGACGCCCGCTGGGCGACCCCCGTCGCCGCGCCGGCCAGTCCGGTGGCGTCGACCCCGGCGGCCGGCCGCACGCCGAGCAGGAGCCCGTCACCGAGCCCCACCAAAGCGGCACCGGCGTTCACGGCCGGCAACCCGGACGGCCGGGCGGCGGTCCCGGTCGAGGCGCGGGCGGTGGACACCTCCCGTCCGACCAGGACGGTCGGCACGGGCACCCCGGCGAGTTGCACCTCGGCGGCGGTGGTGAAGGCGGTGGCGGCCGGCGGGATCATCACGTTCGACTGCGGCCCCGCCCCGGTGACCATCCGGATGACGGCCACCGCGAAGGTCCGCAACCGGGTCGGTGGGCGGGTCGTGCTCGACGGCGGCGGCAAGGTCACCCTCTCCGGTGGCGGTGAGCGGCGGATCCTCTACATGAACACCTGCGACGGCGCGCAGGGCTGGACCACCTCGCACTGCCAGAACCAGGACCACCCCACGCTGACCGTGCAGAACCTGACCTTCGCCGACGGCGACTCCACCGGCGAGAAGGCCGAGGGCGGTGGCGGGGGCGCGATCTTCGTACGCGGTGGCCGGGTGAAGGTGGTCAACTCGCGGTTCACCGGCAACCGCTGCGACCGGACCGGGCAGGACCTGGGCGGCGGGGCGCTGCGGGTGCTCAGCCAGTACGACAACCGCCCGGTGTACGTGGTGGGCAGCACGTTCACCGGTGGCACCTGCGCCAACGGCGCGGCGCTGAGCAGCATCGGGGTCTCCTGGACGGTGCTGAACAGCGTCTTCACCGGCAACCGGGCGGTCGGCACCGGCGCCAACCCGGCCCGGCCGGGCACCCCCGGCGGCGGCAGCGGCGGCGCGATCTACTGCGACGGCAACGAGTTCGGCGTGCGGATCGCCGGCACGGTGATCCGCGACAACCGGGCGAACGAGGGCGGCGGCGCGATCTTCTTCGTCAGCAACGACCGCACCGGCACCCTGCGGATCGAGAACTCGACCCTGCGGCGCAACACGAGCGCGGGCTTCGAGACCAGGGGTATGCCCGGCATCTTCTTCCTCGGCGCCTCCGCCAAGACCACCTGACCCCACCGCCCGCGCCCGCCACACGCGACCCCGCCCTGTTGATCAAGAAGTTTTCGTCCGGAAATCGCCTTCCCGGGTACGCAAACTTCTTGATCAACCATCGTGCAGGTGGTGGTGGCCGGACGGGAGGGCGGTCAGTAGGGGTTGCCGGTGCCGGGGGTGCGGGCCTTGAGCAGGGCGGCGGGGCGGCCGGGGAGGTCGGGAGCCGCGCTCATCGGCGGCGAGTCGGTGCCGGCGCGCGCCGCCATGCCGGCGAAGAGTTCCTTGAGCGCGGTGACGGCGTCGGTGCGCGGGCGCCAGCCGAGTTCGGTCTCGGCACGCTCGCTGGACATCAGCGGGGCGTTCAACGCCAGGTCGACCCAGCCGGTGTCGACCGGTTGCAGGCGGGCGCGCCAGGTCAGCGCGGCGGCGGCGCGCAGCACCGGGACGGCCACCGGGACCGTCCAGCCCTTGAAGTGCCGGGCCACCAGATCCGGGGTCAGCACCGGGTCCGCGGCGACGTTGAAGGCGCCGCGCGCGTCACCCAGGACCGCCCGGGCGTACGCGTCGGCGACGTCGTCGGCGTGCACCGCCTGCATCCGCAGCCGCCGGTTGGCGGGTACCACCGGGATGCGCCCGAAGCGCAGCAGCCGCACCGGGGCGAGCGGGCCGAGGAAGTACCGGCTGATCTCGGTGCCCGCGTCACGCTGGAAGATCAGTCCGGGGCGCAGCCGGACCACCCGCAGCTCGGGACGCTCCGCTTCGAGGGTGTCGAGCATCGCCTCCACCTCGGCCTTGTCCCGGCTGTACGACGACCCGTCCACCCCGGTGGCGGGCCAGCGCTCACTGACCGGGTGGTCCTTCGGGCCGGGCGCGTACGTGCCGACCGACGAGGCGTACACCAGGGCGGGGACGCCGGCCGCGACGACGGCCGAGGTCACCGCGCGGCTGCCGCCGACGTTGGTCCGGTGCAGGGTGCGCTGGTCGTGGCTGGGCTGGATCTGCCAGGCCAGGTGCACGACCGCGTCGGCCCCGGCGAAGATCGCGGCGAGCTTCCCGGCGGCGTCCGGCGCCCCGACGTCGCAGGAGTGCCACCGCACCCCGTCGTACGGCTCACCGGCGTCCGGGCCGGGCAGCCGCCGGGCCACACCGTGCAGTTCCAGCCCCGACTCCCGACGCAACCGGCGCAGCAGCGCCGTCCCCACGTTGCCGCTGGCGCCCACGATCACGATCCGCATGCCGGCTGCGGTACCCGTTGAACCGGACTCCAACCCCCGGACCGCTCAGGGCCGCGGCGACTGCCGTACCCAGGACTTCTCCTGCCGGCGGCGGCCCTGGGTGGCGGCGAGGCAGCGCGGGCAGACGAACCCCACCGGATCGGCCTCGGTGAGCACGTCGGTGGAGGTGTAGTCGAACCGTACGTGCGGGAACCGGCGCAGCCGGGTACGGCTGAGTTGGAGGCCGCAGACGGTCGAGTTCCGGCCGGGCTGCCAGGCGTGCACCTCGCCACCCGGCTCCCGTACGCCGTCCGGCCCGGCTCCTCGCTCGACGCCGCGACGGCCGGGGTGCTGGTCATCCTCATCCCGTCACGGTTCCCCGCGCTCGGGTCCCCATGCCCCCGGGTCCGCGCCGTGATCGACTCCGCTCGCGGCGTGTCGCGGTGTCCGCGCGCCCCCGTTCACTGCATACGGAGTCGATCACGCCCGGTTCAGGACCGCCCGGACGCCAGCGCGGCGACCAGGCAGGCGAACGCGACGACGGTGGTGACCGTACGGGCCAGGTTCCACCGCGCCCAGCTCGCCTCGAAGCCGTCCCGCAGCGCCCGCAGGTCGGCGATGCGGTCCACCGGCCCGGCCGCGTCGAGCCGGTCATTGAGCGGCACGTTGCACCGCATGGTGATCAGCAGCGTGGCGCCGTACGACACCAGCGCCGCGACCGTCCAGGCCAGCACCCGGCCGTCGACCGTGACGTGCAGCGCCACCGCCAGACCGATCAGCAGCACCGCGCCGAGGAACGCCGCGAGGAACCAGCCGTTGAGGATCCGCCGGTTGATCGACTGCATGGTCCCGACGAACGTCCGGTCGTCGACCGCCGCCAGGCCCGGCACCACCGAGCAGGCGTACGCGAAGAAGAGCCCCGCCATGAGACCGGTGGCGACGGTGGCGGCGGCGAGGGAGAGGGTTCGCATGCCCTCCAGCTCACCCGTACGCGCCGCCGGCGGCCATGGCCGGGAGGCTCGGGTGCATGCGCGGGCGTCCAGGCGGGGCGCGATCGGCCGGAAGCCGGAAGGCCTACCCAGTCAAGGTCCGGTAGCCTGAGGGCCGACGGGCCGCTAGCTCAATGGCAGAGCTGTGGACTTTTAATCCATAGGTTCAGGGTTCGAGTCCCTGGCGGCCCACTCTTCCCCAGGTCAGCAGCCCTTCGCCCGTCTCTCATCGTGGTGCGCGTGCCCCTACGGCAGTAGCCGGCGCACGTGCATGTCGCCGCAGGCCCACCTGAAGTACAGGTTTCTGTGCTTGCCATGGAGGTCGTCGTGCGGACCGTGAACTTCACCCAGCTACGGCAGAACCTGGCCGCCGAACTCGACAGCGTCATCAACGACGCGGAGGAAGTGGTGATGACTCGATCCGGCCACGAGCCCGTGGTGATCGTGCCCCTTGCGGAGTACGAGTCGATGAAGGAGACCGAGTACCTGCTACGCAACCCGAGCAACGCCGCCGCCCTGCGCAGGTCGATGGCGGAGCTTGAGCAGGGCGATGCGGCCGAGCGGGATCTGATCGACCCGGCCACCGTGCGGGACGTCGCGTGAGGCTGGTCTTCACCGCGACGGCGTCCTCGACAGCCCCGGGGGGGGGAACCAACCAGGTTGGCAAAACTATAGGTATTGTAAACCGTCAATGCGGCTCCGGCAGCGGCGCCGGAGCCCGTGTCGACGGAGGTGGCACGTGTCTCCACGGACAAGCCCGGCGCGGCGCACGCTGGGCGTACTCTCGGCACTCGTCCTGGCGGTCGCGGCCGTCGGCCTGGTCGAGGCGCCCGCGAGTGCGAACACCAGGGTCTGCCATGCCGGTGACCTCGGCACCTACGGTCAGTGCGTGGCCGGCATGAACGCCAACGCCTACGACCAGATCGTGATCACCTCGATGATCCAGGTACCCGACGGCCACACCGGCGGCTACGCGATCAGCGGCGTCTCCGGCAAGCGGATCTCCGGCGCGGGTGACGGGGTGGGCTTCCACTACCAGGGCCGGCAGAGCACCTCGATCGTCAGCATCCACCACTCCCAGCACGTCGTGGTGGAGAACCTGCGCCTGTCCGGCTCGTTCGACGGCAGCGAGTCCTTCCGCTGCACCGACGGGTGCGGCGCGCCCGTCTTCGTGTTCGGTGAGAACGGCAGCACCCAACACATCACCTTCGACCGGGTGCACATCCGCAACGTGCGCGCCGACGCGGCGGTGGTGCTCGGCACCTGGCACCTGAACTGGTGGGGCTCGACCATCGAGAACGCCGGTGAGATGGGCCTGCACCTGGGCTACGACGAGCCGGTGCGGCACAACCGCTACGTCCGCGTCGAGTGGAACACCTTCCGCGACATCCGCGTCAACGCGCTCTGGCTCCAGGTGAGCGGGGCCGGTGGTCACTGGGACAACGGCGTGGCGAACAACTACTTCGAGCGCAACCACCGGGCCGGCATCTACTCCTGCGGCGGCCGGATCTGCGACGGCGGGCAGATCGTCATCGCGCCGGGCGCGAGCTGGCTCACCCTCTACAAGAACGTCGTCACCGACTCATCGTGCGGGGTCTGCGTCAACGGCGACGCCCACGGCATCGAGATGAACACGTTGACCGGCGTGAAGATCCTCGACAACCGGGTCAGCAACCACAGCGGCATCTCCATCTACGCCAACAGCAACTCCGTGCTGAACGACCTGGAGATCTCCTGGAACCAGCTCTTCGGCAACGACCGCAACGCTCCGCAGCTCGACCGGAGCGGTGTCCAGCGCAACAACGTGGTGGTCCAGGGCAACTCGGCCTGACCCGGGAGCAAGGGCGGGCGGCCGGACGGCGACGACCACGGGGGAGGAAAGCGTCCCCGCTTCGTCACCTGTCGGCCGCCGTCCGGCACTGGTTGGCTCATCGGTGACCGACCACCGGAGGGAGCAGGGGCTGACATGACGATCGTCTGCCGTCCCCTCACCGCCACCCACTCCGACCGGGACCTCAGCGTCCACGTCGTCAGTGGCAACGACCGCGGAGCGCGCCGGCCGGACGACACCACCCGCCCCGAAGGGTGAGGCGCACCGGCGACACGGCGTCGTCGCACGCGCACGTCACCGGCCGCCGCGACCGGGCGGACGGGTCGACCAGCAGGGTCTGCTGATCCCGGCTCCACGAACGGGTCCGCCCCGGTGTCCGGCAGGCACCACCGGGACACGGCATCCGTGCAACAACCCCGAAAGGAACACCAGAGTCATGAAATTCACGATGCGCAAGGCGCTCGGCGTGGCCGCGGCGGTCACCGCGCTCACCGTCGCCCTGCCCAGCCCGGCCATGGCGTCGGACTCGTACCACGAGATGAACACCGGCGACGCGGTCGGCGGCGGCTTCTTCGACTACAGCGGTGAGGCGACCTTCACCGAGCACGGCGACATCGTCAAGATCTGCGACACGGACGAAGACGGCCACGCGGTGAAGATGTGGGTCAAGCTCGACGGTCCGAAGGGGCCGACCCTGTACACCTTCACCCGGGGCGGGGAGGGCAACTGCGCCACCCGTCGGGCCAGCGACGGCGGTGTCTACAACCTGCCCGAGAACAGGTACATCGGCTTCCTCTTCTGCCGGATCAGGGACGGCCACGAGTCGGAGTGCGGGGGCTACCGCTTCTACAACGACCACTGACGGTCGGTGCGGGGGCGCCCCGGAGGGCGCCCCCGCACGGGGCACGAACGGCTGACGGCGATGTCGCGGGCCATCGGTAGCATTCAGCGGCGATGGTCCACAGCGAGCAGTCGGTCGAGCAGAGCCCGCACCCCGTACTCGGGGTGGACGGCTGCACCGATGCCGTCGAGGTCGGGCGGGGCGGCTTCGGCGTCGTCTACCGGGCCTGGCAGCCGACCTTCTCCCGCTGGGTGGCGGTCAAGGTGCTCGCCGCCGACTGGCACGGCCCGTCCCGCACCCGCTTCGAGCGGGAACTGCGGACGCTGGGTCGGCTCTCCGGCCATCCGCACATCGTCACCCTGCACCAGGCCGGTCGCACCGCCGCCGGCAATCCGTACCTGCTCATGGCGTACGAGGAGGGTGGCTCGCTCGGTGACCGGCTGCGCGGCGGGGCGGCCGGCGACTGGCGGGAGGCCGTCGCCGGTGGGATCAGCGTGGCCGGCGCGCTGGAGACCGCGCACCGGGCCGGTGTGCTGCACCGCGACGTGAAACCCGAGAACATCCTGATCTCCGGGTACGGCGAGCCGAAGCTGGCCGACTTCGGGCAGGCCCGCCCCTGTTCGGCGGACCGCACCGACCCCCGGGGCAGGATCACCGCCAGCGTGCTGCACGCCGCGCCGGAGGTGCTGCGCGGCGCGCCGGCCTCGGTCGCCGCGGACGTCTACGCGCTCGCCTCGACGGTGCTGCACTGGATCCACGGCACGCCCGCCTTCGCTCCCGCCGCCGGCGAGTCGCTGGAGTCGCTGCTGCGCCGCGTCGCCGTCGATCCGGTGCCGGACCTGCGCGCGGACGGCGTACCCGAGGGGGTGTGCGCGGCGCTGGAGCGGGCGATGGCCAAGGACCCGGCGCGGCGGCCCGCGACGGCCGCCGAGTTCGCCGACGAGCTGCGTGCGGCGCAGGCGGCGGCCGGGGTGCCGGTCACCCCGTTCGTCCTCGGCGGGGGCGACGCCGCCGGGCCGGCGGCGGACGAGCCGGGCGGCGCCGCCGCGTCGCTGTCGCTGACCGACCGCCGCCACGCCGCCCTGGCGCTGTCGGCCACCGTCGAGCGCCGGCCGCCCCGGGTACGCCCGCGCGCGCTGCTGCGCGCGTTCGGGCTGCTCACCGCGCTGGCGGCGGTGCTCGCCACCGGCTACTCCCAGGCCGTGCCGACGCCCGCCCCGGTGCAGTTGCCGGTCACCCTGGCCCTCGGCGAGCTGGAGCTCTACGCCGAGTCCGACGAGCAGGTGGTGTCGGTGCGCAACCGCGACGACCGGCCGGTCCGGGTGACCGGGGTGACGCTGAGCGGGCCGTCCCGGGCGGACCTGCGGATCGTCCGCGACGGATGCAGCCCCGGACCGGTGGGGCCGGGTGGCCGCTGCGAGGTGCGGCTGGTCGCCGTCCCGCGGTCCGCCGGCCCGATCCGGGCGTCGCTGGAGCTGACCGCTGCCGGCCGGCCGGTGTCGACGACCCTCACCGGCGTCGCCCAGCCGCGCCGGGCCAGTCGGGACGACGCCCCGCCCGGCCCCTGCTACGCCGACGCCTACCAGGTCGGCGCGTCCGCCTACGGGCACGCGGGCGGCCTGAAGGCGATCTCGGTCAAGCAGTACTGGTCGCCGAGCTGCCGGGCGACCATGGCGTACGTCTGGGTGTGGAAGCAGTACCGGGACAACGTCGCCGTCGACGGCGGCACCTGGACGGTCGACCTGGCGGTGCGGGCCGACCGGCCGGTGCTCCGCCAGCGCGCGGTCGGGCAGCCGTACGAGCTGTGGACCGAGCCGCACCGGTCGGCGGGCGGCTGCACCACCGCGTCGGCGACGGTGACCGCCGACCGGACGAAGGCGGCCACCTCGGCCACCACCGAGCCGTACTGCGACCGGTGATGGGGGGCTACTTCGAGGTCCACGGGGTGGGCGGCGTCCGGCTGGTGCCGCTGACCGCCGACGCGCTGACCATCGGCCGGGCCCCCGGCAACGAGGTGACCGTCGACAGCAAGCTGGTCTCCCGGCTGCACGCGCTCGTGGAACGCTTCCCGTCCGGCTGGACCATCCGTGACCTGGGCAGCACCAACGGCACCACGGTCAACGGCCTGCCGGTGCGCGAGGCGCGGCTGTTGCGGCACGGCGACCGGGTGGAGATCGGCCCGGCCCGGCTGGTGTTCCACGCGCCCCAGCTCACCGGCACCCGCACGGTCGGGGTGGAGCCACCGCCGCCGGCCCCGACGCTGACCCGGCGCGAGCAGGAGCTGATCGAGGTGCTCTGCCGCCCGTACGTCTCCGGTGGGACCGCCTTCCCGGAGCCGCCGACGGTCCGGGCGCTGGCCACCGCGCTCGGGGTCAGCGAGAGCGCGGTGAAGAAGCACCTGACCAACCTGTACGACAAGTTCGGGCTGGTCAGCAACGACGAGCGGCGGCGGTCCCGGCTGGCCGGCGAGGCGGTCCGCCGGGGTGCGACCGGGGCCTGACGTGCGCGTGCCCTCCGGGTCGCGCCCCACGCGGCCCGGAGGGCACACCCCCCTGTTTCCTCCTGCGCGTCGCGCCCCTGGTCGATCGGGGCCCGACGACGGTGACAGCGTGCAGCTGCGGGCACGCCAGGGCGACGAGGCCGGAGGACGAGGCCGACGACGCCCGACACGAATCACACCAGCTCGCCGCGCGTCCGGGCAGGTGTCGAAAAGGGGAGGTTTTCCGGCCCGCCGGATCAGCGGCGGACGCCGACCCCGCCGTAGCCGTGCGAGATGCGCTCCTGCGGCTCGCCGTCCGGCCGCCACTCCGCCACCGGGACCAGGCCCGGCTCGACCAGGTCGTACCCGTCGAGGAAGCGCAGCACGTCGGCGTGGGTGCGGGGCACCAGCGGGGCACTGCTGCGCCGGTAGACGGCCTGCCCCTGCTGCGCCGGCAGCGGCGGCGCGCCGTCCATGGTGAGGTGGGAGAGCACCAGTTGGCTGCCGGGGACGGTGGCGTCGCGCAGCCGGGCGACCGCGGCGTACGGGTCCTCGGCGTCGGTGACGAAGTGCAGCACCGCGACCAGCAGCACCGCCACCGGCCGGCCGAGGTCGACGGCGGCCCGCACGTCGGGGTGGGCCAGCAGCTCGTCGGGGCGGCGCAGGTCGGCGCGGACGACGACGGTGCGGTCGTCGGTCGGCAGCAGCCGCTTGGCGTACGCGACGGCGACCGGGTCGTGGTCGACGTAGACCACCCGCGAGTCGGGTGCGACCTGGCGGACGATCTCGTGCACGTTGCCCTGGGTGGGCAGCCCCGCGCCGATGTCGAGGAACTGGCGGATCCCCTGCTCGGCGGCGTGGCGCACGGCCCGGCGCAGGAAGTGGCGGTTGGCCTGGGCGGCGATGCCGGTGTCCGGGAAGATCTCCAGGATCTTCTCGGCGGCGGCCCGGTCGGCCGCGAAGTTGTGGCAGCCGCCCAGGAAGTAGTCGTACATCCGGGCCACGTTCGGCGCGTGCTCCGCATCGGTCGGCGCGGTCACCGGCACTCCCCTCCCTGTCGGTCGCGCCTGCATGTCTAGCACCCGCAGCGACGTTACGCTGACCCGTCGTGTCGGTGATCCGGCTGCGCGCCGGGCGCTCCGGCGGTACGACGAGGGCACCGACCGCCGAGGAGGAGGTACGCGATGAGCCGTCCACGGGAGACCGTCGAGGTCGACCCGGTGCTGTTCCGCGCCGTGTACGACTCGCCCGCCTCACTGCCCGGCCGGCACCGCTGGGTCACCCCGGAGCACGACGTACGCCGGATCGAGAAGCTGCTCGGCATGCCGGCGCGCAGCATCGGCGCCCCGCTGTGGGTGAGCGGGGACGAGCCGGACTGCCCCAAGTGCGGCCGGCGGCAGACCTGGTTGGACATCGTCTCCTCGGCGCTGAAGGGCGTACACGACCGGGCGATGGTCGCCACGGTCATCCTCGGCGAGCGCAAGTACGTCAACACCGAGGTGCCGGACTCCATCGCCGGGGTGCACTGCGTGGACTGCCACACCCCGATCGAGGGCCTGCGCAGCTTCAAGTGCCACAACTGGGCGTACGCCTTCGAGGCGCTGGAGGCCGTCCTGGAGCGGATGGACGGCGGGGTCAGCCGGTCAGCTCCCTGACGTGGCGCAGCCCCGGCCGCCCGTCGAGCAGCACCTCGCCGACCGGGGTGAAGCCGGCACGGCGCAGCACGGCCAGTGAGCCCGGGTTGTCGCGCGTGGTCTCGGCGGTGAGCCGGGTCAGGCCGTACTCGTCCCGGGCCAGGTCGCAGACCTGCCGTACGCCGGCGGTGGCGAGGCCGCGCCCGGCGGCCCGCTCGGCGACCCGGTAGCCCAGCTCGGCGCTGCCGTCGGCGACGTCGACCAGGTTGAACCGGCCGAGCACCTCGCCGTCGTCGTCGACCAGGACGTGGAAGTGGCACCCGCCGGTGGCCTGCTCGGCGAGGAGCGCCGCGTGCCGGGCCGCGAAGCCGGTGAAGTAGTCGTCGCCCCGGTCCGGCACCGTACGCGCGAACCACGCCCGGTTCTCCCGCTCGAACCGCAACACCGCGTCCGCGTGACCTGCACCGAGCCGCTCCAACCCCCTCACCCACCCACCCTACCCACCACCCCCCGTCCAAGATCGCGCCGACGTCGTGCCCCCAGCCGTCGCACTTTCAGAGAAAGAGTGCGTATTCCTTCGCGAATAGCCACGCCTTCTCTGAAAGTGCGCGCAGCGGAGGGCGCGGGCGCGCGGCGGCGGCGCTGTGGGGGTGGGGGGGTGGGTGACGGGGTGGGGGGGTCAGGGGGTGCTGCGGGGGTGGGGGCGGCGGCCGGGGGGTGACGGGGGCTCGGGGCCGGGATCGGGGACCGGGGGCATGGGCAGGGTGACCGGGGCGGCGCCGGTGACGCGTACCGGCTCACCGGAATGGCGCAGCTCCACGGTGCCGTCCGGGTCGTCGGGCAGCTCGTAGCGGGCCTCGTCGCGGGTGAGGGTGACCCGCAGCCGCTGCCCGCGCCAGCGCAGGCTGAATGCGAGCCGGCGGATCCGGGCCGGCAGCCGGGGCGCGAACGACAGGTCGCCCCGGTCGTCGCGCAGCCCGCCGAAGCCCTCCACCACCGCGGTCCAGGCGCCGGCGAGGGCGGCCAGGTGCAGCCCGTCGGTGGTCTTGTCGCCCAGGTCGGCCAGGTCGTGCAGGGCCGCCTCGGCGAACAGGTCGTACGCCAGGTCCAGGTGCCCGACCTCGGCGGCGAGCACCGCCTGCGAGCCGGCGGAGAGCGACGAGTCGCGGACGGTACGGGCCTCGTAGTAGGCGAAGTTGCGGGCCTTCTCCTCGGCGGTGAACTCGCCCGGGCAGCGCTGCATGGCCAGCACCAGGTCGGCCTGCTTGACCACCTGCTTGCGGTACAGCTCCAGGTAGGGGAAGTGCAGCAGCAGCGGGTAGTCGTCGTCGGTCAGCGCGGCGAAGTCCCACTCGGGCTGCTCGGTGAAGCCGGCCGCCTGCTGGTGCACGCCGCGCTTGCGGTCGTACGGGACGGCGACCGCGTCGGCGGCGGCCCGCCAGCCGGCGATCTCGGCGGCCTCGACACCCAACTCGGCGGCGCGTACCGGGTGCCGCTCGGCGGCGTCGGCGGCGCCGCGCAGGTTGCGCCGGACCATCAGGTTCGTGAAGAGGTTGTCGTCGACCAGGGCGGCGTACTCGTCGGGGCCGGTGACGCCGGTGACGTGAAAGGCGCCGTCGTCCGACCAGTGCCCGAAGCCGTGCCAGAGCCGCGCGGTCTCCACCAGCAGCTCCAGCCCCGCCTCGCCGACGAACTCCTCGTCGCCGGTGGCCGCGACGTAGCGCAGCACGGCGTCGGCGATGTCGGCGTTGACGTGCAGGGCGGCGGTGCCGGCGGGCCAGTAGCCGGAGCACTCCCGGCCGGCGATGGTCCGCCACGGGAAGGTGGCCCCGGGCAGCCGCAGCTCGGCGGCGCGTTCCCGGGCCTCGGGCAGGTGGGCGTGCCGCCAGCGCAGCGCCGAGCGGGTGACCTCCGGCGCCAGGTACGTCAGCACCGGCAGCACGTAGCTCTCGGTGTCCCACAGGACGTGGCCGTCGTAGCCGTTGCCGGTGAGGCCCTTCGCCGGGATGGTCCGGTCACCGTCGGGCCGGCCGGCCTGGAGCAGGTGGAACACGGCGAACCGGACGGCCTGCTGGAGTTCCGGGTCGCCGTCGAGTTCCACGTCGGCGGTCGTCCAGAGCGCGTCGAGGGCGGCCCGCTGGTCGGCGAGGAGGGCGTCGAAGCCGTGCTCCCTCGCGTCGGCGGCCTCGGCGGCGACCAGGTCGGCCAGCGCGTCCGGCGGGGTCCCGTCGACCGGCGCGCACTCGTACGCGGCGAACTTGGTGATCCGCAGCCGGTCGCCGGGACGCAGCCGGCCCTCGACGGTCAGCCGCAGCCGGTCCGGGGTGCAGTCGTCGGAGGTGGTGAAACCGTCCGGCGGCTCCGTCTCGTGGGTCACCGCGACGGCGACCCGCTGGGCGCTGCGCCCGGTGCGGTGGACCAGCACCCCGGAGCAGCCGTCGGAGCGGCGGGCCTCGGCGGTCAACGGGTCGTGGACGACCGTGGCGGCGCGCGGGTCGTCGCCGCGTTCCGGCACCCGCTCGTTGGCCTGCACGTCCGAGCAGACCCGGAGCGGCACCGGGTCGTCGCCGAGCGGTTCCACCTCGTACCGGACGGCGGCGACCGCGTGCCGGGGCAGCGAGACCAGCCGGGTGCTGCGCACGCGTACCCCGTGCCCGCCCGGCGAGATCCACTCGGTCCGTCGTTCCACCACGCCGGCCCGTAGGTCCAGCACCTGTTCGTGGGTACGCAGGGTGCCGGTGCGCAGGTCCAGCGGTTCGCCGGCCACCCAGAGCTTGACCAGGGCGGCGTTGGGCGCGCTGACCACGGTGTCGCTGTGCTGCGGGAAGGCGTACCCGTCCTCGGGATAGGTCAGCTCGCGCCGCTCGTGGAAGCCGTTGAGGTAGCTGCCGGGCATCTCGACCGGCTCGCCCTCGTCGAGGGTGCCGCGCCAGCCGATCCAGCCGTTGCCCAGCGCGAGGAGCGACTCCGTCTCGCCGAGTCGGTCCAGGTCGGCGTCGGTACGGCGGATCCGCCAGCTCTCGTCGTCGCGCACGGCACTCCCGTTACCCCCTCGCGGCGGGGGCCGAATCGGCCCCGGGCTGTGAGTTGGCTGAGACGAAGGTCAGGGGCAAACCCTCACCATCGCACGATGTGCCCGGTCTCCGTGATTCGTAGCGTTTGGCCCTGGTGAACGGGGTATGAACATTTGGCGAGGTGACACATGAATCACACCGGCACGACGGACGTTCCCGACATCAGCGTAGAGTGGTACCGCGACGTCGTCGACGTGGCGTCCGACAGCCCGACACCCGTCCAGTGGTTCGCGGCGCACTTCACCGAGGGTGCGATCCTGCTGCTCGGCGCGCTGTTCCTGCTCGCCGCCGCGCCCCGGCTGCTCCGGGGCGGCCCGGCGGAACGGGCCGTCGCCCTGGTCGCGCCGGTCGCCGTGGTCCTCGCCTACGGGTGCAGCGAAGGGCTGAAGACCGTCTTCGACCAGGACCGGCCCTGCCGCGACGCCGTCCGGATCGTGGCCGCGCAGTGCCCGCCGGCCGGTGACTGGTCCTTCCCGAGCAACCACGCCACCATCGCCGGCGCGCTGGCCGTGGCCACGCTGCTCTGCTCCCGCCGGCTCGGGCTGCTCGCCGCACCGCTGGCGCTGCTCGCCGCGCTCTCCCGGGTCTTCGTCGGCGTGCACTACCCGCACGACGTCGCCGCCGGGCTGCTCCTCGGCGCGGCGGCGACGCTCACCGTCACACTCCTGGCCGCCCGCCCCACCGCCGACCTGCTGAATCGCCGCACCGACCGCACCACCCGACTCCCCGTCACCGCCCACCGCCGCTGACCGCCCCGCCCGTACCCCCACCCCGCCCCCGCCCCGATCCGGCCCAGCCCTGGCCCGGTTGCTGATCAAGAAGTTTGGGCACGGGACAGCGCTCTCCAGGGACGCAAACCTCTTGATCAACACGGGTGGGCGCCAGGGGTTGGGTGCCGCGGGGCCGCGTGAAGCGCTGGGGGTGGGCACATCGGCCCGAGTTCCCGGGCCCGCGGCCCGCGGCCCGCCCCACACGGCGGGTGCGTGCGGGTGGGTGGTGGGTGGTCAGGGGGTGAGGAGGAGGGCGGCGCAGGTGCCCAGGACCAGGAACGGGCCGAAGGGCAGGTGGGTCGACCAGGTCACCTTCCTGGCGAGCAGCAGCCCGAGGCTGGTCACCGCCGAGAACGCGAACGTCAGCACCACCCCGGCCAGCAGCACCGGCCAGCCGTACCAGCCGAGCAGAGCGCCGACGCCGACCGCCAGCTTGGCGTCGCCGAGGCCGAAGCCGCGCCGGCCGAGCAGCAGCGTGGTGGCGGCGAACGCGAGCCCGAGCCCGACGCCGGCCGCCACCGCCCGCAGCCACGGCTCGAATCCCGCCCCGGTCGACGCGGCCACCGCGAGCAGCGCGACCACTCCCGCCGCGGCCGGTGCGGTGAACCGGTCGGGCAGTCGGCGGACGGCCAGGTCGATCAGGACCAGCGGAATCGCCCAGACCAACCACCACGCGACGGCCGCGCGCTCGGCGAGCGGCGCGTCGAGCAGCACCAGCACGGCCAGGGCGGCGGCCAGGCCGGCCTCCACGCTGCCGGCCGGCGCCCCGATCCGGGTCCGACAGCGCGGACAGCGGGCCGCCGGGCCGGACCCGGGCCCACCCAGGCGGAGCGAGGCGCCGCAGCCGTCGCACCCGGTCCGGGCCGGCGACCCCGGGGGTACGGCGTGCCGGGCGACCGCGAGCCGCAGTGGCGGGGCCAGGGCCAGGGCGGCCAGGCCCCGTACGGAGAGTGATTCAGCCGTCGGTTCCGGGTGACGATCCGGTGTCGTCGAAATGTGCGACAGGTGCCCGGGAGCCGGCGTGCCGGACGGTGGGGAATCGCCGGTGGTGGGATCGGCGGCCGGGGGACGGATCGGACCATACGCATCGACAGGTGCCATATCCGTGGCCGGTACGACACGATCGACGCCGTCGCCCGCCCGTCCGTCGGCCGCCGACCCCCGATCGGGGAGCGCCAGCCGTCCGGGCGTGCCGTGCTCGCCGTCGTCCACCCCCGGCCACCTCCGATCATCACTCACCGTGTTCGATTGAATTGCCTCTGTTGCATCGGCGGACGTCAGCCTATGCTCGCCCCTTGGGTAGGACGCAACCCCCGTCGACAGGCGCCGGGTAACCGGCCGCACGTTTCACTACAGATCCACACAGGTAAATGCGGCAGCACTGAACGCAGGTCCGGACGGCAACCTCCGGGCGCGCTGCCGCATGCCCGGACGCCGCCGGGATCCGGCCGTCGGGCGGCACCGAGGAGGGCACGGCGATGCGCACACGGCATCCCCGCCGCTGGACAACCTGCCTGGTCATCGCCGCGGTGGCCGGAGCAGCCGCCGGCTGCGGCGACGGGTCGGGAACGGCCGCCGGGCCACCCGCCCGCAAGGCCACCGACCCACGGCAGTCGAGCGCGGACGAACGGGCCGCCGGACAGGCGGCGCTGAAGGCGTACGCCGGATACCTGGACGCGTCCCGGGAGGCGAGCCGGGCCAGCGACCCGCGTCATCCCGCGCTCGCCCGGTTCCTGGCCGACCCGCTGCTCACCCGGGTCCGGGTGACCCTCGACCAGGCCCGCCGGCACGGCGCGGTACGCACCGGGACGCTGCGCTCGGATCCCACGGTGACCTCGGTCAGCCTGGACACCGTCCCGCCGACCGTGGAGATCCAGGACTGCCTCGACGCCACCGCGTACCGCCTGATCTACGCCAAGGACAAGCGGGTGGTGCCCGGCTCCGGCGGTGGACGGCACCTGGCCACCGCGACCGCGACCCGCTACCCGGACGGCCGGTGGCTGATCAGCACCGGCGCCGCGCACGAGGACCAGCCGTGCTGACCTGGGGAGGAGGGCGCGTCCCGGCTCCGGCGACCGGGGCCGGGACGCCCCGCCGGCTGCTCGCCGGCACGCTGCTGGCGCTGCTGGTGGCCGTCCTCGCGCCGCTGCCGGCCGCCGCCGAGGGCCCGGGGCCGGAGTGCCCGCCCGGCCAGAACGACTGCACCATCTGGGACGACGACCCGGGTGATCCGGGCGACCCGGGTGACGGCGGAGACGGCGGCAGCACCGGCGGAGGTGGCGGCACCGCCCCGAAGTGCCAGTGGAACGGCAAGCCGCTGCCCTGCTACAACGAGTTCCTCGGCTGGTTCAACAACGGCGACGGCTGCTACTACAAGCTGGCCGAGCCGCAGCCCGAGGCTCCCGCGGGCCAGCAGTGGTACGTGCAGACCTGCAACGGCGGCGACCTGGGCACCCAGACGGTGGTGCTGCGCGACGCCCCGCCGCCCGGCTTCGGCAGCCCGCCCGACCCGGAGGAACTGGCCCGCCGGGCGCTGGCCCGGATCTCCATGCTGCCGCCCCGGATCGCGGTGGCGCCCCGCCGCAGCACCGGCCCCGGCCTGGTCGGCCTGCCGGTCTGGATGTGGGCCAGCGAGGGCCGGAACTACTTCGGGCCGACGATCACCGAATCCGAGGAGGACCGGGGCCTGCGGGTGGAACTCGTCGCCCGGTTCGACCGGATCGTCTGGAACATGGGCAACGGCGTCAAGGTCACCTGCGCCGACGAGGGCACCGAGTACGACGCGAAGGGCAAGCGCGCCGGGAAGACCTCGCCCGACTGCGGCTACGACTCCGGCTACCCGAAGGCCGGCACGTACCGGGTCAGCGCCACCACGTACTGGACGGTGACCTGGAGCGGGGGCGGCGAGAGCGGCGTCATCCCGCAGACCCGGACCAGCGGCACCATTCCGATCGAGATCGACGAGCTTCAGGTGGTTACCCGATGAGCCTGGTCACCCGCAACGGCACCCCGGTCGACGCGCCGGTCGCCCCGCCCAAGGTGGTCCGGCAACGCCGGACCCGCCCCGGCCTGCTCGGGCTGGCGGTGCTGCTGATCGCGCTCGGCGGCCTCGGCGCGGCGTTCGCGGTCACCTCGGTACGCGCCACCGGCAGCTACCTGGCGGTCGCCCGCCCGGTCGAGGTCGGCCGGACGCTCAGCGCCGACGACCTGGTCAGCGTGCAGGTCTCCGGTGGGGCCGGGCTGTCCCCGGTGCCGGCGAAGCAACTCGACGAGGTGGTCGGCAAGCGGGCGGCGGTGGGGCTGACCCCCGGCACCCTGCTGACCATGGAGCAGCTCACCGACGCTCCCCTGCTCGGCCCGGGCCAGCAGCAGATCGCGCTCGGGCTCAAGCCCAGCCAGGTGCCCGCCCGCAAGTTGCACCCCGGCGACAAGGTGCTGCTGGTCAGCACCCCCGCCGACGACGACAGCCAGGCGCCGGGCACCCGGTTCACCGGCACCGTGATCGACACGGCCACCCCGGAGAACGAGGACGTGGTGGTCTACGTGGCGCTGCCGACCCGGGACGTGCCGGCGGTGGTGGTGCTGGCCGCGCAGGAGCGGATCGCCCTGGTGCTGGTCGAGGCGGCCTGAGCATGGCGATCATCGCGCTGGTCTCGGCGAAGGGCTCGCCCGGCGTCACCACGTCCGCGCTGGCCTGCACCCTGAGCTGGCACCGACGGCTGGTGCTCGCCGAGTGCGACCCGGCCGGCGGGACGGTCCTCGCCGGCTACCTCGGCGGCGCACTCGACGGGCCCCGGGGCATCGGCGAACTGGCCGTCGGCGAACTGCGCGACGGCAACCTGGAGTCGGCGTTCTGGTCCCAACTGGTCGACCTGGACGCCCCGAAACGGGAACGGCTGCTGCTGCCCGGCGTCGTCGACCCGGCCCAGGCCGGCAGCGTCACCCCGCTCTGGCAGCGCTTCGCGGACTTCTTCGGCGACCTGGAGAAGGGCCAACCGCCGTACGACGTGATCGCCGACTGCGGCCGGCTCCAGGTGGCCGGTCCACCGTGGCCGATCCTGCGCGCCGCCACGGTGGTGCTGCTGGTCACCCGGGCACAACTGCCCGACCTGTCGGCCACCCGGTCGATGATCCGGGCGATCGAGCGGGACTTCACCGAGCACCGGGTGCCGCCGGGCACGCTGCGGCTGCTGGTGGTCGGCGACGGCCACGGCAAAGGCGAGATCAGCAAGGCGCTGCGGGTGCCGGTGATCGGCCGGTTGCCGGAGGACCGGCGTACCGCGCAGGTGCTCAGCCTCGGCGGCACCGTCCGTGCCGGACGGCCGCTGATGCGCGCGGCCGCCGGGCTGGAGACGCCGGTCCGGGCGCTGCTGGACCGCCGCCGGGCCCGACTGGCCTGGCCGGCGACGCAGGAGGTCCCCGATGCGGTTTGAGCCGGTCCACCACGACCCGCGTCGCCCGCAGCCGGGCGCGACCTCGACGATGCCGCCGCTGCCCCCGGCGAACGGACGCCACCACCACGCGCCGCCGGTCGCCGCGCCCGCCCCGGCGCCGCCGCCCCGGCCCAGGGTGGACTTCGCCGTGGTCCGCGAGCTGCGGCGGGAACTCAGCGAGCGGCTCACCCAGTGGCAGCGTGGCCGGGACTTCGACGCCAACGAGGAGGAGGTCGAACGGGCCCGGCTCGCGGTCGCCGTCGTCTCCGGCTACGCCGACTCGGTACGCCGGGCCGGCACCCCGCTCACCGCCGACGAGGAGCGGACCCTGCTCGACCAGGTGACCGCCGAACTGGTCGGCCTGGGACGGCTCCAGACGCTGCTGGTCGACGACTCCATCGAGGAGGTGCACATCCTCGGCTGCGACCAGGTGCGGATCACCCGGCACGGCGGTGGCGTCGACTGGGCCGAGCCGATCGCCGACAGCGACGAGGAGCTGGTGGAGATCCTCCAGGCGGCGGCCCGCCGGGCCGGGGCCACCGAACGGTCGCTGTCCACCTCGAAGCCGACGCTGGACCTGCAACTGCCCGACGGCAGCCGGCTCGCGGCGGTCTTCCTGGTCAGCCACCGCCCGTACGCGGTGATCCGCAAGCACAACACGCTGGACGTGAGCCTGGAGGACATCTGCGGCACCCGTCCCGACCTGGACGAGATGATCGACCCGCTGCTGCGCGACTTCCTCCGCGCGTCCATGCGGGCCGGGCTGAACATCATGGTCGCCGGGCTGGCCGGGGCGGGGAAGACCACCGTCATCCGGGCGCTGATGGACGAGATCCCGCCGGACGAGCCGTACGTGCTGCTGGAGGAGAGCCGGGAGCTGCTGCCCGCCCGGCGCGGGCACAAGCACCGGGCGGTGATGAGCTTCGAGTCCCGGGAGGGGCACGGCGAGCGCGGCCTGGACGGCCGACCCGCCGGCGAGGTGAGCATCGCCGACCTGATCCCGGTGTCGCTGCGGATGGGCGTGCTGCGGATCATCGTCGGCGAGGTGCGGTCCCGGGAGATCGTGCCGATGCTCCAGGCGATGACCACCAGCCGCGGGTCGATGTGCACCATCCACGCCCGTACCCCGGCCGGGGTGAGCGAGCGGATCATCGAGCTGGCGCTGGCCCACGGCCGGGAGATGACGGTCGACCAGGCCCGCCGGATGGCCGGCAACGCCCTCGACCTGATCGTCTACGTGACCGTCGAGGACGAGACCGCGATCGGTGGCCGCAAGCACCGCTTCGTCTCCCACGTGGAGGAGGTGATCGGGGTCGGCGAGGGCAACCGGATCATCACCACGTCGGTCTTCGGCCCCGGCCCGGACGGCCGGGCGGTCCCCCGCCACCTGCCCGAACGTATCCGCGACCAGCTGCTGCGGGTCGGCTACGACGCCCGGCTGCTGACCCGGTTCATCGAGGCCGGCGCCGGCGCCTGGCGTCGTCCCCGGCACAGCCGCCTCGGCCCGGCGGTGCGCCGGTGAGCGCGAGGAGTGAGCCGGGGTTGCGAGCCCCGCAGTCGCGAACGGAGACACTCCGATGAGCGAGATCGAGCTGATCGCGGTCGTCTCCGGGGCGGCCTGCGTGGCCGGGCTGGTCCTGGCCGTGGTCGCGGTGGTCGGCACCCGCAAGCCCGTCCGACCCCGGCCGGCCGCCGGGCGGGGCCTGCGCCGGATCTGGGTCGGCTCCGGCGCCGGCCGGCGGGAACGCCGGATCCACCAGGCCCGGCTCGCCGTGGCGCTGGTCGCCGGGGCGGTCGCGTTCCTGCTCAGCGGGTTGCCGGTGGTGGGGCTGATCGTGGCGGTGGCGGTGCCCGGTGTGCCCTGGCTCTTCGCCGTCGGCAAGGCCGAGCAGCGGACCATCGCCCGGATCGAGGCGGTCGGCGAGTGGACCCGCCGGCTCAAGGACGTCTCCGCCACCGGGCAGGGCCTCCAGCAGGCCATCATCGGCACCATCGCCACCGTCCCGGAGGAGATCCAGGAGGAGGTGCGGCTGCTCGCCGCCCGCCTCCAGGCCGGCTGGACGGCCCGCGCCGCCCTGCTCGCCTTCGCCGACGAGATCGGCGACCCGGTCTGCGATCAGGTGGTGGCCGCGCTGATCCTGCACCTCACCGACCGGGGTGAGCGCCTCGGCGACGTGCTCGGCTCGATCGCCTCGGCCGCCGCCGCCGAGGTGGCCACCCGGCGCGAGGTGGAGGCCAAGCGCACCCAGCCCCGGTTCGCGGTCCGCTTCCTCACCGGCATGACCCTGGTCGTGCTCGCGTACGGGCTGCTGAACATCGACTACGTCCGCCCGTACGGCAGCGTCCTCGGCCAGCTCGTGATGGCGGTGCTCAGCGCGGCGTTCGTCGGGCTGCTGGTCTGGGTGCGGTCGATGAGCCAGCCCCCGCCGCCGGCCCGCTTCCTGCCCGCCCCGGATCTTCAGGAGGCGGTCGCATGATGCTCAACTGGCAGCTCGCGATCGCCGTGCTCGGCGGCGCGGGGGTGGGGCTGGGCCTGTTCCTGCTGGTCCGCGAGGCGCTGCCGGCGTCCCCGGCGCTCGGTCCCGCGCTGCGCCGGCTGCACCAGCCGCCCGGCACCGTCGCCCCGACGCGCGGGCCGGACTGGCTGGGCGGCTTCTCCCGCTGGCTCAGCCCGCCGCACCGGCAGCTCGCCCTGATCGACCAGACCCCCGAGCAGTACGCCCTCTCCGTGCTCCTCTCCGGACTGGTCGGGCTGGCCATCCCGACCGTGCTCGGCGCGGTGCTCTTCCTCGGCGGGGTCCACCTGCCGGTGGCCGTACCGGTGCTGGGCAGCATCGGGATGGCGATGGTCTGTGCGCTGCTCGCCCACCGGGCGGTGCTGGCGAAGGCGGACGCCGCCCGCGACGAGTTCCGCCAGGCGGTCTGCACCTACCTGGACCTGGTGGCGTTGCAGCTCTCGGCGGCGCACGGCCCGGTGCAGTCGCTGGAACGCGCGGCGGCGGTCTGCGACGGCTGGGTCTTCGACCGGATCCAGGAGTCGCTGCGGATCGCGCAGATGCAGATGCACTCCCCGTGGGACGAGCTCCAGGAGCTGGCCGAGCGGATCGGCATCCCGGAGCTGGGCGACGTCGGGGCGATCATGCGCAACTCCGGCAGCGAGGGCGCGCAGGTGCACGAGACCCTGCGCAGCCGCGCGGACTCGCTGCGGGACCAGATCCGCACCGACAACCTGGCCCGGGCCGAGGGGGTCACCAGCCGCCTCGACATCCCCGGCTCGCTGCTGGTCTTCGTCCTGCTCGGTTTCATCCTCTACCCCTTCGTGGCCCGCCTGTAGTCCCCTCCCCGACAAGGAGCACCCCGATGCAACTGCTCACCTTCCTCTACGTCGCCACGGTGGCCCGCCTGTCCGAGCTGCGCCGCGAGGCCGACCGGGGCGACAGCCCGGTGCCGACCGCGGTGATCATCGCCGGGCTGGTCGCGGCCGGCATCACCGTCACCGCCCTGGTCGCGACCAAGGCCAAGGCGTGGATGGACGGCATCCCGACCAGGTGATCCGCATCCGTCCCGCCGTCGCGTCCCGGGACCGGACGGCCGCCGCCGTCCGGTCCCCCGGCACGCCCTCCCGCGTCCCCGGCCGGCCCGGTCCGCGCGCCGCCGTCCGGGCCGGCCTGCGCGCCGCCGTCCGGGCCGTCCGACGCCGCCTCACCGCCGCCAGTACGGACCGGGGCGCGAACCCCGTCGAGCTGGCCGTCGTGATGCCCGCGGTGCTGGTGCTGCTCTTCGCCTCCGTCCAGGTGGCGGTCTGGTTCGTGGCCCGCTCCACCGCGCTGCACGCGGCGCAGAGCGGGGTCAACGCCCAGCGGACGCTGCACGCCCCGGCGGGCGCGGGCGAGGCCCGCGCCGCCCGGTTCCTCGGCAGCGCCGGCGACTGGCTGGTCGGCGCGAAACCGACCTGCCTCACCGGTGCCACCGAGGTCACCTGCACGGTCACCGGCCGGTCCCTGTCGGTCGTCCCGGGCGTCAGCTTCGGGGTACGGCAGACCGCGCACGGCACCGTCGAGCGCTGGACCACCCCGTGAGCGCCCCGGTGGACGGCCGTGCCCGGGGCTCGGTGTCGGTGGAGGTGGCCGTGCTGGCCCCGGCGTTCATCATGCTGATGGTGCTGGCCGGGGTGACCGGGCGGACGGCGGTCGCCGACGAGGCGGTCGAGTCGGCCGCGCACGACGCCGCCCGGGCCGCCTCGATCTCCCGGGACGCCGCCACCGCCCGCGCCGCCGCCCGGAACGCCGTCCGCCGCCAGCTCGACTGGCGACGCCTCAACTGCGAGGGCGCCCCGAGGATCACCTTCAGCGGTTCGGTACGCGGCCGGCCGGCCGGCTTCGACGCGGCGTACCGCAGCCCGGTCGGGGAGCCGGCGAGCGTGACGGTCGCGATCACCTGCGTGGTCTCCCACGCCGACCTGCGGGCCCCCGGCCTGCCCGGCGTGCCGCTGCGCACCACCGCCTCGGCGACCTTCACCTCGCCGCTGGACCGCTACCGGAGCCGGGGATGAGGGCGCGCGGGCTGCGGCGGGACGAGGGACGGGTCAGCCTGTTCCTCGCCGTCACCATGACCGGCGTGCTGGCGATCATCGGGGTCGCGTACGACGGCGCCGGTCAGCTCCGGTCCCTGCAACGCGCCGACAACCTCGCCGCCGAGGCGGCCCGCAGCGGCGGCCAGGCCGTCGACCGGGCCCGGGCGATCGAGGGCGGCCCGAAGGAGATCGACGAGGCCGACGCCCGGGCCGCCGTCCGCGACTACCTCGCGGCGGCCGGCGTGACCCGCTACCGGGTCACCTTCCCGGTGGTCGGCGGCGAGAAGCAGATCCAGGTCCGGGTCACCGTCACCTACCGCCGGCACATGCTCGGCCTGTTCGGCATGGACAGCACCGTCACCGTCTCGGGCGAGGCCACCGCGCGCGCCCTCACCGAGGCACCGTAGGAAGGAAGGCCGCCATGACCGCACCCCGTGGTTCCGCCGCCCGGCGGGCCGGGCAGCTGCTCACCGGCTTCGGCTCGCTGGTCGTGCTGATCGCGCTGCTGGCGGGCGCACCGGTGGCGCTGCTCGCCTTCGCCGGCAACCCGCTCCCCGACCACCTGCCCACCCTCGCCGAGGTGGGCACCGCGCTGACCAGTCGCGACGACGGCCGGCTCTTCCTGCGGGCGCTGGCGGTCCTCGGCTGGTTCGGCTGGGCGACGTTCACCTTCTCCGTCCTGGTGGAGCTGGGGGCGCAGGCGGCACGGCGACCCGCGCCCCGGCTGCCCGGGATGAGCCGGCAGCAGCGGGCGGCGGCGGCCCTGGTCGGATCGGTCGCGCTGATCGTCGCGGCGGCCCCGGCGGCCAGCGCGGCGACGACCGTGGCGTACCCGGCGACGGTCGCAGCCGCGCCGCCGGCCGCCACCACGGTTGTGCTGGCCGCGCCGACGGCGACGACGGCGGGCGCGGTGCCGGAGGGCAGCGGGTCCGAGGCCACCCGTACGCCGGCGACCCCACCCGTCTACCAGGTCGCCAGGGGCGACTACCTGGGTGAGGTGGCCGAGCGCTACCTGGACGACTTCGACCGCTACCGGGAGGTGGCCCGGCTCAACCGGCTGGCCGACCCGGACCGGATCCGCCCCGGCCAGTTGATCAAGTTGCCGGCGCAGGCCACCGACAGTGGCGCCCGGCAGCACGCGACCGGCCGCCTGGTGGCGTCCCCGCCCCGCAAGCCGTCGCCGCGCCCGCCCGCGGCCACCCCGCAGGAGTCACCGGGGACGGCCACGCCCGGCGCGCCGGGGCCGGACACCCGGGCCACCCCGGACGAGCGGGTCGACCCGCGATCGCCGGAGCAGCCGGTGCCGCAGCAGCCGGCGCCGCAGCGGGACGAGCCGGTGGGGGTGCCGCCGGCGCTGGCCGCCGGGGCGTCCCGGGCCACCGCCGACGACGGCATCAACCGGCCGCTGGCCGTCTCGGCGGTGCTCGCCGTGGCGAGCATCGTCGGCGCGCAGATCGGCGCGGTCCTGGGGCTGCGCCGCCGCCCGGCCCGGGCCACCGCCGCCGCTGCCCGCGCGCTGGTCACCGGGCGGCACCGCCGGGACTGACCAGGAGCGGGTGGGTCACCCGCGCGGCACCGCCGGGACCGACCCGGGTCAGGGCAGCTTGGTCTGCAGCACGCCGTCGACCACCCGGGTGGGCAGGAGCTGCTGGTCGTTGGGGGACGGCCCGTGCACGACCTCGCCGCCGTTGAGGCGGAACGCCGAGCCGTGCCACGGGCAGACCACGCAGTCGTGCCCGTCGATCTCCTGCACCTCGCCCTCGCCGAGCGGGCCACTCTGGTGCGGGCAGCGTTCCAGCATCACGGTGACCTCGTCGCCGTGCCGGTAGAGAATCACCGAGACGTCGTCCACCTCGCGGGTGACGAGCCGGCGCTGCGGCAGGGTGGCCAGGTCGGCGACCGCCTTCCACTCGTCGCTCATCCGGTGCAGCTCGGAGATGCTCTGGCTGACCTGCGCACCCTGCTTGTACGCCAGGTGCCCGCCGATGTACGCCCCGGCGCTCGCCGCGCTCAACCCCAGGTACGCCAGCGCCCGGCCCGTCCCGTGCCGGCCACTGAGCCGGGCGGCCAGCGAACCGGCGTAGAGCGCCAGTCCGACGGAGTTGGCGGCGGCGTGCACCAGGCCGACCCGGCGCTGGTCCCGGGCGAGGGCAGCCCAGTCGTTCAGCCCGGCGACGGCGGCGGGCACCGCGCCCACCGTGCCGAGGGCGACCAGTGTGGTCGCCGCCCGGCGCTGCCCGGGCAGCAGGTCCACCAAGGCGGCGCTGATCCAGGCGCCCACCGGCACCTGCACCATCGCCGGGTGCAGCGGGTGGCCCAGCCAGACGCCGTGCAGCAGGTCGCGGACCCGCTGCGGGCGCAGGGTCCCCTGCACCGCGCGTTGCAGCCGGTCACCGATCCGGTCCAGCTTCGCGTTCTGCTCGATCTTCGTCATCAGCGCTCGCACCTTCTCCGACTTCCCGGCAGGTGCGGTCGCAAACCGGGCGGGCGGCACGATCCCCCGCACGGAGGACGCCTGGGCTAACCTCCCGGGATGCGTCCCCACCGGATCTCCCGCGCCGAGGCCCGACGCGTCGCGGTACGCGCGCAACTGCTCGACGCCAACCGGTCCTCGGATCTGCTGCCGACGGTCGAGCAGCTCACCTTCCTCCAGCTCGATCCGACGGCGGCCGTGGCGCCCAGCGCCGACCTCGTCGCCTGGTGCCGGCTCGGCGCCGGGTACCGGCCGGCGCACCTGCAGCAGGCGGTGGAGCGGGACCGCACCCTGTACGAGCACAACGCCTACGTCCGGCCGATGACGGATCTCGGGCTGCACCTGGCCGACATGGCGGCCTGGCCGCCGGAGGGCAGCCGCGCGCTCGCCTGGCTGACCGCGAACGACTCCTTCCGCCGGTACGTGCTCGACCTGCTGCGCGACTCCGGCCCGCTGCTGTCCCGCGAGGTGCCGGACCGCAGTGTGGTGCCGTGGCCGTCGACCGGCTGGACGAACAACCGCAACGTCACCCAGATGCTGGAGTTCCTCGCCGCCCGGGGCGAGGTCGCCATCGCCGGCCGGATCGGCCGTCAGCGGCGGTGGGACCTGGCCGAGCGGGTCTATCCGGCGGACACCGAGGTCGTGCCGGCGGACGAGGCCCGGCGGATCCGCGACGAGCGACGGCTGCGCTCGCTGGGCATCGCCCGGGCGTCGGTGGTCGGGGAGGCCGGTGAGCCGGCCGAGGTCGAGGGCACCCCGGGTGGTTGGCGGGTCGACCCGGCGGCGCTGGACCAGCCGTTCGCCGGGCGCACCGCGCTGCTGTCCCCCTTCGACCGGCTGGTCCACGACCGGAAACGGCTGTGGGAGCTGTTCGACTTCGAGTACGTCCTGGAGATGTACGTGCCGAAGGCCAAGCGGCGCTGGGGCTACTTCGCGCTGCCCGTGCTGCACCACGACCGGATGGTCGGCAAGGTGGACGCCACCGCCGACCGGAAGGCGGGCGTGCTGCGGGTGCACGCCGTCCACGAGGACGTCCCCTTCGACGGTGAGGTCAGCGCGGCCGTCGACGCGGAGCTGGAGGCGCTGGCGACGTGGCTGGGGCTGACCACCGTCACCCGCGCCGGACGAGTTGTCGACGTCGGGTGACGGATGGCCGCCGCTGGGCTCAGCCACCCCAGCGGTCGCTGTGCAGCGCCTCGGCCAGCGGGCGCTTCTGCCGCCACCCGTGCCGGGCCAGGTCGGGGACGGACTCCAGGTGGGTCACCGGCCCGACACAGAGCCAGGCGACCGGGCGGATCCCCGCCGGGACGCCCAGCAGGTCGGCCAGGAACGGCTCCCGGTAGAAGGAGACCCAGCCGACGCCGAGTCCTTCGGCGGTGGCGGCGAGCCAGAGGTTCTGGATCGCCAGGCAGACCGAGTAGAGGCCGGCGTCGGCGATGGCGTGCCGGCCGAGCACGGCGGGGCCGCCCCGGGACGGGTCGTAGGTGACCACGATCGACAGGGTCGACTCCAACACCCCGTCGATCTTGATACGGGCGAACCGGGCGGCCGCCTCGCCGTCCAGGGTGGCGGCGAAGGTGTCCCGCTCCACCTGCACGTGCTCGTGGAAGCGGCGACGGATCCCGGCGTCCCGGACCAGGACGAAGTCCCACGGCTGCGAGTAGCCGACGCTGGGCGCGGCGTGCGCCGCGTCGAGGACCCGGTGCAGGGTGTCGTCCGGCACCGGCGCGCCGGTGAACTCGGCGCGGACGTCCCGACGGCGGTGGATGGCGGTGTAGAGGTCCATGGCAGGCTCCCGCTGCGCTCGGCCCACCGGCAGGTGGGCGGTCGACGCGAGGCCGGTCTTCGGACTCCCGGATCGACGCCTGGCCGTCCGCCTTCCCAGCCGTACGGCCAGTGGCTGCGCTGCTCGCGCGTGGACGGTGGCTCCCCGGTCACCGCGGCGGGCCCGTGCCGGATTCGCACCGGCTTCCCAGATTCTCCCCGCAGCCGCGGGGCACCTCGCATGATCGTGCCGTCGGCGATGCTAGCGGCCGGACGGGTGGAACCGGCAGGCGCGCCGGCCCGGTCGCCGTCTACAGTGTCGGACTCCGGCCTGTGACCCGGTCGAGCCGACCGTCGAGGCCAGCACCCACGGGGGAAACACCATGACGCGTACGCCTGCCCGAATCGTCCGTACCGCCCTGACCCTGGTCGTCGCCGCCGGCCTCGCGGCGGGCTGCCAGAGCGAGGAGAAGTCGGCCACGCCGGCCGCCGCGCCGTCGGCGTCCACCGCGCCCAGCCCGACGGTCGACGTCGCCGCCAACAGCAAGCAGGTCTGCGACGCCAGCCTCGCCCTGGTCAAGAAGCACTTCGTCGCGATGGCGGACGACGCCATCGCGGCCATCGACAAGCCGGTCAGCGCCAAGGAGGCGGGCGAGAAGGTCCGCGCGAACTACACCGCCATCGCCGAGGGGCTGCGCGTCGAGGCGCCCAAGGCGGCCGACCCGCAGGTGCGCACCGCCCTGGAGAACCTGGCCGGCGCGGTCAAGAAGCGGCTCACCGGCCCGGACGCCACCAAGGTGGAGGCCCCGGACCTGGACCCGACCCTGAAGGCGGTCGACGCCGCCTGCGGCAACTGACCATCGGGCGCCGGCCTGCCCCTGGCGGGCCGGCGCCACCGGAGGGCATGCTGTGCCGATGGCCGTACACGTGGCGCACGACGGACCGGTGACCACGGTGATCCTGGATCGGGCGGCGTCCCGCAACGCCGTCGACGGGCCGACCGCGCGGGCCCTCGCCGACGCGTTCCGCGCCTTCGAGGCCGACCCGGACGCCCGGGTCGCGGTGCTCTGGGGCGCGGGCGGCACGTTCTGCTCGGGGGCCGACCTCAAGGCGATCGGCACGCCGCGCGGCAACCGGGTCGAGCCGGACGGCGACGGCCCGATGGGTCCGACCCGGATGTCGCTGTCCAAGCCGGTCGTCGCCGCGATCTCCGGGTACGCCGTGGCCGGCGGGCTGGAGCTGGCGCTCTGGTGCGACCTGCGGGTCGCCGAGTCGGACGCGGTGCTCGGGGTCTTCTGCCGGCGGTGGGGCGTACCGCTCGTCGACGGCGGGACGGTGCGGCTGCCCAGGCTGATCGGGGAGAGCCGCGCGATGGACCTGATCCTCACCGGCCGCCCGGTCGGCGCCGACGAGGCGTACGCGATGGGTCTGGTCAACCGGGTGGTCCCGCCGGGTGAGTCGCGGACGGCGGCCGAGCGGCTGGCCGCCGACATCGCCCGCCACCCGCAGGCGTGCCTGCGCAACGACCGCGCCTCGGTGCTGGCCGGCGCGGGTCTGTCCGAGCCGGAGGCGATGGCCACCGAGCTGGCCTACGGCCTGGACTCGCTCGCCACGGACGCCGTGGCCGGCGCGGCCCGCTTCGCGGCCGGCGCCGGCCGGCACGGCCGGTGAGCCCGCGTCAGCTCAGGTCGCGCAGCGCGTCCTCGATCGCCCGGTGGAACGTCGGGTACGCGTAGATCATGTGCCGGAGCCGGCTGAGCGGCACGGCGGCGTGCACCGCCACGACCAGCCCCGACAGCACCTCACCGCCGGCCGGGCCGACCGACGTCGCGCCGATCAGCACGCCTTGGTCGGCGTCGGCGACCAGCTTGACGAAGCCCTCGTTGCCGGCCTTGTGGATCCAGCCCCGGGCCGACGACGGGAGCGGGGCGAAGCCGACCTGCACGTTGATCCCGCGCTCCCGGGCCTGCCGCTCGGTGAGGCCGACCGCGCCGACCTCCGGGTCGGTGAAGGTGACCCGGGGCAGGGCCCGGTAGTCGGCGCGCGGGACCATGCCGGCCGCGCCGCCCGGCCCGGACGCGCCCGCGGTACCGCCGACGGCGCTGCTCGCGCCCATCGCGCCGCCGACCACGCTGGCGGTGCCGCTGGCGTCCGGGCCGCCCCGGGCCCGACGGACGTGGTCGAGCAGGTCGGCCACCACGATCGACGCCTGGTACATGGCGACGTGGGTGAACGCCCCCTCGCCGGTGATGTCGCCGACGGCCCACACCCCGTCGGCGGCGTGCATCCGGTCGTCGACCGGCAGGTAGCGCTGCGCGCAGTCGACGCCGACGCTGTCCAGCCCCAACTCCTCCAGGTGGGCCTTGCGGCCGGTGACCACCAGCAGCCGCTCGGCGGTGTACGCCTCGTCGCCCGCGTGCACGGTGAACGCCGCGCCGTCGTGGCTGACCCGCTCGGCCTGCACCCCGGTGTGGATCCGGACCCCGTCGGCGCGCAGCGCCGCCGCCGCGATCTCCGACGCCTCCGGCTCGTCGATGGCGAGCACCCGGTCCGCCGCCTCGACGACGGTCACCCGGACGCCGAACCGGGCGAAGACCTGCGCCAGCTCCAGCCCGATCGCGCCGCCACCGAGCACCAGCAGCGACGAGGGCAGTTCCTCGACCTCGATCGCCTGGTGGTTCGTCCAGTACGGGGTGTCGGCCAGCCCGTCGATCGGCGGGACGGACGGACTGGTGCCGGTGCCGACGACGATGCCGTACCGGGCCTGGAGGACCCGGTCGCCGACGACCACCCGGTCGGGGCCGTCGAGCCGGGCGCTGCCGCGCAGGAACCGGCCGCCCTTGCCGGTGAACCGCTCCACCGCGACCCGGTCGTCCCAGGTGTCGGTGGCCTCCTCGCGGATCCGCCTGGCGACCGGCGCCCAGTCCGGCCGGACCTCCGCCGTGCCGGCCAACTGGTCGACGCGCCGCGCCTCGGCCAGCGCGTTCGCCGCCCGGATCATCATCTTGCTGGGGATGCACCCCCAGTAGGGACACTCCCCACCGACCAGGTTCCGTTCGACGCCGACCACGGTGAGGCCGGCCTCGGCGAGCCGCCCGGCCACCTCCTCGCCGCCGACGCCGAGTCCGACCACCACCACGTCCACGATCTCCGGCTCCGCCATCTGGCCAGCATCCTCCCGCGCGGGGACGTCGGCCAGCGCCGCGCGCCGGAATTCCCGCGCCGGTAACCTCCGCGCGGCCTACGGTGACCCGATGCACGCACGCTTCGCCCCGGTCCGGGACTGCTTCCACGACCTGTTCTCCGCCGGCCGGGAGACGGGCGCCGGCCTGGCCGTCTGGTACGACGGCCGTCCAGTCGTCGACCTGGTCGGCGGCGTCCGCGCGGCGGTCGGGCCCGCGGCACGTTCGGGCGATCCGTGGCGGCCCGACACGCTGGTCGACGTCTACTCCGTCGGCAAGCCGGTGGCGGCGCTCTGCCTGCTCGTGCTGGTCGACCGGGGACGGGTGGAGCTGGACGCACCGGTCGCGGCGTACTGGCCGGAGTTCCGTACGCCCGCCACCGTGCGGCAGGTGCTCAGCCACACCGCCGGGCTGCCGGCCTTCCCGGTGCCCCGGCCCGCGGAGGCGGTCGCCGACTGGACGCTGCTCTGCGCCGACCTGGCCGCCGCCGAACCGGAGTGGGACCCGGGCTCCGTCGCGGGCGAGCACGCCTGGACGTACGGGCACCTGGTGGGCGAGCTGGTCCGCCGGGTGGACGGGCGGACGGTGGGGCGGTTCCTGGCCGAGGAGATCGCCGGCCCGTGGCGGCTCGACCTGGGCTTCGGGCTGGACGCGGCCGACCAGCGCCGCTGCGCCGACCTGTCGTACGGCGATCCGGAGTGGCCGGTGCGGATGCTCGGCGAGCCGGGGTCTTTGCGGGCCCGCGCATTGGGCAACCCCGCCGGTGGCATGGACCTCGCGGTGGTGAACAGCCCGCTGTGGCGGGGCGCGCAGGTGCCCGCGGTCAACCTGCACGCCACCGCGTCCGGGTTGGCCCGGCTCTACGCCGGCCTGCTCGCCGGCGGCACGCTCGACGGGGTCCGCCTGATCGGCGCCGACCTGGTCGCGGAGGCGACCCGGACCCAGTACGACGGCCCTGACCTGCTGCTTGACCGCCGGACCTGCTGGACCCTCGGCATGCAGCGGGAGGAGGACGGGAGCTGGGGGATGGGCGGGATCGGTGGCAGCAGCGCCTGGGCCGACCCGGTGCGCGGCTACGTCTTCGCGTACGCGACGAGCCGGCTCGCCGACCACGACCGGGTGGAGGAACTGGTGGAGGTCCTGCACTCCTGCCTCTGACGACGGGACTCCCGGCCGGGACGGGCGAGGCCACCCGCCCGGCCGGGAACGCCTGGACGCCATCGCCGTTCCGCTGCCGACCGCGTCGACGTCGTACCGCGCGGACAGGCCGGTGTCCGTCCCGGGCGGTGACGGATAGCGGACCGGCCGGTGGGCGCGTCGGCGGTGTCGCGGCGCACCTACCGTCCGTACGCTTCCTCATTCGTGGAGAACGAAGCGCCCGCCGCCGGCCCGGACGGCCGGTCGACCCGTCCGCGCGATCCCGCCGCCCCTGGTCTGCTGGGGGACCGGTCCAGCGTGGCCACCAACGTGATCTCGGCTGTGACGGGGCTGATGACCATGGTCCAGCTGCTCCGCACCGATTCGCTGTGGCTGTTCTGGATCGGGCTGGGCGCTCTCGTCCTCGTCGGCGTGACGGTGTACCAGGTGCGGAAGCGGAACTGGCGGGCGGTGCTTGTCAGCCTCGTCGTGCTGCTGGTCCTGGGCGCGGTCGGCGGGCTGCTCGCCGTCTCCCGGCACCCGGGCCGTCCGCCGGTTGGGGTCGCGGCGTCCACCGCCCCGCAGACCGGCGGGCCCTCGTCCGGCGCTTCGGCGTCCGCTCCGGCCGCCGGCAGCTCCGAGACGTCCGGCGCCCCGTCCGCCGCAGCCGCCAGGCCGATCGTCTTCAGCGACGTGGTGCAGCTCGACAAGAAGACCGGCGTCGACCTGGACGGCCGGCGGGCCGAGCGCAGGGCCAGCCAGGACGCCGTCGTCGACCTCTACCTGGACTGGGGTTACATCCTCTACTCCAGCGTCCGGCACAGCGCGCTGTACGACGACAGCAACCAGGGCCCGGAGCAAGGTGCCGACGCCCGTTGCCGCACCTACCGGGAGGACGACCGGCAGAGCTTCGCGCACCACTACGTCGGGGGCGGCAACCAGCAGTTCTGCTTCACCACCTCCGAGGGGCGTCCCGGCTGGGCGCAGGCGGTGAACTCGGTCGGCGACGGCGGGTTGATCGTCAAGGTCACCGTATGGGAGAAGTAGTTCAGCGGAGCCAGACCGGGTCTGCTCCGGGCACCTCCAGCGGCGGTGGGTAGTCCAGCGTCCGCCGCAGTTCGTCCGGCAGCCGCCACGGCTGGTGCACCGCCTTGCCCGGCACCGACGCCAGCTCGGGCACCCACCTGCGCACGTACCGGCCGTCGGGGTCGTACCGCTCGGCCTGCCGGACCGGGTTGAGGCTGCGGTAGGGCCGGCTGTCGTTGCCGGTGCCGGCGACCCACTGCCAGTTGCCGGAGTTGTTCGCGACGTCCCCGTCCAGCAGCCAGCGGGAGAAGACCTCGACGCCGGGCCGCCAGTCCAGCCCGAGCACCTTGGTCAGGTACCCGGCGGTGATCAGGCGGGCCCGGTTGTGCATCCAGCCCTGTGCCCGTAGCTGCCGCATCCCGGCGTCGACGATCGGCATCCCGGTCCGCCCCTCGGTCCACGCGGCCATGGCCTCGGCGTCGTACCGCCAGTCCTCGGTCGCCCCGCGCCGGTACGCCTTCGTCGAGATCTCCGGGAAGGCGGCGGTGACCTGGTAGTAGAAGTCGCGCCAGCAGAGCTGGCGGACGAAGGGGCCGTTCCGGTCACCGGCCCGGTTCGCCACCGCCAGGGGTGACAGGCAGCCGAAGCGCAGGTAGGGGCTGAGCCGGGAGGTCTCGTCGCCGGCCATGTCGTCGTGGATGTCGTCGTACCGGTCGAGGGTGGCCAGCCACCGGTCGAGCCGGCGTCGACCCGGGCCCTCACCGCCCTCCGCCGCCTGCGGCGACTCGCCCGCCGGCAGGGCGGGCAGCCGGCCGACCCGGACGCCGTCGGGCAGTTCGACCCGCTTCGGGGCGGCCAGTTCCTCCCGCCACCGCGCCGCCAGCCAACTGCGGTGGTACGGGCTGAACACCCGGTAGTGGTCGCCGCCGGCCGGTCGCAGCGCCCCGGGCTCGACGACGGTGACGCCGGGGAAGAGCCGCAGGAACAGCCGGTGCCGGTCGCACTCCTCGCGCAGCCGGCGCTCCCGGCGGTGGGCGTACCGGCTGACGTCGGCGGAGAGGCCGACGCCCTCGGCGTCCACCTCCCGGGCCAGCCGGATCGTCTCGGCGACCGGGTCGCCCCGGCGGACCACCAGGTCCCCGCCGCGCTCGCGCAACGCCTCGCGCAGCCCGGCGAGGCTCTGGTGCAGGAACCGGGTGCGGTTGGGTGAGCGGTCGGCCAGCGCCGGGTCGAGGACGTACAGCGGAACCACCCGGTCGAACGCGGCGCAGGCCGTCGCCAGCGCCGGGTGGTCGTGCACCCGCAGGTCGCGGGTGAAGAGCACGACCGCCGTACGTCGACTCATCGGCGCACCGGCGCCGGTCCGGGCAGGGCGACCGGGCTGCCGGACGGGGTGAGCAGGGCGCGGGCGGCCACCGCCATCCGGCGGCGCTGGGGCACCAGCGCCCGGCGGACGAAGACGTCGTAGTCCTGCGCGGCGACGGCGTCGAGGATGCCGCCGTAGAGCGCGTACGCGGTGCGCATGCACGCCTGCGAGGCGGGGCTGAGCAGTCCGATCCCGGGCGCGGCGGCCGCGTAGTGGGCCTGGGCGCGGCTCACCTCGTACTCGATCAGCTCGCGGATCTTGCCGGTGGTGCGACCCTGCGCCTTCGCCGCGAGCAGGTCCTCGCGGGTCACGTCGAACTTCGCCAGGTCCTCGTCGGGCAGGTAGGTGCGACCCCGGTCGAGGTCCTCGGAGACGTCGCGGATGAAGTTGGTGAGCTGGAAGGCGAAGCCGAGCTGGCGGGCCGGCTCGCGGGCGGCGGCCGGGTCGGAGCTGCCGAGGATCGGCAGCATCATGGTGCCGATCACCGCCGCCGAACCCTCCATGTAGTCGAGCAGGTCGTCGTAGGTCGGGTACGACATGACGGTCAGGTCCATCGCCATGCTGCGCAGGAACGACGCGAAGTCGTCCCGGTCCAGGTCGAAGACGGCGATGGTGTGCAGCACGGCGGGGAGCAGCGGGTCGTCGACCGGTTCGCCGTGCAGGCCGGCGACGAAGCGGGACGACCACTCGTCGAGCCGGGCCGCACGCTCGGCCGGCGGGAGGTCCTCGGTGCGGTCGACGATCTCGTCGGCGTAGCGCGTGAATCCGTACAAGGCGTGCACATGCCGCCGTTTCCAAGCGGGGAGCAGCCGGGTGGCGAGATAGTAGGTGCGCCCGTGCCGTTTGTGCAGCTCCTGACAGCGGGCATAGGCCGCGGTGAGATCGGTGTCCACCGGCCCTCCTCGAAATTCGACGCAGCAATCGACGCAACTCGTAACCCTAGGGTACGCTCCCCCACATGGCCAACGACGCAGTTGCGGGTAACGCGCTCCGCGTCGCGCCGGCACAGCCGGGAGCGACGGACGATCCGGTCCGCGGCGTACTGGCCGCGTTCACCAAGGACCTGATCAAGGGGGTCGACGAGACGCTGGCGGCGTTCCTCGCCGCCGAGGTCGACTCGCTCACCGAGATCGACGCAGCGATGGGTGGCTTCGCCGCAACGGCACGCGACTGCGTGCTGGCCGGCGGCAAGCGGGTCCGCCCGACCTTCGCGTACTGGGGCTGGCGGGGGGTGGTGGGCGGCGGCGAGCCGCTGCCCACGGTGCTGCCCGCGTTCGCCGCGCTGGAACTGCTGCACACCTTCGCCCTGGTGCACGACGACGTGATGGACGCCTCCGACACCCGGCGCGGCCTGCCCACCGCGCACCGGGCCGCCGCCGCGCGGCACCGCGCCGCCGGGCACTCCGGCGACCCGGACCGGTTCGGCGAGGCGGTGGCCGTGCTCATCGGCGACCTCTGCATGGTCTGGGCGGACCGGCTGCTCAGTCACGCCACCCTGCCGGCGGCCCGGCTGTTCGAGGTACGCCGCTGCTACGACCGGATGCGGATCGAGACGGTCGCCGGGCAGTACCTCGACGTGCTCGGCGAGAACGACGCGGCGAACTGGTCGGTGGACCGGGCGCTGCGGGTGGCCCGCTACAAGACCGCCAGCTACACCGTCCAGCGACCGCTGCTCTTCGGCGCGTGCCTGGCCGGGGTCGAGGCCGACGCGCCGCTGATCGCCGCCTACACCCGCTACGGCCTGGCCGTGGGCGAGGCGTTCCAACTCTGCGACGACCTGCTCGGCGTCTACGGCGACCCGGCGACCACCGGCAAGCCGGCCGGCGACGACCTGCGTACCGGCAAGCCGACCGCGCTGCTGATGCTGGCCCGGCAGCTCGCCAGCCCGGGACAGCGGCGGGCGCTGGACCGCGCCGGCACGGCGACCGGGGCCCGTGAGGTGGCCCGGCTGGCCGAGGTGGTCGCCGACACCGGCGCGGTCACCCGGGTCGAACGGATGATCTCCGACCGGGTGGCCGAGGCGCTGACCGCGCTCGACACCGCGTCGATCGACGAGACGGCGCGCACCGCGCTGACCGGACTCGCCACCGCCGCCACCAAGCGGCGGGCATGATGGGCAACTTCGTGAGGGAGGTGGTCACGTGCGGACCGTGAACGGACGTACGGACCGGGTGGTGGTCGTCGGCGCGGGCCTCGGTGGGCTGGCGTGCGCGCTGCACCTGGCCGGCAGCGGCCGGCAGGTGACCGTGGTGGAGCGCGAGCCGGTGCCCGGCGGCCGGGCCGGGCGGCTGAGCGTCGACGGGTACGAGTTCGACACCGGACCCACCGTGCTCACCATGCCGGACCTGATCGCCGAGGCGCTGGGCGCGGTCGGCGAGGAGCTGGACGACTGGCTCGACCTGACCCCGCTCGACCCGGCGTACCGGGCCTACTACCCGGACGGCTCGACGCTGGACGTCATCACCGACACCACCCGGATGGCGGCCGAGATCGCGAAGGTCTGCGGCCCCCGCGAGGCCGACGGCTACCTGCGCTTCGTCGACTACGCGCGCAACCTCTGGCACTGGGAGCGGGCCGACTTCATCGACCGGAACCTGGACGCGCCGACCGACCTGCTCACCGCCAACCTGGTGAAGCTGCTGACCCACGGCGCGTTCCGGCGACTCCAGACGAAGATCAACCAGTTCTTCCGCGACCCCCGCACCCAGCGCATCTTCTCCTTCCAGGCGATGTACGCCGGCCTCGCGCCGCACGACGCGCTGGCCATCTACAGCGTCATCGCGTACCTCGACTCGGTGGCCGGGGTCTACTTCCCGCGCGGCGGCATCCACGCGGTCTCCCGCGGCATGGCCGGCGCCGCCGAGAAGCACGGCGTGCAGTTCCGGTACGGCACCACGGTGACCCGGGTGGAGACCGCCCACGGCCGGGCCACCGGCGTGGTGACCGCCGACGGCGAGCTGATCCCGGCCGACGTCGTCGTGCTCAACCCGGACCTGCCCGTCGCCTACCGCGACCTGCTGCCCGAGGGCCGGCAGCGCAAGCTCACCTACTCGCCGTCCTGCGTGGTCCTGCACGTCGGGTCGACCCAGGGGTATGGCAAGATCGCCCACCACAACATCCACTTCGGACGGTCCTGGAAGGGCACCTTCGACGAGGTGATCCGGCGCGGCGAGCTGATGAGCGACCCGTCGCTGCTGGTCACCAACCCGAGCCGGACCGACCCCTCGGTCGCCCCGGCCGGGCGACACACCTACTACGTGCTCGCCCCGGTGCCCAACCTGGAGCGGGCGCCGTTCGACTGGCGGGGCGACCTCGGCCGCCGCTACGCCGACCAGCTGGTCGGGACACTTGAGGAGCGCGGGTACGTGGGGTTCGGCGACGGCATCGAGGTGCTGCGTACGATCACCCCCGCCGAGTGGGAGGAGCAGGGCATGGCCGCCGGTACGCCGTTCGCCGCCGCGCACAGCCTCTTCCAGACCGGCCCGTTCCGCCCGTCGAACCTGCACCGGAGTCTGTCCAACGTGGTGTTCACCGGCTCCGGCACCCAGCCGGGGGTCGGCGTGCCGATGGTGCTCATCTCCGGCAAGCTCGCCGCCAACCGGGTCACGGGGGCCGGCCGGTGACCACTCGCGGTGCGGTGACCAGGAGGAGTGGGGGGTCACGGCGGTGAAGTCCCGGGAAGGGCACCTGGTCGAGCTGGTCGACGACACCGGCCACGTGCTCGGCGAGGCCACGGTCGCCGCCGCGCACCAGGCGCCGGGACGGCTGCACCGCGCCTTCTCGGTGCTGCTGGTCGACCCGCAGGGACGGGTGCTGCTCCAGCGACGGGCCGCGGTGAAGACCCGGTTCCCGCAACGCTGGGCCAACTCGTGCTGCGGCCACCCCGGCCCCCGCCAGTCGCTGGCCGAGGCCGCCAACCGGCGGCTGGGCGAGGAGCTGGGCGCCGAGCCGGTGTCGCTGACCGAGGTGGGGGTCTACCTCTACTACGCCGAGGACCCGGTCACCGGCCGGGTCGAGTTCGAGTACGACCACGTGCTGCGCGCCGACGTACCGGCCGACGTCACCCTGCGGCCGGACCCGGACGAGGTCGACGAGCTGCGCTGGGTCGACCCGGTCCGGTTGATGACCGAGATCGAGGCCGACCCCCGCGCGTACGCGCCCTGGCTCGGCGGGGTGGTGAGCCGGCTGCTGCACTCCGGCGACCCGGCCGGCCTGACGATCCCCTCCGGCGTACCGGCGGACGACGCTCCGGAGCGGTCGGGTGGCCGATGAGGCGCTGAGCGCGGGGGCCGTCGCACGCCGGTTGGGCGTGGCGGTCACCACGCTGCGTACCTGGCACCAGCGCTACGGCCTCGGTCCCAGTCACCACGTCCCGGGTCACCACCGGCGCTACACGCCGGCCGACCTGGCGCGCCTGGAGATCATGCGCAAGCTCACCGCCGAGGGGGTGGCCCCGGCCGAGGCGGCCCGCTGGGCGAAGCAGGGCCCGGCCGTCAGCCCCGGCGCCGAACTGCGGATGAGGGGCGTCCGGGACGGCGGCGGGCAGACCATCCCGGTCGGCCGGGCCGGGCCGGTCGCCCGGGGCATGGCCCGGGCCGCCATGCGGCTGGACTCGGTGGCGATCAGCGAGACGATCGCGCACTCGCTGGCCCGCGACGGTGTGATCGCCACCTGGGAGGGGCTGCTCCGCCCGGTGCTGGCCGGCATCGGCGAGCGGCACGCCGCCACCGCCGGGCTGATCGAGGTGGAGCATCTGGTCTCCCGCTGCGTCTCGGAGGCGTTCGCCGCCGTCGCCCGCGCCGGCACGGCCACCGGCCCACCCCGGATCCTGCTCTCCTGCGCCGACGAGGAGCAGCACAGCCTTCCGCTGGAGGCGCTGGCCGCCGCGCTGGCCGAGGCCGGGGTCGCGTACCGGATGCTCGGGGCGAGGGTGCCGGTGGCGGCGTTGACCGAGGCGGTGAACCGGACCGGACCGGCGGCCGTGGTGATCTGGTCGCACACCCGGGCGACCGCCGACCCGGGGCAGCTCAGCGCCCTGCTCGGGGTGCCCCGCCGGCCGCTGCTGGTGCTGGCGGCCGGGCCGGGCTGGCGGGCCGACACGCTGCCCGCCGGGGTGGTCCGCCCGGTCGACCTGGCCGAGGCGGTCTCGCTGGCGCTGGCCGTCCGGGACTCGCTGGACCAGTCGACGGGGGACTGACCGGCCCTGCCGGATTCACGTTTCGTCCGTTACCGTCGGGGCGGTCCGCGTACCCGATCCCCTCGGAGTGACGATGCGTCCACGCCCCGTCCTGGCGGTCGCCCTGGCCCTGGTCCTGCTCCTCGTCGGATGTGGCGAGCAGCAGCGGAACAGCCGGCAGGTCTCGGCGCCCGCCCCGGCGGTCTCGACGGACCCGTCCGCCGCCGGAACCCCGTCGCCCGCGGCGCGACCCACCACCAGGCCGAAACCCCGGTTGCGGCCGACGCCCAAGACGCTCCCCGCCGGCCTGCGGCGCGCCACCGGCGTACGGGCGGTGGCGCTGACCTTCGACGACGGCCCGGACCCGACCTGGACGCCGAAGGTCCTCGACCAGCTGAGGGCGGCCCGGGTGAAGGCGACGTTCTGCGTGGTCGGCACCCAGGTCCGCAAGCACCCGCAGCTGGTGGCGCGGATCGTCCGGGAGGGCCACCAGCTCTGCAACCACAGTTGGCGGCACGACTTCGACCTCGGCCGCCGGCCGGTGGCCGAGATCCGGGCCGACCTGACCCGCACCAACCAGGCGATCCGGGCGGCCGTCCCGGGCGCCAAGGTGCCCTTCTTCCGGCAGCCCGGCGGCCGGTGGACGCCGGAGGTGGTGACGGTGGCCCGTCAGCTCGGCATGCGCTCGCTGCACTGGAGCGTGGACCCGCAGGACTGGGCCAAGCCCACCGCCCCGGTGCTGACCAAGCGGATCCAGGCCGGCGTACGCCCCGGCGCGATCGTCCTGATGCACGACGGTGGGGGCGACCGGAGCCGCACCCTGGCCGCCTGCGGACACCTGATCGCCGACCTGAAACGGCGCTTCGGCATCGCTCCACCCCGCTGACAGCCTCTCTGAGCTGCGGTTTTGCGGAGCGCTGTGCCCCTGGCCATACCGGTTTGGTCGTCCGCCCGGGCATGGCATATGCTTCTCATGCCTCCGGCGGGGCCGGATGGGAGCAAGTCCGCTTGAAGTTGCGAGTGTGCAATGATGGCGGGGCCGCCCTCATCGTCTAGCGGCCCAGGACGCCGCCCTTTCAAGGCGGTAGCACGGGTTCGAATCCCGTTGGGGGCACGGTCCGGCTTCGGCCGGATGCAACATCAGCTAGGTCCTGTGGAGCAGTTGGAGTGCTCGCCGCCCTGTCAAGGCGGAGGTCGCGGGTTCAAGTCCCGTCAGGACCGCCAGCGCCGACGCCGCGTGAACCATTGCGCGGCGTTCTGCGTATCGGAGCGTGTGACCTGTTCGGCGGAGACCCCGCCTTCCGGGTAGCATGAGCCGAGCACCACGGCCAGGTAGCTCAGTTGGTACGAGCGTCCGACTGAAAATCGGAAGGTCGGCGGTTCGACCCCGCCCCTGGCCACATAGCCTTTCGCCGGGCTACTGAAACGCCGACCAGCGGAAACGCAGGTCGGCGTTTCTGCGTCCCACCCTGAGCCGAGCCCGTTCGGCGGGAGCCCTGGCACCCGACTGTCGTCCCCGCGATGGATCCGGACAGTCAGTCGCGCCGTAGGACGTACCAGGCCGGCGCGGCGGCGAGAAGGAGCAGCGCCACCACGAACAAGGTGACCTTCGCCGGGTAGGGCATGGGGACGACGAACGGCACCTGCTGGACCAGCTGGCTCGCCCCGATGAGCGCGGCGCCGCCTCCGGCGCGGACGGGTCGGGATCGCTGCCTCGGCGTCAGGCGGGCGAGGCGCACCCAGGTCGGCGAAACTGCCGCGACACGGCGACGCGGACGCCGAACACGACCGCGAACCCGCTGACGGCCACGAGCACCAGGCGGAGCACGGCCAGCACCGGGTCGTCGTCGATCAAGCTCATGCGGCCATCATCGAGACGAGTGTCAAGGGCACCGGGGCGTCCGCCCCTAGGGGACCGGGCCGGGAGGCTCCCGATGGTGAGCGGACCCACCCGCAGCCGAGACTGGGCGCATGACAACAGATGGGAAGTTCCCCGGTCTGCTCGGCGAACCGTGGCGGAGGGCGTATGGCCCGGCGTCCCGCCGTGCCTTCTGGTCCTCCGTCCTCGCCGTGCCCCGGGCGCTCGGGGCCGCGGTCCGAGCCGTCCGCGGGGGACGGCCCGGCAACCTGGTCACGGCGCTGGTGGCGCTGCCGGTCGCGCTCGCCTCGTCGGCCCTGACCGCCGTCCTGGCCTTTCTGGTGCTGATCAACGTGTTGGCGTACCCGTGGCGGGAACAGCTCGTGGGCTCCGGGCCGACCGACGGCGGGTACGCGGAGTCGTGGGGTGGCCCCACCCTCGCCGGCGCCTGGGCCACCCACGCCGGGCTGACCCTCGCGCTGGTCGTGCCGGTCGTCGCGTGGGCCGTCCGAGGGCTGACCGCCGTGCAGCGGCGGCTCACCGACGCGCTGCCGGACCGGGCGGAGGCCGGGGCGGCACCGTCACCCCAGGTGGACGCCGGGGCGGCACACCGGGCGGGGGCGAGGCCGCCGCACCGGGCCGGTACCGAGGCGCTGCCGGCAGGACGCACCCCCGTCACGGCGGTGGGTACCGGGTGGCACCGGCTGGTCACCGTGATCGGAGCGGTCGCCCTCTTCGTGGCCCTGTCCCTCACCGCGCACACGGCCGGGATCGGCGACAACCTGCTCTGGGCACCCCGGGACCTCACCAGCGGGGTAGCCCTGGCGGTCACCCTCGCCCCGCTCGCGGCGCTGCCCGTGCTGGCCCGTACGGCCTGGTGGCGCAGGCCGCACTGAACGCTCGCGCAGCACAGCGCGCCGGGCCGAACCGGTCAGCGTTCGGGTCGCCTGCCGACCTGACGCCGGTCCGTTCTGACCGGCCGCGACACTCCCGCACCGGCCGGGCCGGTCAGCGGTCGGGCCGCTGCTGGCCCTGGCGTCGTTGGGCCATGCCGCCCTGGATCGCCTCCCACACGCTGCGGCCGGCCTGGCGCAGCGTCTCGCCCGCCTGTCCGGCGAACTGGGCGGCCGGCGAGGCGCCCCGGCGCTCACGGTCACCGGCGGTCGTACCCCGGTCGGCGGGTCGGGGCCCGGTGGGCGCCGGTGGCGGGCCGCCCGCCGGGACCTCGGCGCCCGGACGGGGCGGGCGGCTGGTCGGCGGTGGCTCCAGCGGAGGTTCCGGTGGGGAGCCCACCGGCGACGGCCCCGCCGGGGACTCCGGGCGGGGGCCGGTGGGCCGCTCCGTCTCCCCGGCCGGCCCGGCTGCTCTCCCGACCGGCTCGGCTGCCTTGCCGGCCGGCTGGGCAGGCTTCCCGGCGGCGGGCTCGGCAGGCGTCCCCGCCGGCCCGGCAGGCCGCCCGGGCGGCTCGACCGGCATCGCGGGTTCGCGGGCCGGTCCGGTGGCGTTCCCCGCCGGCCCGGTCCCGGTCGCCGTCGGCCCGGTGGCCGTCCCGGCGGGCCGCGCCGACCTCTCCGTGACGGGTGCGGCGGGGCCGGCAGGCCCGGCGGCGCGGGCGGCCTCGCGCAGGGTCCGGTCGGCCACCGCGCCGATCGCGCCGACCTGCTGGCCGGCCTCGTCGACGACGGGAGCGGCAGCGGCCCCCCGCCGCTCGGCCCTCCGCTCGACGTCGTCGAGGGAGACGTTCGCGGTACGGGCCAGCGCCTGGATGATCTCCGGGTTCCGGTCGAGCGTGGTGAGCGCCCGGTCCAGAATCTCCACCAGCTTCTCCAGCCGGACCTTCAGCAACGCCTCGGCGCTGACCCCCTCGAGATCCAGTTCCACCCCCTCCAGGCGTACCCGGACCCCGGCGTCGATCTGGAGCAGATTGGCCAGCCGGGCACGCAACGACACGTCCGCGTCGAGCCGGTCGACCGCCAGCCGCAGCGAGTCGACCGACACCTCCGGGATGTCGAGCAGCACGTCCGGCTCGGCCTCGTGACCGCCGTCGGTCCGCTCCGGCTCCCGCGCCTGGCTCATCGTCCGCTCCCCACCCGCGGCCCGGCCGTGGACCACGTCAGCCGCGGTTACCCCGATAGCCGACCGCCATCCGTGAGACCGCCGGCCGAGCTCGATGAGGCGTACGCCATGGTGCCGGCAGGGCGGTGTCCGGCGCCGGGGAACACCGCCCTGTCGGCGCGACGGGGTCGGGTCACCCCGGTCTGCGGGGCCGGCCGACGAAGGCACTTGCCGTTCCGTTCCACTGTCCGGAAGCGGGCAGCACACGAAGCTGCACACCGAGGCATGAGCCGGTATGGTCCGGGCCTATGGGACAGGAGATGGCGGAGGTCCATCAGGACGTCGAGCGGTACGCGCTCCGCAGCACCCTCCTCGCCCCAGTCACCGCCGACCTGGCGTTCGCGGTGTTCACCGGGGCGCTGACCGAGTGGTGGGTACGCGAGTACACGTGGTCCGGCCCGGCGGCGCTGGCCGAACTGGGCATGGAGCCACGGGCGGGCGGGATGCTCTACGAGATCGGCCCGTACGGCTTCCGCAGCGACTGGGGCCGGGTGCTCACCTGGGACCCGCCGAAGCGGCTGGTCTTCACCTGGCAGATCGGCCCGGACCGGGTGCCGGTGCCGGATCCGGCGCGGGCCAGCGAGGTCGAGGTGCTCTTCCTGCCCGACGCCTCCGGCGACACCCGGGTCGAGGTGGAGCACCGGCACTTCGACCGGCACGGCGAGGCTGCCGAAGGCTACCGGCAGGCGCTCACCGCCGGCTGGCACGAGCTGCTCAGCCGCTTCCTGGCCACGGTCACCCGCCACGCCGCCGACGGCTGACGGCGGGCTGGGCACAACCCGGTCGCGTCTCCGTCCGAGTCACCCGGGCGGGTCGCGTCTGTCACCCGCGACCCCGACCACGGGAGCAGGGACGACGGCAGGGCGGTGGGCGTCAGCGGGTGATGGGGCGGCTGCCCGCCGTCCCGTCGACCACGTCGCGTCCGCCGAGGTCGGCCCGGCGGCCCGCCTCGGCCCCGGAGCCGAAGCCGCCACCGACGAGCCGGCGCGGGGGTGCCGTCCTCAGCCTCGGGTAGACCTCGTCGACCCGTCGGGCCACCCGGTCGGAGCGGTCCGCGAGGACCAGCGCGACGGACCGGCCGCCCTGCTCGGCCGCCGCGCCCGCCTCGGCCGCGCGCAGCCGCTGGGAGACCACCCGGGCGAAGCCGGCCAGCCAGGACCGGCGGAAGGCGGCCGGGTGCTCACCGGCCGGCACGGGGGTGCCGGCCAACCCGTGCGCGGCCTGCACCAGCAGCGAGGTGAAGAGCAGGTCGACCCGCTCCAGGTCGCTGGCGAAGCCGAACAGGTGCACGGCGAAGCCGTCGCCCTGCCGCCGGCGCACGCAGCGGCAGCGCAGCGGGTCGGCCACCGCGGCGAGCAGTCCCGCCTTGTCGCGGGCGTACGGGGCGACGACGTCGACCACCCGGTCGCCGACCGGGTCGGTGGTCGGGTCGCGGACGGCCAGCAGCGCCCGGTCGACGCCGTACCGCGCGATCAGCTCGGTGGCCTTGGCGGTGAAGGCGGCGGACTCGGCGGGCGTGCAGGCCGGGTCCTCGGCCTTGGCCAGCAGCTTGCGCACCTTGCTGAGCATCGCCTCGGACATGCACCAGAGCTATCACATCGGACCAGACGGTCCACCTCGGACGGATCGACCGGTACGATCACCACGCTCAGCACCCTGTCCGCAACACAGGGTCCACCTTCACCCCCCTGGAGGCATCCGCATGGCATCCCCGGTCGCCCGCCTGACGGCACTCACGGCGGCGCTGTCCCTGCTCGCCCTCGGCTCCCCCGCCCACGCCGCCCCCGAGACGAACCTGTTCGGGTCGTACGCCACCTGCTACGGCGGGGCGGTCCGCTCGTACTTCCAGACCGCCGGTTGGGGTGGTGACGCCGGGCCGTACCGCACCAGCACCCGGTGCCGGGACATCAACGTGCGCAACGCCAGCGAGTTCGGCGTCGAGGCGTGCGTGATCTTCATCGACAAGACGGACAAGTGCAACTACCGGACGTACCTGCCGTCGAGGTCCGACTTCATCACGGTGGCGACGAACGTCCGTGACGGCGTCCGGTTCCAGGTCCGCTTCGAGACCCTGCGCTACGAGTACGAGCCGCTGGTCGCGTACCACGCGTACTGAGCGACCACGGGGTGCCCGGCTCCGGCCGGGCGCCCCACCGCCGTCAGCGGGCCCGACTGCGCAGGGTGGCCACGGTCGAGCCGGCGAGGGTGAGCAGGCACTCGGGCAGCAGGCCGTCGGCGGCGGCCGCCCCGAAGAGGGCCTCCCCGGTGTCCGCGTCGTGGTTGGCGTACGCGCTGACGAAGCGGGCCACCCAGCGGGCGTCGTACCGGGCCTCGTCGATGCCGGGGAAGTCCAGCGCGGCGGTCCCGGAGGGCGGCGGGTCCCCGACCATGGTGGCGGCGAGGCACCAGGCCACCCCGTACGCCCCTTCGAGCCCCGACCGGTCGACCACCGCGTCGAAGGTTCCCACCACCGCGTCACCGTCGCCGGCCAGGGCCGAACGGAGCACGGCGGTCGCGTCGTCGAACGTCTGTTGCGGCAGGTCGGTCACCTGGGCAACGGTAGGACCGGGGGTCAAGCGGTGACCCGGAATCTCCCTGCGGTGACGCAGCGTACGGGCGGCTGTCGGGCCACCGACGGGGGTGGACTCCACGCTCCCACCAGCGGCGTCGGCACGCTATGGTGCGCAGCGAACCTCCCCGGAGGAAGGACGACGATGCTCGCAACACGCGGCCCGCGCGCTGCCATCCTGGCGGCGGGTGCGGCGTTCCTGCTCGCCACCAGCGCATGCGGGACCACCGACAAGCCCGAGGACTCGGCAGCCCCACAGGTGCGCCTCTACGGCACCGACGGCAACATGCTGAACTCCTTCCCGGGGGAGTTGAAGGATCGGGGCAATCTGGTCGACGGCATGAAGGGCACCACCCCGCTCACGCCGTTGACCGAGGACTTCAAGGAGCGACTGCTCGCGGTCGACCCCGACCTGAAGGACTACCTCTACGCCGCCGAGGCGTACGACGCGGTGGTGATCAGCGCGTTGGCGGCGCAGCTCGCCGGGAGCACCGACCCGGCGGCCATCGCCCGGCAGATCGTCGGGGTGACCACCAACGGCCAGCGCTGCACGGAGACGAAGGCCTGCCTGGCGCTGGCCCGCGCCGGGCAGGACATCGAGTACCGCGGCCCCTCGCTGTCGCGGGCCGGCTTCACCGACAACGGCGAGCCGGCCACCGCGAGCTACGCGACGATGCACTTCGACGACCAGAAGATCAACGACGCGAAGACCGAGTTCGTCGGCGCCGGTGACGAGTCCGGGGCGAGCACCAAGCTCCCGCCGAAGCCGAAGAAGCAGCAGGGTGGCCGCACCGACCGCAGCGACGGCTCCCCGCTGATCCTCGGCGGGCTGCTGCCGAAGACCGGTGACCTGGCCCTGGCCAACCCGCCGCTGGCGGCCGGCGCCGCCCTGGCGGTCCGGGAGATCAACGCCGCGGGTGGCGTGCTCGGTGAGCCGATGGTCTGGATCGACGGCGACGACGGCACCAGCGTGGCGGTCGCCAAGGCCACCGTCGCCTCGCACATCCGCGACAAGGTGCACGTCATCATCGGCGCCGGCGGTTCCGGCATCTCCGCCGCCGTGCTGCCGGACGTGGTGGCGGCCGGCCGGATCCTCTTCTCGCCCTCGAACACCGACTCCGGGCTGAGCAAGGCCGACGACAAGGGCCTGTACTTCCGTACCGCCCCGCCGGACAGCCTCCAGGGCCGCGCCCTGGCCGACGTCATGCTGCGCGACGGCCCGGACCGGATCGTCGTGGTGGCCCGCAAGGACTCCTACGGCGAGGGCCTCCAGGAGACCGTCCGGGCCGAGCTGGAGCGGGCCGGCATCGGCGCCGACCGGGTGAAGCTGCTGACCTACGAGCCGCCGGAGGACGCCCAGGCCGCCCCGGTGGACTTCAGCGGCATGGCCAAGGAGATCAAGACGTACGGCCCGGAGGCGGTGCTGGTCATCGGCTTCGCCGAGTCCGCCGGGCTGATCACGGCGCTGGACGAGGCGGGCGTGCCGATCCGGCACTGAGCACCACCGACGACGACGGCCGCACCGGGCATCCGGTGCGGCCGTCGCGGCGTACGGGGGTCAGCGGGAGCGCCGCCGCTCCAGGAACTCGGTCATCCGCCGCCGCTTCTCCTCGTCCTCGAAGAGCACCGCCTGACTGACCAGGTCGAGGTGCGGGTGCGCGGCCGGCGGCGCGTCCACGGCCAGCTTGGTCAGCCGCAGCGCCAGCGCCGAGCCCTTCGCCATCTCGTCGATCAGCTCGTGCGCGGTGGGCAGCAGCTCCGCCGGCTCGGCCACCACCCGGTTCACCAGGCCGATCCGCAGCGCCTCCTCGGCGTCCACCCGGCGGCCGGTGAAGAGCAGCTCCTTGGCCCGGGCCTCGCCGACGAGGGCCGGCAGCCGGTGGGTGGCGCCCGCGCCGGCCAGGATGCCCAACCGCACCTCCGGCTGGCCGAAGACCGCCCGCGCCGTGCAGACCCGCAGATCGCACGCGTACGCCAGCTCGGCGCCGCCGCCCAGCGCCGGCCCGTCCACGGCGGCCACGCTCGGCATGGGCAGCGCCCGGATCCGGGCGAAGGCGGCCTGGTTGATCGCGGCGAGGGCGTCCAGTCGCCCCCGCTCCCGGAGCTGGCCGATGTCCGCACCGCCGGCGAAGATGCCCTCCGCCCCGCCGGTGAGCAGCAGCAGCCGGGGGCGGGCCTCCAGTTCGGCGCAGACCGCGTGCAGCTCGGCGATCAGGTCGGCGTCGATGGCGTTGCGTTTCTCCGGCCGGTCCAGCGTCACCACCAGCCGGTCGGGCAGTTCCTCGATCCGCAGCCCGCTCATGCCCGCGCCCCTTCCCCGGCAGCCGGCCCGGCGGCCCGGCGGCCGTCCACCCAGGTGTAGAAGCCCTGGCCGGACTTCTTGCCCAGCTTCCCGGCGGCCACCATCTCGACCAGCAGCGGCGGCGGGGCGAACCGGTCCCCGTACGCGGCCTGCAGGGTGCGCGCGATGTCGAGCCGGACGTCGAGCCCGACCAGGTCGGTGAGTTCCAGCGGGCCGACCGGGTGCCGGTAGCCGAGCACCATCGCCTTGTCGATGTCGGCGGGGGCGGCCACCCCGTCGGCGACCATCCGGATCGCCTCCAGGCCGAGGGTGACCCCGAGCCGGGAGGTGGCGAAGCCGGGCATGTCGCGTACCACGACGGGGTCCTTGCCCAGCCGGCCGGCGAGCGCGACGGCCGCGTCCGTGGTGGCCACGGCGGTGGCCGGGCCGACCACGACCTCCAGCAGGGCCATCGCCCAGACCGGGTTGAAGAAGTGCAGCCCGAGGAAGCGCTCCGGCCGGGCCAGCCCCTCGGCCAGCTCGGCGATCGGGATGCTGGAGGTGTTGCTGCCCAGCAGCGCCGGGCGCAGGGCCTCGGCCTCGGCCAGCACGGCGCGCTTGAGGTCCACCCGCTCCGGCACCGCCTCGACGACCACGTCGGGCTCCGGCGCGACCTCCGCCGGCGCCGCCCGCAGGGTCAGCCGGTCCCGGTTCGCGGCGGCCTGCCCGGCGTCGAGCTTCCCGCGTGCCACGGCCCGGTCCCACAGCTCGCCGAGGCGTGCGGCGGCGGCCTCCGCCCGGTCCCGGTCGACCTCGACGAGTTCAACGGCGTAGCCGGCACCGGCGGCGACGTACGCGATCCCGAGGCCCATCGTGCCGGCCCCGACGACGACAAAACGACCACTCATGACGCTCCCTCGCTGCGCGCGGCGACGCACGGGGTCTCCGCCGCGCCGTGCCGTGCGCTCCTGCGTGCGACCCTATGCAGCACCGGTGACGGCGGTATGCGTGGGGGATCGCCGGATCGGGTACAGACGGCCGGCAACGTCAAGGGAAGGACGAGTCGACATGAGCCAGGCACCCGTGGACGGCACCGAGGGCACGGAGACCGTGGAGACGCGCGGCGACGACCGCGTGGATCTGCTCCGCGCCGACACCAACAACGACGGGAAGACCGACGTGTGGGTGGTCGACACCGACGGCGACGGCAAGGCCGACCTGTTCCAGTTCGACACCGACGGTGACGGCAAGGTGGACATCACCATGGTCGACATCGACGAGGACGGCACCCCGGACGAGGTGGTCGACGGTGACGGCGGGCTGCCGCCCGAGCAGCACACCCCGACCGTCCAGGTGTGAGCCCGGCCGGGGAGCCCCGGCCGGCCGGTCAGCCCGCGAGCCGCAGGGTGGCCAGGTAGTACGGGGCGTCCCGGTCGTCCACGTCGGCCAGTTCCCACGGCGAGCCGTGGACCAGCTCCGCGAGTTCGGTGGCGGAGCAGACGAGGTAGTCGAACCAGTCGGTGCCCAGCTCCCGGTAGCGCAGCCGCAGCCGGAGCTGGCCGCCGAGCCGGCCGCGCCGCCGGTTGCGCTCGTGGTAGCCGGTGTGCAGCGGGTCGGTGGTGCCGTACGGGTCGGTGCCGTGCGCGATGACCTGCGCCCCGGGTCGGGCCATGGCGGCCAGCGCGGCGAGGAGGACGGGGGCCCGCTCCCGCCCCTCGATCAGGCCGAGGTTGTTGCCGAGCAGCAGGAACGTGTCGTACCGGCGGCCGTCGGCGACGTGTGCGTCGACGGTGCCGGGGACGAGGTCGCGTACGCCCCGGTGCCGGCAGACCCGCAGCGCGCCGAGCGAGGTGTCCAGCCCGGTCACCGGTACGCCCCGCTCCTGGAGCGCCAGCGCGATCCGGCCGCCCCCGGTGCCGATGTCCAGCGTCGCGCCCCGGGCCCGGTCCACGGCCCGGTGGTCGTACGGCTGCCAGTGCTCGGGGCCGTCCAGGTAGTGGGCGGCGGGGGCGCCGTTGACCAGTCCGTCGTCCCGCTCGATGATCTCGATGACCGGGCGGGGCAGCCGTCCGCCCGCCAGTGGCCGGGGGCCGATCCCGGTGTGCACCGCGTACGCGTCGCGCAGCATCTCGCCGAACACGTCGCCGATCCTGGGTTCTGCGGTCACGCCGCCCACGCTAACCGCCGGGGTGCGGGCTGTCGCGGTCGTATCCTGGGCCTCGTGACCGAGTTGGACCGCCTGGCGGCGGAGAAGTACGTCCTGCTGACGACGTTCCGCAAGGACGGCCGGGCCGTGTCGACGCCGGTCTGGGCGGTGCGGGACGGTGACGCGCTCGCGGTGTGGACGGCGGCCGACTCCGGCAAGGTGAAGCGGATCCGGCGCGACGGCGCGGTGACCCTGGCCCCGTGCGACGTGCGCGGCCGGCCGCGCGGCTCGGCGGTGCCGGGGCACGCGGTGCTCTGCGGCCCGGAGGAGAGCCGCCGGGTGCGTGACCTGATCAAGCGGAAGTACCGGCTGATCGGCCGGCTGAGCCTGCTCGGCAGCCGGCTGCGCCGGGGCGAGGCGGGCACGATCGGGATCCGGGTCAGCGTCCAGGAGTGAGGGCGCGGGGCCCCGGACACGGCTCAGGGGCGGTGGATCGTCGCTGTCGCGACGTCCGCCCGCCCCTGAGACCGGAAAGCTGTCGTGCGGTGCCGGTCGGTCAGTCTCCCTGGCGTTGCTGGGGGATCTGCCCCTGAAGCAGGGCCCGAACCTCCGACTCGCGGTACCGACGGTGGCCACCCAGAGTCCGGATCGCGCTGAGCTTCCCCGCCTTGGCCCACCGGGTCACCGTCTTCGGGTCGACACGGAACATCGACGCCACCTCGGCCGGTGTGAGTAGCGGCTCTGGTTCGTGCGTTCGCGATGCCATCGGTCACTCCTCCACATGTATAGACATCGGCCGGGGTCCCGCCGGCCGACGCGTCTCCCATGGTCCGGCTAGTCCCCGATGTCCGACATGGGCCGAACGGCCGAAGGTCCCTAGACGGACGGATGAACCATGCCCGATTTATCTGACTTTTACACGTCAGAAAGTACCTTATTCGGACTCATGATCACGGTTCGTGATGCGCCGACTACGAGGACGGCTCGCCTCCGTGGGCGATTCGTGCTCAGTTGCACCGCTCCAGCAGCTGGACCGCACGCCAGCGGGCCACCAGCCGGTCGTACGCCGCCGACGCCTCCTCGGCCTCGCCCCGGGAGAGCCCGGCCAGCCCGGTGGCGACCAGCTCCGTCGAGTCGTCCGCGGTGAGTGTCTCGTCGGAGAGGAGCTGCACCAGCCCGCCGTAGTCCAGTTCCACCACCGAGCGCGGGTGGAACTCCTCCAGCCAGCGGGCGGCCTCCTCGACCGCCTCGGTGATCGGGGCCTCGCCGACCGACTTGCGCAGCACCGACAGGGCCCGCGACGACCGGCGGCGGGCCTTCGAGATCTCGGTGCGGTAGCGCAGCGCCCGCCGGCCCGGGTGGGTGACCAGATCCCGCTCCGACGGCTCGAAGAGCACGAACCAGCGCAGCGGCACGCCCCAGGTGGCCGTCTGCTCGTGCAGCCGGGGCACGCCGTGCTCCAGCACCCGGGCCCCGCTGCGCCAGTCGTCCACCACCGCCTTGGCCTGACCGGCCAGCACCGGCGGCACGAACGCGTCGGCGATCACCGAGGGGACGCCGTCGCGGGCGCTCAGCGCCGCCTCGGCGACCCGGATCCGCAGGTTCCACGGGCAGACCAGCAGCGTGTCGTCGGCCTCCAGCACGTACGCCTCGTCCGGCAGGTCGGGCAGCCGGGTCCAGCCCGCGCCGAGCGCCTCGATCACCGAGGTGCGCTGCCGTCCGGGACCCTCCAGCGGCGCCACCGCGCGCCCCTCCCGCACGTAGCGCCGCCAGTACGCCTGGCGGTCCCGGTCGAAGGCGGTCAGCGGCTCGTACACGCGCAGGTAAGAAGCGAAGAGCGACGGCACGGCGCGATCCTCCCACGAATCCGGGCCCGACCGCCGTCGGCGCCCGGGCCCGGGCGTGACGTGGACGACAGTCCGGCGACGACCGATATTAGGCTCAGCAGCACCGGCAGCATCCCGCCGGTGCGCCACCAGGTCCGCGTCCCACAAGGACGCACACCGACACAGGAGTCAGCCATGGGCGTATTCGCCAGCACCGACGACCCGGGATCGACCGGACACGAACAGGTCGTCTTCTGCCAGGACAAGCAGACCGGCCTCAAGGCCATCATCGGCATCTACTCGACCGCGCTGGGCCCCGCGCTCGGCGGCACCCGGTTCTACCCGTACGCCAGCGAGGAGGCCGCGCTGGCCGACGTGCTCGACCTGTCCCGGGGCATGGCGTACAAGAACGCGCTGGCCGGCCTGGACCTGGGCGGCGGCAAGGCGGTCATCTGGGGTGACCCGGAGCAGATCAAGAGCGAGGCGCTGCTGCGCGCGTACGGCCGCTTCGTCGAGTCGCTGGCCGGCCGCTACTACACCGCCTGCGACGTCGGCACCTACGTCGCCGACATGGACGTGATCGCCCGGGAGACGCGCTACGTCACCGGCCGCAGCGTGGAGCACGGCGGCGCCGGCGACTCCTCGATCCTCACCGCCTGGGGCGTGTTCCAGGGCATGCGGGCCGCCGCCGAGCACGTCTGGGGCGCGCCGACGCTGGCCGGCAAGCGGGTCGGCGTGGCCGGCCTGGGCAAGGTCGGCAAGTACCTCACCAAGCACCTGCTCGACGACGGCGCCGAGGTCGTGGCGACCGACGTCAACCCGAAGGCCCTGGAGTGGGCCCGCACCACCCACCCGCAGGTCGAGCTGGTCGACGACGCCTCGGCGCTGGTCGCCGCCGACATCGACGTGTACGCCCCGTGCGCGCTGGGCGGCGCCCTGAACGACGACACCGTGCCGGCGCTGCGCGCCAAGGTGGTCGCCGGGGCGGCGAACAACCAGCTCGCCCACTCGGGCATCGAGAAGCTGCTGGCCGACCGGGGCATCCTCTACGCCCCCGACTACGTGGTGAACGCCGGCGGTGTGATCCAGGTCGCGGACGAGATCGAGGGCTTCAACTTCGACCGGGCCAAGCTGCGGGCCACGAAGATCTACGACACCACCCGGGAGATCCTCCGCCTCGCCGACGACGAGGGCGTGCCGCCGGCGGTGGCGGCCGACCGGCTCGCCGAGCGCCGGATGGCCGATGTGGGCCGGTTGCGCACGATCCACCTGCGCTGAGGACGCCGTCCCGGGGTGCGGAGCCGTCCGCATCCCGGGACACCCCGCGGGTACGATGGATTCGGCCGGTTCGTGGCCTTCTGCCCGGTGTCACGACCGGTTACCGCCGTCGCTCCTTACCGGGTACACTCGGTGACGTCCGGATGACTGCGACGCGCAGGGCCGGCAGACGGTAACCCGAGGTGCCGAACGGTGGCATCCCCATGTACCGTAAGAGCCACGAGAGATGCCTGACGTCATCGGGGCCCGCCTTCGGGCTGCCCCGCATTCTGTGCGAGGGGGTCGAGCCATGGGGCGCGGCCGTGCTAAGGCCAAGCAGACGAAGGTGGCCCGGGAGTTGAAGTACCACTCCCCGAACACCGACCTCACCGCCTTGCAGCGCGAACTGGCGGGTGCTGGTAAGTCTGAGCACAACTTCGACGACGACTACAAAGAGTATGTCGACGACGATGATGAGGATCACGCGGACGACGACCCGGACACCTGGGTTCCTCCGACCCGCTGACCTCCGGTCACATCTGAGCACGCGGCGCCTCCCGCGTGCTCACGCATGTGCCATCCCCAGCGGTGACACGACCGACGATCGGGGACCCCGCCGTGCCGGTTGATCCGGCTGGCCGACAGGGTCCCTGATCTCGGCGTGTCCGGCGCTTCAGCGCGGCCGGTTGTTCCAGTTGTAGAAGGTCGGGATGTTCTCGAAGTGGTTCCAGGCGCAGACCGCGCCGGAGCCCTCCGGGCCCGACACCTCCGCCCGTGACCGCCGCGCGGCCTCGGCCTCCCGGAGCAGGGCGGTCAACCCGGTGGCCGCCTGACGCACCCGGTCGACGACCGGATCCGGGACGCCACCCCCGACGCGCTCAGGCCGCCGGTGACTCGTGGTCTCGGGCATGCTCCAACACTCCCTCCAGTAGGCGGATCTTGCTGTTGCGGCAGTGCTCGGTCTCCGTACCGTCGAACCGGCCCTGCTCGAAGTAGCGGTTGGCCGCGTGGCCGCCGCCGCAGAAGCCGAAGTACGCACACGACGACCGGCACGCCTCGACCCCGGCCAGGAACTCGCCGACCCACGGGGTGTCCGCCGCGCCGGCCAGGATCTCGCCCAGCGGGGTGACCAGGACGTTGCCGCTGCTGAAGTCGCCGTACCGGGGATCGGAGAAACCGGCCAGCTCCGGGGAGAGCACCACCACCGAACCGTCGTGACCGACCGTCGGGATCGGGTCCAGCTGCCGGGGCAGCAGGTCGTCGGCGGTGCCGTCGAGCACCGCCGCGGCGTACCGCAGCGACCACTCCACCTCGCGCAGGTGGATCCTCGGCGCCCGACGCCAGGCCGCCACCAGCTCGGCCCAGAAGGCGGTCACCGCCGCCACGTCGTGCGCGTTGCCCCGGGTGTTGACCCCCTCGGTCTCCTCGATGTTGACGCCGAGCACGTCGCACCCGAGGTCGAGGAAGTAGTCGTACAGCTCGGTGGCGAGCCCCGGGCCGGGCCGGCCGACCACCGCCAACGCCGAGAAGGGCAGGCCGTGCCGGCGCAGCGCCTCGACGCCGCGCACGATCCGGTCGTACGCCGGCGCCCCGCCCCGGGTCACCCGGTCGCCGTTGCGCTCCCGGGGCCCGTCCACGCTCACGCTGACCCGCACCCCGTGCTCGACGAAGAACGCGCACCAGGCGTCGTCGATCAGCGTGGCGTTGGTCTGGACGTGGTGCTCCACCCCCGACCCGAACGGGGCCATCAGCGCGGCCAGGTGCTCCCGCCCGGCGGCCAGCGGCTCCCCGCCGTGCCACACCACCGAGAACCGCCCCGACGCCGCCCACGCCTCGACCGAGGCGGCCACCGCCTCCGCCACCGCCACCGGCATCCGCCGGTCCGCCGCGCGGAACGGCAGGTAGCAGTAGGCGCAGTCCAGGTTGCAGAGCGTCGTCGGCTGCATCACCACGTACGAGGGGACGGCCGCGATGCCGCGCATCCCCGTCACCGGCTGTGCCCGAGCAGCCATCGGCCCTCCTCCCCCGTGCCTGAAGTGCCCTTCAGGCTAGGCGGCGATGGCTACTCGGGTGAAGCCCTGATCAGGTGCTCGGATGATCAGCGGAGCGTGATCATCCCCGAGTGTGCTGGCCGATCATCTGCACGTTGCCGGTGCCCTCGATGATCTCGCCGGCCTGCCAGGCGTCCACGCCACGGCCGGCCAGGGTGGCCAGCGCGCGGTCGGCGTCCTCCGCCGAGACGATCGCGAACATGCCGACGCCCATGTTGAAGGTCGACTCCATCTCCGGGTCCTCGATCCGCCCCTTGGACTGGATCAGGTCGAAGATCGGCTGCGGCTTCCAGGTGGAGCGGTTGACCACCGCGTCGACGTGCTCCGGCAGGATCCGCACCAGGTTGCCCGGGATGCCACCGCCGGTGACGTGGGCGATGGACCGCACCTCCGCCTCGGCGATCAGCTTGAGGCAGTCCTGCGCGTAGATCTTGGTCGGGGTGAGCAGCTCCTCGCCGAGGGTGCGCTGCCGGCCGAAGTCCTCGATCACCACGTCCAGCCGCATCCGGCCGGCGCCCAGCAGCACGTGCCGCACCAGCGAGTAGCCGTTGGAGTGCAGGCCGGACGAGCGCATGGCGATCACCACGTCACCGACCTCGACCCGCTCCGGGCTGAGGATCTCGCTCTCCTCCACCACGCCGACACCGGTGGCGGAGATGTCGTACTCGTCGGGGCGCAGCACGCCCGGGTGCTCGGCGGTCTCGCCACCGAGCAGGGCGCAGCCGGCGTACCGGCAGCCGTCGGCGATGCCCGCGCCGATCTCGGCCACCCGGTCCGGGACGACCTCGCCGGTGGCGATGTAGTCCAGCAGGAACAACGGCTCGGCGCCGCAGGCCACCAGGTCGTCGACGACCATCGCGACCAGGTCGATGCCGACCGTGTCGTGGATGTCCATCTGCTGCGCGATCACCAGCTTGGTGCCCACACCGTCGGTGGAGGAGGCCAGGATCGGGTTCTTGTACTTCTTCGTGTCCAGCCGGAACAGGCCGGCGAAGCCGCCCAGGTCGCCCATGACCTCCGGGCGCCGGGTCTGCTTCACCTTGGACTTGAGCAGCTCGACCGCGCGGTCGCCCGCCTCGATCGACACCCCGGCGTCCGCGTACGAGACCGAGCGTCTGCGCGTCGTACGGCCGGTGCCGGCCGTCCAGGGCTGGCGGTCGTCGCCGGCGCCGGTCGGGCTGCTTGCTGCGCCGCTGCGCTCGGACACGTGCGTCACGGTTCTCCCCTTTGTGGTTCTCGGCGTCGTACCGGGGGTGCCCCGCGGACGCCGGGTGGTGCTACGGGCGGTGGACGGTCGCGCCGCCCGGAGTGGCGACGAGCGGTGTGGCGGTGTGCTCCGGGGTGTCCGGCGCCTCCTGGGCGACCCGACGTCCCACTCCTTCGAGCACGTGCTTGCCGATCAGGTTCCCGGCCGGCAGCTCGATCGGATACTCCCCGTCGAAGCAGGCGCGGCAGAGCCGGGTCTTGGGCTGCTCGGTCGCGGCGATGAGACCGGGGAGCGATACGTAGCCGAGGGTGTCCGCGCCGATCGAGCGCCGGATGCCCTCGTTGTCCAACCCGTTGGCCAGCAACTCGGCCCGGGTGGCGAAATCGATGCCGTAGAAACACGGCCAGGTGACCGGCGGGGAGGAGATCCGCACGTGCACCTCCAGCGCGCCCGCCTCACGCAGCATCCGCACGATGGCCCGCTGGGTGTTGCCGCGCACGATCGAGTCGTCGACCACCACCAGCCGCTTGCCCCGGACGTTCTGCCGCAGCGGGTTGAGCTTCAGCCGGATGCCGAGCTGGCGCAGCGTCTGCGAGGGCTGGATGAAGGTCCGCCCGACGTACGGGTTCTTCATCAGGCCCGCGCCGTACGTGATGCCGGACGCCTCGGCGTAGCCGATCGCGGCCGGGGTGCCCGACTCCGGCACCGGGATCACCAGGTCGGCCTCGACCGGGTGCTCCTTGGCCAGTTGACGGCCGATCTGCACCCGGGCGGCGTGCACGTTGCGCCCGGCGATGGTGGCGTCCGGGCGGGCGATGTACACGTACTCGAAGAGGCAGCCCTTCGGCTCCGGCACGGCGAACCGGGTGGACCGCAGGCCGTCCTCGTCGATCGCGATCAACTCGCCCGGCTCGACCTCGCGGACCACGCTCGCGCCCACGATGTCCAGCGCGGCGGTCTCGCTGGCGACCACCCAGCCGCGCTCCAGCCGGCCGAGCACCAGCGGCCGCACCCCGTGCGGGTCACGGGCCGCGTAGAGCGTCGACTCGTCCATGAAGACGAAGCTGAACGCGCCCTTGAGCTGCGGCAGCACCTCCAGCGCGGCACCCTCCACCGACAGGTCGGGGCGGCTGGCCAGCAGCATGGTCACCAGCGAGGTGTCGTTGGTGGCGCCGTCGGCGACCAGCCCCCGCTCGGCCACCTCCTTCTCCAGCGCGGCGGTGTTGACCAGGTTGCCGTTGTGGGCCAGGGCGATGGTCGTGCCGGAGCTGGTGGACCGGATGGTCGGCTGGGCGTTCTCCCAGTTCGACGCGCCGGTGGTCGAGTAACGGGTGTGGCCGATCGCGAGGTGGCCGCGCAGGCTCGCCAGCGTGGGCTCGTCGAACACCTGGGCCACCAGGCCCAGGTCCTTGTAGACCACCACCCCGGAGCCGTCGCTCACCGCGATGCCGGCGGCCTCCTGGCCCCGGTGCTGGAGCGCGTAGAGACCGAAGTAGGTCAGGTTGGCGACCTCTTCACCGGGCGCCCAGACACCGAAGACGCCACACGCGTCCTGGGGGCCGGGTCGTTGGGGATCAAGGTCGTGGCTCAGCCGGCCGTCGCCTCGGGGCACCTGCCGCTCCCTCATGCTGGTCTGGACTGGCCTGGGGTGTGTCGACCACGCCACCGGCCGGGACCACTGTCGTCGCCTGACAGTGTACGCGAATCGAAGTCGATACAGATAGTCACGATTTGCCTCCAGACCGTCACGAGGCCACGCCGGTCGTCGCAGCTAGAGGGGCAGATGGGCGGAGAGATCCGCCCGGTTTCCACTCACCTGTACGCGACCGTCGGTGACCGCGTCGGCCCAGGAGAGCCGTCCGGTGGCCAGCGCCAACCAGGTCGGCGGATCCATCTCCACCACGTTCGGCGGGGTGCCGCGGGTGTGTCGGGGACCCGGAAGACACTGAACTGCACCGTAAGGTGGGACACGCACCTCCACCGATCGGCCGGGGGCGCGATCCGCCAAGGCGGCCAACAAGGCACGGACCGCCTCCCGGTACACCGGCCGTTCGGGGACACGCCCCTCGTCGAGCGCCGTCAGCGCCGCCGCGACCGCGGCGGACTTAATGTGCGGAGAGGACACGACGGGACGATACGACTCGATGCCGCCGGCGTCGACGCTGGCCCTGGGTCGCGCCGATCCGGTCAGACAAGGCATAGTTGCCGACGGCGTATTCGTACCGTGATGATCCCTGGTTCAAACCCGGCCGGGGAAGTCAGACCGGAAGGCGGTGGACGTGTCAACACACCGACGTGCCTGGAGCCAGCGGGCCGGTGTGGTCGTAGCGCTGGTTACCGGCGCCCTGCTCACCGTCCCCGCCACACCGGCCCTCGCCGCGAACGTCAACGTCTCGCCCAGCTCGGTGACGATCAACGCCGGTAGCGACACCACCGTCAGCGTGACGATCACCCCCAGCATCGAGGACAAGAGCGCACAGGTCGGCGTCACCGGGCTGCCCTCGGGGGTGAGCTGCAACGGCTGCGGGACGGTCAACTTCAACGGCCCGCCCGGCACCCCGAAGCGGGTCCTGCTGACCCTCAGGGCGAACGACAATGCGCCGGACGGCAACAACTCCGCCACCGTGCAGGTCCAACCCGACCAGTCGGACCCGGCCACCGCGCCACTCTCCGTGACCGTCAAGGCCAAGGCGGCCCCCACCACCAGGCCGCCGGAGACCCAGACCGTCAAGTCGATCTCCGGCAAGGTCGTCGTGGCCGCCAACGGCGACGCCGTCCCCAACGCCGTGGTGATGCTGCGCGACTCCCAGGGTCACCAGTACCAGACCACCAGCGACGGCAGCGGCAACTGGCGGTTCACCGGCTCCTCCTCGCAGCCCATCGCCCCCGGCCGGATCGACCTGGGCGCCAGCAAGGGCACCGACGCGGTCAACACCAAGGTGATCAACGCGAGCGCCGGGCAGAGCCTGACCGGCCAGCGGATCACCCTGCCGATCAAGGTCGAGGTCTCCCCGAGCGCCACCCCGTCGACCTCCGTCGAGGCGGTGCCGACCGAGGAGGTGACCGAGGACGCCACCGACACCAGCGCCGAGGCCACCCCGGCTCAGCCCCAGGCCGCCTCGAACGACGACGGCGGCGGGATGGGCTCGTTCCTGGTCATTCTGCTCGGCGGCCTGCTCGTGGCGGCCGGCGTCGGCACGATCGTGCTGCTCTGGATGCGTCGCAAGAACGCCGACGACGAGGACGGCGACGGCGCCGCCCCGGTCGGGGCGGCGGCGGGCGCGGCCGCGGGCGCCCGGGGCGGGCTGCGCGGGGCCGACGACCAGACCCGCGTGGTCAACCGGGTCGGCGCCGGGCCGGACCCGACGATGGTCGGCGGCACCTCGCTGAGCGACGCGCCGACGATGATGCACCGCCCGATCGTCGACGACGTCCCGCCGGACCCGTACGGGGCTCCGCCGCAGCCGTACGGCGCGGGCGCCGCAGCGGGCGGCTGGGCCGGCAGCGGCTACGGCGACGAGCCCGCCCAGGGCGGGTACGGCCAGCCGGGCGGCTACGGCAACGCGCCGTCCTCCGGTGGCGGCTACGGCAGCGCCCCCGCCTCCGGCGCCGGCGCCGGCGCCGGCGCCGGCTACGGCAACGCCCCCGCCTCGGGCGGCGGTTACGGCACCGAGCCCGGTTACGGCGCCGCCGGCGCCGCTGCCGGCGGCTACGGCAACGCGCCCGCCTCCGGCGCCGGCTACGGCAACGCCCCGGCCGCTGGCGGCTACGGCAACGACTACGGCGCCCCGGCTGGCGGTCCCGGCTACGCCGGGCCGGAGCAGGGCGGCGGCTACGGCGAGCGGTACGACGAGCCGACCGGCCGCTACACCGGCGAGTCCACCGGCAACTACACCCCGCCGGCCGACCCGTACCCGACCAGCACCTACCAGCCGGAGCAGAGCTACGCCCAGCCCGAGCCGGGCTACGGTCAGGAGCCGACCGGCGGCTACCGGGGCGGCAACGGGTACGGCGCGCCGGGCGGCGGCTACGACGCCGGCCCGCAACAGGGCTACGACAACGGGTACGACCAGCGCGGCGGGTACGACCAGCAGGGCGGCTACCCCGGCCAGGCCGGGTACGACCAGCAGGGCGGCTACCCCGGCCACCAGGGCGGGTACGACCAGCAGCAGGCCGGGTACGACCAGCAGCCCCCGCAGCAGCGTGGCGGCGGGTACGACGCGGCCGGGTACGACCAGCAGCAGGGCGGCGGCTACTACGGCGACCAGGCCCCCGCGGGCCGGGCCCGGCCGGACGTGCCCCCGGCGCAGGACCGGGGCGGTCGCCGCCTCGACTGGCTGGACGACTGACCCGAGGACACACCGTCGAAGGGCCGCCCGGGATCCGGGCGGCCCTTCGTACGTCTCGGGGTACGGCGGGTCAGGCGGCGGAGAAGACGCCCTGGCGCAGCAGCGGGACCACCTCGGAGGCGTCCACCTGCACGGCAACCTCCACGTCGGCGGCGAAGCCACCCTCGATCAGCTCCCGGCCGGAGACACAGCCACGGACCGCTGCGGGGACGTCCGGGGTGCTGGCCAGCGCGGCGAGCGCCATCGCCGCCTCCACCGAGAGCCCGCCCGGCACCCCGGAGAGGGCGTCGAGCACGCTGGCCGCGCCGAGCTGGTCCTCCACCGAGGGGCGGAGCGTGCCGTCGGGCCACCGTTCACCGGAGGCGACCACCCCCACCGGGGCGTCCTTCGAGCCGTACCCGTGGCGGCGCAGCCATCGCCCGACGGCGCGGGCGTTGCGCAGGCAGGCGGCGACCACCGGCAGGCCGGTGGCGCTCGCGGCGGCGCTGATGGCCGACCCGTTCGGGGACGGCAGCACCAGATCGGCGACGACCGGCGCGGTGGCCAGCGCCGCCGGGGAGAGCGACCACGGGTGTTCCGGGGTCATCTGCCGGCGGCCCACCGCGGCGACCGCGCCGACCCGCCGGGCGTAGTCGGCGGCCTGCTCACCCCAGGGGAACGGGTGCACCCGCATGCCCCGACCGACCGCGACCTCCACGGCGGTGGTGAACGAGAGCACGTCCACCACCACCAGCGCCGCGCAGACGCGGCCCAGCTCCGCCGCCCCGCTCAGGCCCCAGTCGAACCGGGCGCCCGAGCCGGGCTGGGCGTAGACGGCCGCGGCCAACGCCTCAGCGCTTATCGGGCGCGGCGGACTGCTCGTCGTCACCGGAGCCGGTCTGCGCCGCCGGAGCGTCGGGAGCCGTGGCATCGGCGCTGGCCTCCGTGGTCGACTCCGGTCCGGCAGCCGGCTCACCCGGGTCGGCGGCCTCGGCCACCGGCTCGGCCTCGGCCACCGGCTCGGCCTCCACCACCGGTACGCCCTCGGCGGCCGGCACCACCGCGACCTCCTCGGCCGCCGGAGCGTCGGCGGCCTCGGCCGGTCCGTCGGTCGGCACGTCCACCGGCTGCGCGGCGGTCGCCGGGGCCACGGTGGTGGTGCCGGTACGGGTCGCCTCGACCTCGACCTGCGCCGCCTCAGGGCCACCGAAGAGCTTCGGCAGGGTCGCGGTGTGCGCCTCGCGCAGCTCGTCCAGGCCGAGCCGGAACTGGCCGTGCACCTCCAGCGCGCCGCCGGCCGGATCGGTGACACCGATCAGCTCCCACGGCACACCCCGCTCGGCGCAGAGCGCGGTGAACGCCTTCTCGTGCCCACGCGGCACCGAGACCAGCACCCGGCCGGCGGACTCGCTGAACAGGAAGACGAACGGCAGGGACCCGTCGGCGAACCGCTCGGGCACCGCGATCCGGGCGCCGACCCCGCGCCGCAGGCAGGACTCGACCAGGCTCTGGGCGAGACCACCGTCGGAGAGGTCGTGCGCGGAGCTGAGGTGACCCACCCGGGCCGCCTCCGCCATCAGCTCGGCGAGCTGCCGCTCGCGGCCCAGGTCGACCTGCGGCGGCATGCCGCCCAGGTGCTCGTGGGTCACCCAGGCCCACTCCGAGCCGGAGAGCTCCACGTGCGTGTCGCCGAGCAGGAAGAGCTGGTCGTGGTCGCCGCCGGCACGCGGGACGAAGCCCATCGGCACCCGGTCGGCCACGTCGTCCAGCACGCCCAGCACGCCGACCACCGGGGTCGGGTGGATCGGGGCGGCACCGGTCTGGTTGTAGAAGCTGACGTTGCCGCCGGTCACCGGGATGCCCAGCTCCAGGCAGCCGTCCGCCAGGCCGCGCACGGCCTCGGCGAACTGCCACATCACGCCCGGGTCCTCGGGGGAGCCGAAGTTGAGGCAGTTCGTCACGGCGATCGGCTTCGCGCCGGTCACCGCCACGTTCCGGTACGCCTCGGCGAGCGCCAGCTTCGTGCCGTTGTACGGGTCGAGGCGGGCGTACCGGCCGTTGCCGTCGACGGAGAGGGCGACCCCGAGGCCGGTCCGCTCGTCGATCCGGATCACGCCGGAGTCCTCCGGCTGGGCGAGCACGGTGTTGCCCAGCACGTACCGGTCGTACTGCTCGGTGACCCAGGTCTTGTCGGCCAGGTTCGGCGACGCGATCATCCGGAGCACGGTCTCCCGCAGCGCCTCCGGGTCGGTCGGCCGGGGCAGCGTCTCGGCCCGGTCGGCCTGGAGCAGGATCAGGTCGGCCGGCTCGCGCATCGGGCGGGCGTAGACCGGACCGTCGTCCACCAGCGAGCCCGGCGGGACGTCGACCACGAGCTGGTCGTGCCAGGTGACCACCAGCCGGCCCGGCTGGCCGTCCGGCGAGGGCGCGGTGACCTCACCGATCGCGGTGGCCCAGACGCCCCACTTCTCGGCGGTCTTGAGCACCGCCTCCAGCTTGTCCGGCGAGACGACCAGCAGCATCCGCTCCTGGGACTCGCTGGCCAGGATCTCGTGCGGCTCCATCGAGGGCTCGCGCAGCGGCACCCGCTCCAGCCACACCCGCATGCCGGTGCCGGCCGACGCGGCGGTCTCGGTGAGCGCGCAGGTCAGGCCGGCGCCGCCGAGGTCCTGGATGCCGACGACCAGCTCGGCGTCGTACAGCTCCAGGCAGGCCTCGATCAGCAGCTTCTCCATGAACGGGTCGCCGACCTGCACCGACGGGCGGCGCTGCTCGCTGCCCTCGTCGAAGGTGGCGCTGGCCAGCACCGACACGCCGCCGATGCCGTCCCGCCCGGTCCGGGCACCCATCAGCACCACGATGTTGCCGGGGCCGGTGGCGTCCTTCTTCTGCAGCCGGTCCACCGGCAGCACACCGAGGCAGAGCGCGTTGACCAGCGGGTTGCCCTGGTAGCAGGGGTCGAAGACGACCTCGCCGCCGATGTTCGGCAGGCCCAGGCAGTTGCCGTACCCGCCGACGCCGGCGACGACGCCGGGCAGCACCCGGGCGGTGTCCGGGTGGTCGGCCGCGCCGAAGCGCAGCGGGTCCATCACCGCGACCGGGCGGGCGCCCATGGCGAGGATGTCCCGGACGATGCCGCCGACGCCGGTCGCCGCGCCCTGGTACGGCTCGACGAAGCTCGGGTGGTTGTGCGACTCGACCTTGAAGGTCACCGCCAGCTCGTCGGAGACCCGGACCACGCCGGCGTTCTCGCCGATGCCGGCCAGCAGCCGGTCGCTCGGCGGGGCCTTCTCGCCGAACTGGCGCAGGTGCACCTTGCTCGACTTGTAGGAGCAGTGCTCGCTCCACATGATCGAGTACATGGCCAGCTCGGCCTGGGTCGGGCGCCGGCCGAGGATGTGCCGGATCCGGTCGTACTCGTCGTCACGGAGGCCCAGCTCGGCGTACGGCTGAAGTTCCTCCGGGGTGCCCGCGGCGCGCGGCACGGTGTCCACGCCGGCGACCCACTCGGCGGCGGGCGCCGGGGCGGCCGGACGGCCCGCGTCGACCGGGCTGCCCTGCGGCGCCACGGCGGCCGCACGCGGCTCCGTCGGGACGGCCGGGAAGGTACCCGGGGTCTCCCGCACGGCCGGGTCCGGATGGGTGGTCATGACCTCTCCTCGCTGCGCTCGTGGCCGCCCGCCGGGCGGTGGAGCCGACCGATGATCCTGCCGCGCACGGTCACGCCGGCGTCCCCACCAGGTGCTTGAGCACCGAGGTGAAGAAGCCGAGGCCGTCCAGCGAGGGGCCGGTGAGTGCTTCCACCGCGTGCTCGGGGTGGGGCATGATGCCGACCACGTTGCCGGCGGGGTTGGTGATCGCGGCGATGTCGCGCTGCGATCCGTTGGGGTTGCCGCCGACGTAGCGGGCGACGACGCGCCCCTCGCCCTCCAGCTCGTCCAGGGTCGCGGTGTCGGCGACGTAGCAACCCTCACCGTTCTTGACCGGGATGAGGATCTCCTGGCCCTCCTGGAACGCGTTGGTCCAGGCGGTGCCGACCGACTCCACCCGCAGGACCTGGTCCCGGTTGCGGAAGTGCAGGTGCTGGTTGCGGGTGAGCGCGCCGGGGAGCAGGTGGGCCTCGCAGAGGATCTGGAAGCCGTTGCAGATGCCGAGCACCGGCAGGCCGCCCCGGGAGGCGTCCACGATCTTCTCCATCACCGGGGCGAACCGGGCGATGGCGCCGCAGCGCAGGTAGTCGCCGTAGGAGAAGCCACCGGGCAGGACGACGGCGTCCACCCCGTGCAGCTCCGCGTCGCCGTGCCAGAGCCGGACCGGCTCCGCGCCGGCGATCCGTACGGCCCGGGCGGCGTCCCCGTCGTCCAGCGAGCCGGGGAAGGTCACCACACCGACGCGCGCGGTCACGGGTGCGCGTCCACGGTCTCGTCGGCCTCCACCACGCGGACGGTGAAGTCCTCGATGACGGGGTTGGCGAGCAGCTTGTCGGCGATCTCCCGGGCCCGGTCCAGGTCCGGTTCACCGGTGAACTCGATCTCGATCCGCCTGCCGATCCGGACGGAGGCGACGTCACTGACGCCGAGCCGCGGCAGCGCGTTTGCGACGGCCTGGCCCTGAGGATCGAGGATCTCGGGCTTGAGCATGACGTCGACGACGACGCGAGGCACTGGGCACTCCTGACTGTGTACGCAGTTGGGTGCCGGCCCACTACGGGCGAGCGCAGCCAGCGTACCTGGCAGATTCCGCTCCGGACGCACCGGCCGGGGGCAGTTCAGGCAGTGATCGACATAACCGGACGTCCGAGCGGCCGGCTGATGCGCGTTCGTTGCGCCGCTGATGCCGATTCGTTGCCTGTCACTGCGGCGGCACGCTCACCGCACCGCCCTGACCAGGGAAGTCGCCGTTCCGTCACACCCGGCTGACCAGTTCCCGACAAACAGGGACGAGCATGTCGTCGACCAACTGTGTCACATCGGTTAATCTCGATCGCACTCTTGTGAACGGGACTCGCGGGCCCTAGCGTACATCGACAGACGTCCATGTGAGGCGTCCTCGGCGGACCACCCCTCGCCCGCCGACGCTCCGGCTCTCGCCCGGTGACCCCGGGCCACCCCGACAAGGAGTCCCCGACATGCGTCTCCGCCCCCTGCTCGCGGTGCTGACCACCGCCCTCGCCGGCGTCCTCGCCACCGCCTCCGGCGCCACCGCCGCCCCGGCCGGCCCCCAGCCGATCATCGGCGGCAGCACCGTCTCCTCCGCCCCGTGGGCCGCGGCGGTGTTCAGCAACGGCTCGTTCACCTGCTCCGGCAGCGTCATCTCGTCGCAGTGGGTGCTCACCGCCCGGCACTGCATCAACGGCTCGATGTCCGTCCGGATCGGCAGCGTCTACCGCTCGTCGGGCGGGGTGACCCGCACCGTCAGCGCCACCTACAGCCGCTACGACCTGGCCCTGATGCGCCTGTCCAGCCCGGTGAGCACCTCGTACGTGACCCTGGCCACCGCCAACCCGCCGATCAACTCCACCAACACGATCTACGGCTGGGGCCAGACCTGCTACAGCGGCTGCTCGGCCTCCAGCCAGCTCAAGACCGCCTCGGTCCGGGTGACCAGCACCAGCGTCACCGACGCGTACGGCGGCCAGGCGATCCGGAGCACCGAGATCAGCGGCAACGCGTGGCGCGGTGACTCCGGCGGCCCGCAGTTCTACAACGGCCGGCAGGTCGGCGTCGCCTCCACCGCCGACGGCGTGAGCATCCAGAACTACGGCAGTGTCGCGTACAACCGGGCCTGGATCACCTCGGTGGCCGGTGTCTGACGGTTAGCGCCCTGGCGGCGCGGATGGCCGGCCTGGCGCCGGACGTCCGCGCCGCCTCGTTTTGCAGCATCCGATCAGGTGAACACGGCTCACGAATCGGCCGGCCCGCGCCTGACAGCATCGGAACCGTGCTGGTCGTGACGACGGATCAACTGCCCGGCTACGAGATCCGCCAGATCCTCGGCGAAGTGGTGTCCTCGATGGCCAGGACCCGTAACCCCTACCGCGAGGGGGTGAAGAACCTGCGCGGCGGCGCGTACGACCCGATGGCGCCGGACAACCTCACCCGCTGGCGTACCGACTCGGTGGCCCGGCTCGGCGAGGAGGCCCGCCGGCTCGGCGCGAACGCCGTGGTGGGCATGCGCTTCGACAGCCGGGACTGCGGCGAGATGTGGATGGAGATCTGCGCGTACGGCACGGCGGTGATCGTGGCCCCCAAGACCCCCGACGTCATGCCGCCCGACCAGCCCCTGATCGCCGCCGAGACCGCCCACGACCCGGCGATCACCGAGGCCCCCGGCGGCATCGCCGAACCGGCGAGCGCCCCCAACCTCTCCTCCGCCGCCGAAACCCCCACCGGCCCCTGACCCCCACCCACCCGCACCCCCGCCCGCGTTGATCATGAAGTTGTTGCGTCACGCCTCGGCGTGTCGTGGCAACAACTTCATGATCGACGGCGGTGTGGCCGGGATCGACCCCGGGCGGGCGGGCGGTCAGAGGATGGGGGGTGGGGTGTAGGTGGCGGCGTGGGGGTGGGCCTTCACCACGGCGCTGATGCGTCGGGTGACCGCGTCGACCTGGGAGCGCGCGGCGCCGGTGAACGTGGTGGGGTCGGCGACCAAGGTGTCGATCTCGGCCCGGGACAGGCCCAGGCGGGTGTCGGCGGCGAGGCGGTCGAAGAGGTCGTTCTCGGCGGCACCCTTCTCCCGCATGGCCAACGCCACGGCCACCGCGTGCTCCTTGATCACCTCGTGCGCGACCTCACGCCCCACGCCCCGGCGCACCGCCGCGACCAGGATCTTGGTGGTCGCCAGGAACGGCAGGAAGCGCTCCAGCTCCCGGCCGATCACCGCCGGGTACGCCCCGAACTCGTCGAGCACGGTGAGGAAGGTCTGGAACAGCCCGTCGGCGGCGAAGAACGCGTCCGGCAGGGCCACCCGGCGGACCACCGAGCAGGAGACGTCCCCCTCGTTCCACTGGTCGCCGGCCAGCTCGCCGACCATCGACAGGTAACCCCGGATGATCACCGCGAAGCCGTTCACCCGCTCCGACGAGCGGGTGTTCATCTTGTGCGGCATCGCGCTGGAGCCGACCTGGCCGGGCTTGAAGCCCTCGGTGGCCAACTCCTGCCCGACCATCAGCCGGATCGTGGTGGCCAGCGACGACGGCGCGGCGGCCACCTGGGCCAGCGCGGAGAGCACGTCGAAGTCGATCGAGCGCGGGTAGACCTGGCCGACACTGTCCAACACCCGGCTGAACCCGAGGTGTTCGGCCACCCGGCGCTCCAGCTCGGCCACCTTGTCGGCGTCACCGTCGAAGAGGTCGAGCTGGTCGGCGGCGGTACCGACCGGACCCTTGATGCCGCGCAGCGGGTACCGGCCGATCAGCTCCTCCAGCCGCTCGTACGCGATCAGCAGTTCCTCGGCGGCCGACGCGAAGCGCTTGCCCAGCGTGGTCGCCTGCGCGGCGACGTTGTGCGAGCGCCCGGTCATCACCTGGGCGGAGTGCTCGGTGGCGAGCCGCGCCAGCCGGGCCAGCGTGGCGACCACCCGGTCCCGGATCAGCTCCAACGAGGCGCGCACCTGGAGCTGCTCGACGTTCTCGGTGAGGTCCCGGGAGGTCATCCCCTTGTGCACGTGCTCGTGCCCGGCGAGCGCGCTGAACTCCTCGATCCGGGCCTTCACATCGTGCCGGGTGACCCGCTCCCGCTCGGCGATCGAGGCCAGGTCGACGTCGTCGAGCACCCGCTCGTACGCCTCGACCACCCCGTCCGGCACGGTCACGCCGAGGTCGCGCTGGGCCTTCAGCACGGCGAGCCAGAGCCGCCGTTCCATCCGTACCTTCTCCTCCGGTGACCAGAGGGCGACCAGTTCGGGCGAGGCGTACCGGTTGGCGAGCACGTTCGGGATCGTCGTCACGTACCTCAGTCTTTCATGGCCCGGATCTCGTCCCGCCGCTGCGGGCGGCCACGTTTACGCAGTCGTATACTCGCTCGTATGACGACGATGATGCGGGTCAGCCCGGAGACCCGCGAGCAGGTCCTCCGGGTCGCCGCCGAGGACTTCGGCGGGGTGAGCGCCGACGAGGCGGTCAAGCGCCTGCTCGAGGAGCACTGGCGGGTCAAGGCGGTCGCCGCGATGGACCACTACCGCGCCACCGACCCCGAGGGCTGGGCCGAATACCTCGTCGAGACCGAGGAATGGCACGGCGTCGACGCCCCCGTCGGCGACCCGTGGGCCGAGGAGGCGTGAGCCGGATCAAGCCGTGGGAGATCTGGTGGCTCGACTTCGACCCGACCGAGGGTCGCGAGCAGGCCGGTCAACGCCCGGCCCTGGTCGTGTCGTCCCGTTTCCACCTTGATCTGACCGGTGGCGCGCTGGTCAGCGTGCTGCCCCTGACGACCCGGGAACGGCAGGGATGGCTGCACCGGGTGCCGATCGAGGTGCCTGGCCGGCGCACCGGCTGGGTGATCACCGAGCAGGTGCGGACGGTGTCCGCCGGCCGGTTGACCGGCCGCGGGCCGGTGTACCGGTTACGGCCCGAGCAGGTCGCGGAGGTACGCCGAGTGCTCCGCCAGATGCTCGACCTGTGAGTCACCGGTCAGGGCAGCCGGTCAGGGCCGGTCAGGACGGGACGGGTCGCCCGGTCAGCGCGTGCCACAGCCCTCCGCACGCGTCCTCCTCGGTGTCGAAGGTCTGACGTACGTCGTACACCCCGCGCTCGTACGCCCCGATCTCCCACCGCCCGTCGGCGGACCGGCGCAGGAACCAGAAGTCGGGCGGCAGGGGGACGTGCTCGTGCACTCCCGCCAACTCGAAGGCGTCCGGTGAGATACCGGCCTTCATCAGGGCGTTGCGCACCTCGTGCCGGTCCATTCCGTCCTCCCGGTTCTCTCACCTGCGCCCGCGTCGTCCACGCGGCCGGCGGCCACCCCGTCCAGGTGACCGCCGGCCGACGATCCGCCCTCCCAGTGAACCCTGCGATCAGCAGACCTGGACGGTGGGCAGGCCGCCGCCCGCGCCACCCTGCAGCGGTACGGGCAGCGGCACGGCGTCGGTCGGGCACGGCGGCGGGGTGGGCCCGCCCAGGTTCTCCTCGACGATGAAGTGGTGGTCCAGCAGCCACTGCACGGTCAGGTTGTTGCCGGCCTGCGGCACGTACGCGGGGTTGAGCTGGAACTGGGTGCCCATGCCGGGCTGCGCGAACCACGGCGCGATCGGGCCGGAGTCGACGTCGAACGGCTTGAGCACGCAGTAGGTGTGGTAGTTCGCCAGCGGCGCGGGCGGCGTGGTGGCCGGCGGTGTGGGCGGGGTGTTCAGGCTCTGCGGCGCCAGCGAGCGGGAGCCGAACGGGGTGCCCAGCGGGGCCAGGAAGGCGCCGCCGGGGAAGCCGAACCGGTCGAGGCGGTACCCGGGCAGCAGGGTCTGCCGCTGCTTGACCGGCTCGCCGTCCGGGCCGAGGACGAAGCCGTTCTCCGGCGGGAACACCAGCTGGGCCCCGGCCCCGTTCACGGTGTAGTTCCGGATCCACTGCGCCTCGCTCTGCGCGCCGAACCGCTGGTAGCCGGCGAGCAGCGGGCCGACCGGCGACTGCAGCGGCAACGCCTCCGGGCCGAGCAGCCGGTTGTCGTCGTAGAACCTGGTGGTCTGCGGCGCGTTCGGCGGCACGCCGGGGCGGCAGAGCCCCTGGCGAGCCGGCGGCGGCGACCCACCACCGGGCGGCTCCGGCTGACCGGGCCGACCGTCGGGACCGGGCTGGCCGGGCCAGCCCGCCCGGCCGTCGCGTTGGTCACCGTCGCCGGGGCGGCTCCCGCCGTCACCCGTACGCGCGGCGTCGTCGGAGGGACCGGCGGCCGCCTGCGGCACGGTGGACGGGGTGGCGGCCTCCTGCGCCCCGCCGGGAAAGATGGCCAGGGCCGCGCCGGACACGACCGCGAGCAGCCAACGTCTACCTCTCACCACGAACCTCCCGTCGACGGACGACCAGCGCCTTCATCGTCGGGAGATCAGTGGGTGAATGTGAGCGTCAGTGCCCGTTTGCCCCCTAAAGGGGTACGGCTCCCCACTCGTCCGGAGTCGGGCGGGGAGCCCGGTGTCAGCGCTCCAGGATGGCGGTGACGCCCTGCCCGCCGGCCGCGCAGATGGAGATCAGCCCACGGCCGCTGCCCTTCTCGGCGAGCAACTTGGCCAGGGTGGCGACGATCCGTCCGCCGGTGGCGGCGAACGGGTGCCCGGCGGCGAGCGAGGAGCCGTTGACGTTGAGCCGGTCCCGGTCGATCGAGCCGAGCGGGGCGTCCAGGCCCAGCCGGTCCTTGCAGAACTCCGGTGACTCCCACGCGGCCAGGGTGGCCAGCACCTGCGAGGCGAACGCCTCGTGGATCTCGTAGTAGTCGAAGTCCTGCAACGTCAGCCCGGCCCGGTTCAGCATCCGGGGGACGGCGTACGCCGGGGCCATCAGCAGCCCCTCGTCGCCGTGCACGAAGTCGACGGCGGCCGTCTCCGACCAGGAGAACCAGGCCGCCACCGGCAGGTGGTGCTCACGCGCCCACTCCTCGCTGGCCAGCAGCACGGTCGACGCGCCGTCGGTGAGCGGGGAGGAGTTGCCGGCGGTCATCGTGGCCTGCTCGGCGTCCGGGCCCTTGGCGCCGAAGACCGGCCGGAGCGCGCCGAGCTTCTCCAGGCTGGTCTCCGCGCGCAGGTTCTGGTCCCGGGTCAGCCCCAGGTACGGCGTCATCAGGTCGTCGAAGAAGCCCCGGTCGTACGCGGCGGCGAGGCGCTGGTGCGAGCGCAGCGCCAACTCGTCCTGGGACTGCCGGTCGATCCCCCAGCGCAGTGCCGTCCGGGCGGCGTGCTCCCCCATCGACAGCCCGGTACGCGGCTCGGCGTTGCGCGGGATTTCCGGCTTGAACGGCTGGTGCGGGCGGAGCTTCGCGGCGATCTTCAACCGCTCGCCGAGGGTGCGGGCGGAGTTGAGCTTGAGCAGGGTGCGGCGCAGGTCCTCGTTGACCGCCAGCGGCGCGTCGGAGGTGGTGTCCACGCCACCGGCGATGCCGACGTCGATCTGCCCGAGGGCGATCTTGTTGGCGACCAGGATGGCCGCCTCCAGCCCGGTGCCGCAGGCCTGCTGGATGTCGTACGCGGGGGTGTGCGGGTCGAGCTTCGAGCCGAGCACCACCTCACGGGTCAGGTTGAAGTCCTTCGAGTGCTTGAGCACCGCCCCGGCGACCACCTCGCCGACCCGCTGCCCGGCCAGCCCGAACCGGGCGACCAGCCCGTCCAGCGCCGCGCCGAGCATGTCGGCGTTGGACGCGCTCGCGTACCGCGAGTTGGACCGGGCGAAGGGGATGCGGTTGCCGCCGATGACCGCGACCCGCCGGATGCTCTGCACGATCCCGCCTCCGTTTCAGGACTTGCCCATAACCTACTGGCCAGTAGGCTACGCCTATGACCGACAGGTACGCGAGCTTCGTCCAATCGGGTGCCGGCCGCACGCTGGTCAAGCGCCTCGGGCTGCCCGACCCGCCGCGGCTGCGCCGGCACCGCCCCGGCGACCCGCTGCTGCCCGGCCCCGCCCTGCTCGGCGCGGCCACCGGCGGCCGGCTCGCCGAGCCGGTCGGCCGGATCCTGGCCTTCGCCGGGGTCGAGGTGCGCGACCCGCTCACCGTCGACGCCGACACCCGCTTCGGCGCCCTGGTGTACGACGCCACCGGCGTCACCGACTCGACCGGCCTGCGCCAGCTCTACGACTTCCTCCACCCGCACGCCCGCTCGGTGCTGCCGAGCGGCCGGGTGATCGTGCTCGGCACCCCGCCCGCCGAGTGCGGCTCCCCCCGCGAGGCCACCGCCCAGCGGGCCCTGGAGGGGCTGACCCGCAGCATCGGCAAGGAGTTCGGCCGGGGCGTCACCGCCCAGCTCGTGTACGTCACCAAGGAGACGGGTAACGCCTCGGACGGCCCGGACCTCTCAGCCGGCACGCTCACCAGCCTCGACTCGACCCTCCGGTTTCTTCTCTCCGGCCGCTCCGCGTACGTCTCCGGGCAGGTGGTCCGGGTCGGCGCCGGCCACGCGCAGGCCCCGGCCGACTGGGACCGGCCGCTGGACGGGCAGGTCGCCCTGGTCACCGGGGCGGCGCGCGGGATCGGCGCGGCGCTGGCCCGGGTGCTCGCCCGCGACGGCGCCCAGGTCGTCGCCCTGGACGTCCCGGCCGCCGGGGACGCGCTGGCCGCGGTCGCCAACGAGATCGGCGGCAGCGCCGTGCAGCTCGACCTGACCACCCCGGAGGCCCCCGCCCGGCTCGCCGAGCACCTGGCGTCCCGGCACGGCCGGGTCGACGTGGTGGTGCACAACGCCGGCATCACCCGGGACAAGACGCTCGGCCGGATGGACGCCGACCGCTGGGACTCGGTGATCGACGTCAACCTCTCCAGCCAGGAACGGATCAACGACGTGCTGCTGGAGCGGAAGCTCATCCCGGCGGGCGGACGGATCGTGGCGGTCTCCTCGATCGCCGGCATCGCCGGCAACCGGGGCCAGACCAACTACGCCACCAGCAAGGCCGGCGTGATCGGCCTGGTCGACTCGCTCGCCCCGGTGCTGCGCGAGCGGCAGATCAGCGTCAACGCGGTCGCCCCCGGGTTCATCGAGACCCGGATGACCGCCCGCATCCCGCTGATGGTCCGCGAGGCGGGCCGCCGGATGAACAGCATGTCGCAGGGCGGCCTGCCGGTGGACGTGGCCGAGACCATCGGCTGGCTGGCCTGGCCGGCCTCCGGGGCGGTCAGCGGCAACGTCGTGCGGGTCTGCGGCCAGAGCCTGTTGGGGGCGTGATGGCGCGGCGTGACGAACCGGACGACGACCTGTCCGTCCACGAGCTGATCGACGGGCCGACCGAGGTCATCTCGGCCGACGACCTGGCCGCCGTCCGCGCCGTCGGGCGCCGGCACGACGTCAGCGTCGAGGAGACGCACGACCTGTCCGGGTACGCCACCGAGGACCTCTCGGCGCACACCGCCCGGGGCGGCCGGGCCCGGGTCGAGCTGTCCCGGATGCCGGCGCCGGGCGCCCTCTACCGGCGGGCGTTGCGCGACGCGGTGCCGGTGATCGGCCGGTCCCGCCGGGCGGACGTCGCGCCGGAGGTGGAGCTGGCCGTCGCCGGGGTGACCGTCGACCGGGCGCACCTCGCCGAGTACGACCGGGTCTGCGGGTTCCGGCTGTCCGACACGCTGCCGGCGACGTACCCGCACGTGCGGGGCTTCCCGCTGGCGCTGCGGCTGATGACCGGGCCGGACTTCCCGATCGCGCTGGCCGGCGTGGTGCACGTGGGCAACCGGATCACCGTGCACCGCCCGGTCCTGGCCGACGAGACGCTGGACTTCGTCACGTACGCGGAGAACCTGCGCCCGCACGAGCGGGGGCGGCAGGTCGACGTGGTGCTGGTCGGGTCGGTCGGCGGCGAGGAGGTCTGGCGCGGCGTCTCGACGTACCTCGGCAAGGGGCTCGCGGGCGGCGGCGGGCGGCGCGACCCGGGCGAGCGGCCCGCGCCGCCGGCCGCCACCGCGCACTGGCGGGTCACCCCCCGGTTCGGTACGGACTACGCCCGGGTCTCCGGCGACCACAACCCGATCCACACCTCCCGGCTCGCCGCGCGGCTGTTCGGCTTCCCCCGGCCGATCGCGCACGGCATGTGGAGCAAGGCGCGCTGCCTGGCCGCCCTGGAGAGCCGGCTGCCGGAGGCGTACACGGTCGAGGTGGCGTTCAAGCTGCCGGTGCCGCTGCCCACGACGGTGGCCTTCAGCGCCACCCCGGGCTGGGACTTCGCCCTGCACGACGCGCGGACCGGCCGTCCGCACCTGGTGGGCGCCGTCCGCTGAACCGGGCGGGTCTCGACTTCCGTCGCTTCGTGCGCTAGGTTGTTCTCAGATTGAGTTGTTCTCGAACTGAGAGAGACGCTGTGAACGAGCAGGACTTCCTCGCCGCGTACGACCCGTCGGCCTACCCCTCGACCGCCGTCACCGTGGACGTGGTCGCGCTGACCATCCGGGACGGCGCGCTGCACCTGCTGCTCATCCGCCGGGCCGCCCCGCCGTACGAGGGGCACTGGGCGCTGCCCGGCGGCTTCGTCCACCCCGGCGAGGACCTGACCGCCGGGGCGCGCCGGGAACTGGCCGAGGAGACCGGCCTCGGCGGCGACCGGCTGCGCCGCGTCCACCTGGAGCAGCTCGGCAGCTACGGCGACCCCGACCGCGATCCCCGGATGCGCGTCGTCTCCGTCGCCCACCTGGCCTTCGCCCCCGACCTGCCCGACCCGGTCGCCGACACCGACGCCGCCGACGCGATCTGGCTGCCGGTCACCGCGCTGAGCAGCCGGCAGCTCGCCTTCGACCACGACCGGATCATCGCCGACGGCCTGGAGCGCGCCCGGTCCAAGCTGGAGTACACCCCGCTGGCCACCCGCTTCCTGGAACCCGAGTTCACCATCAGCGAACTGCGCGGCGTCTACGAGACGGTGTGGGGGCACCCGCTGCACGCCGGCAACTTCCACCGCAAGGTGCTCTCCGTACCGGGCTTCGTGGAGAGCACCGGCGCCAGCACCGAACGCGGCGGCTCCCGCGGCGGCCCCCGCGCCAAGCTCTACCGGGCCGGTGACGCCCGGCTGCTCCACCCGGCGCTGCTGCGCCCCGCCCGGGAGGAGACCGTCCGGTGAGGACCGACGAGGCGCTGCGGCTGGTCGCCGCCGCCGGCACCGACGCCGAACTGTTCGGCGCCCACGCGCCGGCCCGCCGCTACCGCGAACTGGTCGCGGCGCTGCACCCCGACCGGCTGGGCACGGCCGACCCGGCGGTACGCGCCCGCGCGACCGACGCGTACGTGCGGGTCACCACCCGCTGGCGGGCCCGCCGCGCCGCCGTCCTCGGCGACTACCGCCTGCACCGCCTCGCCCACACCGGCGACCTCGCCGACCTGTACGACGTCGGCGCGGACCGGCTGCTCAAACTGCCCCGCCACCCGGCCGACAACGACCTGATGGCCCGCGAGGCGCACGCCCTGCGGGCGATCGAGGAGCGCGGCGACCCGCGGTACCTGCCGTACGTGCCCCGGCTGGTCGACTCCTTCCGGCACCGGGACCCCGACACCGGCGCGGAACGGCGGGTCGGCGTGCTCGCCGCCGTACCGGGACTGCGCAGCCTGGACGAGGTGCGCACGGCGTACCCGGACGGGGTGGACGCCCGGGACGCGGCCTGGATGTGGCGGCGGCTGCTGGTCGCCCTCGGCCTGGCCCACCGGGCCGGCGTGGTGCACGGCGCGGTGCTCCCCCGGCACGTCCTGATCGAGCCGGACGCGCACGGCCTGGTCCTGGTCGACTGGTGCTTCTCGACCGCACCCGGCACGGCGGTGCCGGCGCTGGTCCCCGGCCACGAGGACTGGTACCCGCCGGAGGTCACCGCCAAGCGGCCCTGCGGGCCGGGCACCGACCTGGCCATGGCCGCCACCTGCATGACCTGGCTGATGGCCGACCGCGCCCCGCGCGAGCTGCGCGCCTTCGCCGCCGGCAGCCGACGCCCGACCCCGGCCGCCCGGCCGGACGACGCCTGGCGACTGCTGCGCGAACTGGACGAGGTGCTCGAACGGCTCTACGGGCCGCGCACCTTCCGACCCTTCACCCTCAACCCCTAGGGAGGCTGCCATGGGCAGCGGAATCTGGTCCACCGACGTGTACGCCGCCGCCGACAGCTACCGGCGGAAGACCGGCCGGAGCGCCTTCTCCTACAGCGACGGCGGGGCACGCACCGTGCACCCCGCGCTCGACCCGCGCGGGGCGGAACGCGAGAGCCGCGACTCCGCCGAGCACCCGCAGTCGACCCCGATCGCGGTCCTGTTCGACGTGACCGGCTCGATGGGGCACGTCCCGCGCACCCTCCAGACCAAGCTGCCGCAACTGCTCGGCCTGCTGCTGCGGCAGGGGTACGCCCGCGACCCGCAGGTCATGTTCGGCGCCATCGGCGACGCCACCTGCGACCGGGTGCCGTTGCAGATCGGGCAGTTCGAGTCGGACAACCGGATGGACGACGACCTCGGCCGGATCGTGCTGGAGGGCGGCGGCGGAGGCCAGATGACCGAGTCGTACGAGCTGGCGCTCTACTACATGGCCCGGCACACGGTCACCGACAGCTGGTCCAAGCGCGGCCGGCGCGGCTACCTGTTCCTCATCGGCGACGAGCTGGCGTACCCCCGGGTGGACCGGCGGCAGGTGGCCCGGCTGATCGGCGACGACCTCGGCGAGGACGTGCCGGTACGACAGATCGTCGACGAGGTGACCCGACGCTGGGACACCTACTACCTGCTGCCCGCCGGCAGCCACTACTCCGGCAACCGCAAGGTCCTGGACTTCTGGCGCGACCTGCTCGGGCAGAACGCCGTCGAGCTGGACGACCTGGAGGCGGTCTGCGAGACCATCGCGCTCACCGTCGGCCTCGGCGAGCAGGCGATCGACCTGGACACCGGCCTGCGCGACCTGCGTCGGGCCGGCTCGGCGGCCACCGGCACGGTGTCGAAGGCGCTGGCCCGGCTGGGCGGCGGCCGGCGTACCTCGGTGGCGACGCTGCCCTTCACGCCGACCGGCGGGAGCGGGGTCACCCGGCTGTGAACCACGTGATCGTGGTCGACCTCGGGTACGGCGACGCCGGCAAGGGCACCGTCGTGGACTGGCTCTGCGCCACCCGGCCGGTGCACACCGTCGTCCGGTTCAACGGGGGCGCGCAGGCGGCGCACAACGTCGTGCTGCCCGACGGACGACACCACACCTTCGCGCAGTTCGGCGCCGGCACGTTCCGCCCCGGGGTGCGTACCCACCTGTCGCGGCACGTGGTGGTGGACCCGCTGGCGCTGGCCGCCGAGGCCGACCACCTCGCCGCCGTCGGGGTGCCCGACGCGCTCGACCGGCTCACCGTGGACGGCGAGGCGCTGCTGGCCACGCCGTACCACCGGGCCGCCAACCAGGCCCGGGAGGTCGCCCGGGGCGCCGACCGGCACGGCTCCTGCGGGCTGGGGGTGGGCGAGGCGGTCGCGTACGGCCTCGCCCACCCCGACGAGGCGCCCCGGGTGGCGGACTGCCGCAGCCCGGAGCGGCTGCGTCGCCGACTGACCCTGCTGCGGGACCGGCTCACCGCCGAGCTGGGCCCGCTGGACGCCCCGCCGGTCGCCGACTGTTTGCCCGCTTACGCCGGGTTCGCCGGCCGGGTGGCGATCGTCGAGGAGTCCTGGCTGGCCGGGGCGCTACGGGCCGGGACCTGCGTGTTCGAGGGGGCGCAGGGGGTGCTGCTCGACGAGTGGCACGGCTTCCACCCGTACACCACGTGGAGCACCACCACCTTCGCCAACGCGGAGGCGCTGCTCGCCGAGGCGGGGATGGCCGGTACCGCCCGGCGGCTCGGGGTGCTGCGGGTGACCACCACCCGGCACGGCCCCGGGCCGCTGGTCACCGAGGACCCGGCGCTGCCGTACACCGACCCGCGCAACCCGACCAACCCCTGGCAGGGCCGGTTCCGGTTCGGCCACTTCGACGCGGTCGCCCACCGGTACGCCCTCGACGTCGCCGGCGGCGTCGACGGGCTGGCGCTGACCCACCTCGACCTGGCCCGGCCGGCGCTGCGGATCTGCCGCCGCTACGCCGACACCGACCGGCTCGTCCCCGGCCCGGCGGGGGACCTCGACCGGCAGGCCGCGCTCACCGCCCGCCTGCTGGCGACCCGTCCGGTGTACGACGACGACGCGCCAGTCGACTGGCCGGCGGCGGTGACGGCCGAGCTGGGAGCGCCGGTGGTGCTCACCTCGCACGGTCCCACCGCCGGGGAGAAGACCCCCTTCGGCTGGCTGGCCGCGGGCGACCCGGTGCGGACCGGCCGTCCCGTGGCCGCCTGACCCGGCGGCGCGGCCCCTGATCCGGCGGCGCGGCCCCTGACCCGACGGCGCGGCCCCTGATCCGGCGACTCGGCCCCTGACCGGCGACTCGGCCCCTGATCCGACGGCGCGGCCCCTGACCGGCGACTCGGCCCGCGACCGGGGTCGAGCGCCCAGCATGAGGGCATGGAGTCCGTGCTCGACCTGCTGCACCACACGGTGACCTCGCCGTGGGTGTACCTGGTGATCTTCGCGGTCACCGCGGTCGACGCGTTCTTCCCGGCCGTCCCGGGCGAGACGGTCGTGATCACCGCCGGGGTCTTCGCCGCCGGGGGCGAGCCCGCGCTGGTCCCGGTGATCGTGGCCGCCGCGCTCGGCGCGCTCGCCGGCGACCACGTCTCGTACGCCATCGGCCGGGGCGGCGGCGCGCACCGGCTGGCCCGGCTGCCGGCCGACAGCCGCCGCCGCGCCGGCTCGGAGTGGGCCCGGCGGGCCGTGGACCGGCGGGGCGGCTCGATCCTCACCACCTCGCGGTACGTGCCCGGGGGTCGCACCGCGGTCACCCTGACCATGGGCGCGGTCCGCTACCCGCTGGCGCGGTTCCTGTTCTTCGACGCGGTGGCGGCCGGCACCTGGGGCCTGTACTGCGGGCTGCTCGGCTACTTCGGCGGGCTGGCCTTCGAGCGCGACCCGGTCAAGGGCCTGCTCGTCGGAGTCGGCCTCTCCCTGGCCGTCACCGGCCTGGTCGAGCTGGCCCGCTGGCTGCGCCGCCGCGCCCACTCCCGCGCCCGCTCCACCACCCACCGCTGACCAGCCGTCCCCACTCCCCGCTCCCCCCTCTCCTCTGTCGATCATGAAGTTGTTGCCCGGCCCATCGGCGTGTCGCGGCAACAACTTCATGATCAACCTGCGGCGCCCCCCCCCCCCCCCCCGGAGTGGGGATGGGGGTGGGGGGTTAGGGGGTCGGGGGGCGCCAGGTGACGCCGTGCAGGAGCTGACCGGCGCCCAGCCAGGCGACGTTCATCATCCGGGTGGCGGTCCGCTCCGGGTCCGCCTCGGGGTGGTCGGCGAGCCAGTCGGCGAGCGACTCGGACGCCCCGACCAGGGCGTACGCGACCAACTCCAGCTCGGTCCCGGCGACCTCGCGCCCCTCGGCGCGCAGCGCGTGGTCCAGCATCCCGGCGACCACGTCCACCAGCCGGGTCCGCATGGCGGCCAGCTCCCCGGCGAACGGCTGGGAGCCCCGGGCCTGCCGGTAGAGCACCGCCCAGCCGTCCCGGTGCGCGCCGACGAAGCCGAAGAAGGCGCGCAGCCCGCGCCAGAGCCGCTGGTCGGCGGGGAGGTCCGGCGCGGCGGCCCCGGCGATCGCCTCCATCATCCGGGCGGTCTCCCGGTGCAGGCAGGCGACGAAGAGCTCCTCCTTGGTGCCGAGGTACGCGTAGACCATCGGCTTGGAGATGCCGGCGTCGTCGGCGATCTCGTCCATGCTGGCGGCGTGAAAGCCACGTCGGGAGAAGACTTTCACGGCGGCGTCGAGCATCTGCTGCTCACGGACGGCGCGCGGGAGACGCTTGAAGGTGGGGGAGCTGGACACTCTTGCGAGCATACCTACTCGTGCGTAAGGTTACGCCTGAGTAACCACTCACACCCCCGGAAGGTGCATCCCATGACTGACTTCGACCCGGCCAACTTCGCCAACGTCGGCCCCAAGGAGTTCGCCCAGCTGGTCAAGTCCACCCCGGACGACAAGATCGCCGAGGTGATGTCCGGCGACCTGCGCGGCAAGATCCTCAGCGAGGTCTTCGGCCGGATGCCGCAGCTGTTCCGCGCCGACCGGGCGGGCTCGACCAACGCGGTCATCCACTGGAACATCACCGGCCGCCCCGACGGTGGCACGGACACCTACGAGGTGGTCATCGCCGACGGCGCCTGCACCGTCAACGAGGGCGCCACCCGCGACCCGAAGCTCAGCCTCACCATGGGCCCGGTCGAGTTCCTCAAGATCGTCTCCGGTGGCGCCAACCCGGTCATGATGTTCATGACCGGCAAGCTCAAGGCCAAGGGTGACCTGGGTCTGGCCGCCAACATCGCCAACCTGTTCGACATCCCCAAGGCCTGAGATGGCCGAGTTCTCGCTCGACCTGAACGAGGAACAGCGGGATCTACGCGACTGGGTGCACGGCTTCGCCGCCGAGGTCGTGCGCCCGGCCGCAGCCGAGTGGGACGCCCGGGAGGAGACTCCCTGGCCGGTCATCCAGGAGGCGGCGAAGGTCGGCCTGTACGGCTTCGAGTTCCTCGCCACCTGCTGGGCCGACCCCACCGGCCTGTCCCTGCCGATCGCCAGCGAGGAACTCTTCTGGGGTGACGCCGGCATCGGCCTGAGCATCTTCGGCACCGGCCTCGCGGTCGCCGCCATCTACGGCGCCGGCACCCCCGACCAGATGGTCGAATGGGTGCCGCAGTGCTTCGGCGACGTCGACCGGCCCGCCGTCGCGGCGTTCTGCACCAGCGAGCCGGAGGCCGGCTCCGACGTCGGCGCGATGCGCACCCGGGCGGTCTACGACGAGGCCAGCGACGAGTGGGTGCTGCGCGGGCAGAAGGCGTACGCCACCAACGGCGGGATCGCCGGGGTGCACGTGGTCACCGCCTCCGTCGAGCCCGAGCTGGGCTCGCGCGGGCAGGCCGCGTTCGTCGTACCGCCCGGAACGGCGGGGCTCAGCGCCACCCGCAAGCTGCGCAAGCTGGGGCTGCGCGCGTCGCACACCGCCGACGTCTTCCTCGACGACGTGCGGGTGCCCGGACGTTGCCTGCTCGGCGGCAGGGAGGCCCTGGACGAGCGGCTGGCCCGCGCCCGCGCCGGGCAGCGCGCCTCCGGCCAGGCCGCCATGCGCACCTTCGAGCTGTCCCGGCCCACCGTCGGCGCGCAGGCGCTCGGCGTGGCCCGGGCCGCCTACGAGTACGCCCTGGACTACGCCAAGGACCGGGTCCAGTTCGGGCGGCCCATCATCGAGAACCAGGCGGTCGCGTTCGCGCTGGCCGACATGAGGATGGAGATCGACGCCGCCCGGCTGCTGGTCTGGCGGGCCTCCTGGATGGGGCGCAACAACCGCCCGTTCACCGCCGGCGAGGGCTCGATGTCCAAGCTCAAGGCCGGCGAGGTGGCCGTCTCGGTCACCGACAAGGCGGTGCAGCTGCTCGGCGGGGCCGGCTTCCTCCGCGACCACCCGGTCGAGCGCTGGTACCGGGACGCGAAGATCTACACCATCTTCGAGGGCACCTCCGAGATCCAGCGGCTGGTCATCTCCCGCGCCATCTCCGGAGTGCACGTCCGCTGACCCGTGACCGACGGTGTCGGCGCGCACCACCGCAGGTGGTGGACGGCACCACGGCTTGGGCCGACGCCGCCGACGCAGGCATGATCGAAAGGTGAAGCCCAGGTGAAGGGCCCCTCGTGGGGCCCTTCACCGCACCCCCGCACGAGGAGGCCCCGCCGCATGGACCTGCCGTTCGTCGTGGCCACACTGACCCGGCGCGGACTGCTCACCCCGGGCCGGCCGATCCGGGTCGCCTCCCAGCTCGGGGCGCTGCGCAAGTGGGGCTGGAGCCTCACCGGCGAGCTGCGGCAGGCCGCCGCCCGGGACCCGGGCCGCACCGCCGTCATCGACGAGACGGGCGCCGAGCTGACCTACCAGCAACTGCTCGACCGGGCCGAGCGGCTGGCCCGGGCCATGCGCGCCGCGCTCGGCGTACAGGCCGGCGACCGGGTCGGGCTGCTCTGCCGCAACCACCACGGGCTGATCGAGGCGATCGTCGCCGCCACCGTGCTCGGCGCGGACGCCGTGCTGGTCAACACCGGACTCTCCGCCGCCCAACTGGCCACCGTCGCCGAGGAGCAGCGGCTGCGGGTGCTGGTGCACGACGACGAGTTCGCCGAGCGGGTCGTCGGCCTCCCCGCCGAGGTCCAGCGGGTCGACGAACGCGCGCACGAGGACCTGGTGGCCGGCGCGCTCCCCGGCGACCTGCAACCACCCGAGCGCGACGGGCGCACCATCGTCCTCACCTCCGGCACCACCGGCGCGCCGAAGGGCGCCCGCCGCCCCACCCCCAACGGCTTCGGCCCGCTGGTGTCCATCATCGACCGGATCCCGCTGCACGCCCGCGACACCGTCATGATCGCCGCACCGATCTTCCACACCTGGGGGTACGCCGCCCTCCAGGTCTCCTTCGCGCTGCGCGCGACGATCGTGCTGCACCGGCGGTTCGACCCCGCCGCCACCCGGGACGCGCTGGTGACCCACGAGTGTCAGGCGCTCTTCGCCGTACCCGTGATGGTGCAGCGGCTGCTCGACGTGCCGCCGCCGGACCCGCGGCCCCCGCTGAAGGTGGTCGCGGTCAGCGGCTCGGCGCTGCCCGGCGGCCTCGCGCCCCGGTTCATGGACGTCTACGGCGACGTCATCTACAACCTGTACGGCTCGACCGAGGTCTCCTGGGCGTCCATCGCCACCCCCGCCGACCTGCGCGAGGCCCCCACCACCGCCGGTCGCCCACCGCACGGCACCCGACTGGCCATCCTGGACGACGACGGCCGGCCGGTCCCCGACGGGCGGGTGGGCCGGATCTTCGTCGGCAACGAGATGCTCTTCGAGGGCTACACCTCCGGGGCGCGGCGGGAGACCCGCGACGGGCTGCTCGACACCGGTGACCTGGGGCGGATCAACAGCGACGGGCTGCTCTTCGTCGACGGCCGCGCCGACGACATGATCGTCTCGGGCGGGGAGAACGTCTTCCCGTCCGAGGTGGAGGACCTGCTCGCCCGCCTCCCCCAGGTACGCGAGGCCGCCGTCATCGGCGTTCCCGACCCCGAGTACGGCCAGCGGCTCGCCGCCTTCCTCGGCCTGCACCCCGGCGAGACCCTCGACCCGGAGGCGGTCCGCGAGTACGTCCGGCACTACCTGGCCCGGTTCTCCGTCCCCCGGGACGTGATCTTCGTCAAGTACCTGCCGCGCAACGCCACCGGCAAGGTGCTCACCCGGGAACTGCGCCGCTACTACGGCTGACGGGACGCGCTCCGGCCTCGCGCGACGTGGCCGAGGCCGTCAGTCGGGGACGGCGATCCGCCCCTCGACCGCTGCGGCGGCGATGTCGGTGCGGTGGTGCGAGCCGGCCAGCTCGATGCCGCGTACCAGGGCGTAGGCGGCGTCCCGCGCGGCGGCCAGGTCGGGGCCGGTGGCCGTACCGCAGAGGACGCGGCCCCCGGCGGAGCGCAACGTGCCGTCGTCGGCCCGGCGGGTGCCAGCGTGGATGACCCCGGCGCGGTCCGCGCCGACGATCTCGTCACCGGTACGCGGGGCAGCCGGGTAGCCCTCGGCGGCGACCACGACGGTGACCGCCGCGCCCTCGCGCCAGCGCAGCGGCGGGTGGGCGGCCAGCGTGCCGGTGGCGGCGGCGTGCAGCAGCCCCGCCAGCGGCGTCTCCAGCAGGGCCAGCACGACCTGCGTCTCCGGGTCGCCGAACCGGGCGTTGAACTCGATCACCCGGGGGCCGGCGGCGGTCAGCGCCAGCCCGACGTAGAGCAGGCCGGCGAAGGGGGTGCCCCGGCGACGCATCTCGGCCAGCGTCGGGTGCACGACGTCGCGCATCACCTCGTCGACCAGGCCCGGCGGGGCCCAGGGCAGCGGCGCGTACGCCCCCATCCCGCCGGTGTTCGGGCCGGTGTCGCCGTCGCCGACCCGCTTGAAGTCCTGCGCCGGCAGCAGCGGCAACGCCGCCTCGCCGTCGGTCACCACGAACAGGGAGACCTCGGGACCGGCCAGGTACTCCTCGATCACCACCCGGCCGCACTCGCGCGCGTGCTCCTCGGCGATCGTGCGGTCGTCGGTGACCACGACGCCCTTGCCGGCGGCGAGCCCGTCGTTCTTCACCACGTACGGCGGGCCGAAGTCGTCGAGCGCCTTCGCGGTGCTCTCCGCGTCGGTGCAGGTGTGGGCGCGGGCGGTCGGCACCCCGGCGGCCGTCATGATCTCCTTGGCGAAGGTCTTCGAACCCTCCAGCCGGGCCGCCTCGGCCGACGGCCCGAAGGCCGGGACGCCCTTGGCGCGCACGGCGTCCGCGACCCCGGCGACCAGCGGCGCCTCCGGCCCGATCACCACCAGGTCGGCCTGCACCTCGACGGCGAGCGCGGCGACCGCGGCGGGATCGTTCGCCGCCACCTCCCGCAGCTCCGCCACCGCGGCGACACCCGGGTTGCCGGGTGCCGCGATCAGCTGGTCGACGGCCGGATCGTTCGCGAGGCCCAGCGCGAGCGCATGCTCCCGCCCGCCACCCCCCACAAGAAGTACGCGCACGACCCCGCATCCTACGCGCCTCTCGAGCCACCCCGTTGATCAAGAAGTTGGCGGCAGTATCTGAGATCCACGTCGCGCCCATCTCACGATCGACGCGATCGGGCCACGGCCATCGCCTGGCGGACGGTCCAGGGGATGTAGTCGGGATCGAGAGTGTCCTGCCAGGTGAAGCGGAGGATGCGCCAGCCGGCGTTGAGCAGCCGGTTCTGTCTCCGACGGTCGGCGAAGACAGCTGCCGGGGTGCTGTGCGGGCCACGACCGTCCGCCTCGGCGATCAGCCTCGACACCCGCCAGCCGAGGTCGCCGATGCCGAGCAGGTAGCCGTCCTGGTCACGCACCTCGAGTTGGAGGGCGTCCGGTGCCACCCGACCGTCGACGCAGCGCAGCCTGGCACGGGTCTCCAAGGGTGACTGGGCGCGGCCGTCCGCCTCCGCCAGATGGGCCCGAGCAGCGACCGCTCCCCGTCGGCCCCGGATCAGCCGCGGAACGGTCAGCAGTTCCTCGTCGGTGACGAGGCCACGGTTCAGCGCCGAATCGATCACGCAGACCGCCGGATAGCGCGCCTCACGCAGAATCACGTCCGCGACGGTGCGCAGCGGCCCGGTGGCGGTGATGCCGGCCACCCGGACCAGTTCCCCGGGGGCGACGACCAACTGGTGGACGATCACCTCCGGGTGAGCGACCCGAAGTGGTCTCGCCACCCTCCCGGGCACCGACAGGTGGATCTCGTCGGTCCGCCGGCAACCGGCGATCCCGTGCAACTCGGCAGCCGTCCCGAGAACGGCAGCCGCCGACGGACCGAAGGACGCGACGACGGCGCGGATCCGCGCGCGGCGGGGAATGCCGTCATGGAGATCGGCATCGACGAGGTAGCCGCCCCTGGCGACGACCCGCCAGCGCCCTGCCCGGCACAGCCGCTGCACCTCGTGCACCGTCAGGCCGGCCGCGCGAGCCTGCCCGAGGGTCACCACCCCGTCCCGCTGGGCAGCCACCCGCCGCAACACCGTCAGCGCATCCACACCCCCACTGTCGCGCCGACTGGCCCTCGACTGAACCCCCTGTGGACAACCATCCACACCCCTGTGGAAAACCCGCTCCGGGGCGGAGCGTCGATCATGAAGTTATTGCCGCGACACGCCGATTCGTAGGGCAATAACTTCATGATCGACGCCGGGAGAGGGGGCCCGGGCCGGGAGGGCGGGGTGGGGTGGGGGGTTAGGGGAGGAGGGGGTGGCGGAGGACGTTTTCCTCGCGGCCGGGGCCTACGCCCACCACGCTGACGCGGGTGTTGGTGAGTTCCTCGATGCGGGCGATGTACCTGCGGGCGTTCTCGGGGAGCTCGTCCTCGGTCCTGGCCTTGGAGATGTCCTCCCACCAGCCGTCCAGCTCTTCGTAGATCGGCGTGGCGTGGTGGAAGTCGGTCTGCGTCATCGGCATGTCGTCGAAGCGCTCGCCGTTGATCTCGTACCCGACGCAGATCGGCACCTTCGCCATGCCGGTCAGCACGTCCAGCTTGGTGATCACCAGGTCGGTGACGCCGTTGAGGCGGCAGGCGTACCGGGCGACGACGGCGTCGAACCAGCCGCACCGGCGCTCCCGGCCGGTGGTGGTGCCGTACTCGTGGCCGATCTTGCGCAGGTGCTGGCCGTTGTCGTCGAAGAGTTCGGTCGGGAACGGGCCGGAGCCCACCCGGGTGGTGTACGCCTTGCTCACCGCGATCACCCTGGTGATCGCCGTCGGCGGGATGCCCGCGCCCACGCACGCCCCGCCGGCCGTCGGGTTCGACGAGGTCACGAAGGGGTACGTGCCGTGGTCCATGTCGAGCATGGTGGCCTGGGCGCCCTCCAGCAGGACCGTCTCGCCGCGGTCCAGCGCGTCCCAGAGCATGACCCGGGTCTCCGCGATGTACGGCTTGAGCCGCTCCGCGTACGCCAGGTACTCCTCGATCGTCGCGTCGACGTCGATCGCCTTGCGGTTGTAGATCTTGAACAGGAGCTGGTTCTTCTCGCGCAGCGCGAGTTCCAGCTTCTTGCGCAGGATGCCCGGGTCGAGCAGGTCCTGCAGCCGGATGCCCATCCGGGCGACCTTGTCGCCGTACGCCGGGCCGATGCCCCGGCCGGTGGTGCCGATCCGGGCGCTGCCGAGGTAGCGCTCGACCACCCGGTCCAGCGCCCGATGGTGCGGCATGATCAGGTGCGCGTCGCCGGAGATGCGCAGCCGGGAGACGTCCACGCCACGTTCGGCGAGCCCGTCGATCTCGGCCAGCAACACCTTCGGGTCGACGACCACACCGTTGCCGATGACGATCATCGCGCTCGGCGACAGCGCCCCCGACGGCATCAGGTGCAGCGCGTACTTCTGCCCGTCCGGCGTGATCACCGTGTGACCGGCGTTGTTGCCGCCGGAGTAGCGCACGACGTAGTCGACCCGCTCACCCAGCAGGTCGGTAACCTTGCCCTTGCCCTCGTCGCCCCACTGAGCGCCGATGAGCACGATCGCTGGCATCTTCTCCGCCTCCAGAAGGCTCGGGTGCCAGGTGGCGACCGGTCAGCGAGCCCGGGGTGTCAGGCTAACAAGTAGTGACGGCGGGACCGGCAGGGGTCGCGTCGAGAGGCAGGAGGCTCCTTCGTGTACGACGTGGTGCTGCTCACCCTCGGCTCGGAGCGGGACGCTCCCGGTGGGGGCTGCGGCAGCGGCGGAGCCTGCTGCGGCGGCGCCACCGAGGCGGGCGCCGACCAGGCCGGGGCGGGCGCCGACCAGGCCGGGGCGGGCGCCGAGCAGACCGGGGCGGGCGCCGGCGACACCGGGGCCGGCAAGGTCGAGGAGCGCTGCGAGACGCCGCGCGTACCGGTGCTGGCCTGCGCGGACGCGCTGACCGCGCGGGGTGCCCGGGTGGAGACGGTCACCGCCCGCTCGGACGCCGAGGTCGACGAGGTGCTGGCCCGGCTCGACGGCCCGCCGCGCGCCGACGGCCTCGCCTGGCCCGACCCCGACTCCAAGACCCGGCTGGTCGTCGCCACGGCCAGCGACGCCCAGTTGCGCGCCGTTCTGCGCCGGCTGGTCCGGCGGTACGCCCCACCGCCCAGCCGCCGCCCGGAGGACCTGGCCGGCAACCGTACGGTGCCGGACCTGCCGCCGGTGGGCGTACTCCCGCTCGACCCGGCCCGCAGCGGCACGCACCGTGACCTGGCCGCGCAGCTCGGGCTGCCGCGCGACCCGGCAGCGGTGGCCGCCGCGGTGCTGGACGGCACGGCCCGCCGACTCGACCTGCTGCGCAACGACGGCGGCTCGGTCACCCTGGACGGCGCGCTGCTCGGCGCGGCGGACGACGCCGGCCGCCCGCTGCACTGGCGGGGGCGGGTCGAGGTGGACGACACCGTCCTCTCCGACGGCGAGGACCCGATCCTGGCCTGCGCGGTCGGCAACGCCGGCGGGTACGCGAGCCTGGACGGGCTCCCCCTGCTGGCCGCCCCGGACCCGGCCGACGGCGTGGTCGAGGTGGCGGTGGCCGTTCCCGTGGTGACCCGCTCGGCGTTGGGCAGGAAGAAGATCCGGTTCGAGGTCCGGCGGGCCCGGGGCCGGGCCGTGGCGGTCGTCCCCCGGGACGCGAAGGTCCCGTTCCTCGACGACGGCGTCGAGGGCGAACTGAGCCGCAAGCGCTCCTGGTGGATCGAGCCGGGCGCCTGGGCGGTCTGGACGAACTGACCCGAACCGGCGCTTCGCTACGGTCCGTCACCGGAACGGGACGGCCTATCCTCGGCAGGAGGAATGGGGAGGAACCGTGGTGGACGAGAACGCCGACCGGGCCCGGCTGCCCGGCCAGCAGCCGGTGCCGGAGCGGGACATCGAACCGCTCTGGCCGCCCGACGCGACCGACTCCGCCCCGGCCTGGGGCGGCCAGTCCTCGACGCTGTACCCGTCGCTGACCGCGGAGGTCGGGGGACCGCCGGCGACCCCGGGCTGGACGCCGCCCCCGCCCGACGGTGACTGGCCGTCGTTGCAGGCCGAGCCGACGCTCTCGCAGCCGTACCGGCAGGACGACGGCACCGCCGCGAGCCACGCCTACGGGCACGACGTCGCGTCCTACCGCAACGGCGCGTCCTACGGGGCCGACTCGTCCCACGGGGGTGGCGACACCGCCCGGCACGAGGGGACCGCCGGAGTCCCCGCCTCCGGGAACGGGATCGGCGCGGCTCACGGGGCGTACCCGGCGTGGCCGGAGCCCGACGCCGGGCGGGACTCCGAGGGCGTACCCGGGCGGGCCGTGCCGGCGCCCCGGGTGGGGCAGCCCGCCCCGGTCGACCTCGACCTGCCGTTCACCCTGGACCAGCCGATGACGCCCGGCCCGGTCGCCGCCCGGCCCGCCGAGCCCACACCGCCCCTCACCGCCGGGCACGCGCCCTCCGTCGCCGAGCACGCGCCCTTCGTCGCTGGACCCATGCCGGCCGAAACCGGCGGGCCTGCGTCCCCCGTAACCGCCGGGCGCACCCCCTCCGCCACCGCCGGTCCGTTGCCGGCCGATACCGCCGGACCCGTGCCGCCCTCCACCGCCGGGCACACACCCTTCGCCACCACCGGCGGGCACACGCCCTCCGTCACCGGACCCATGCCGGCCGACACCGGGCCCACGCCACCCGACGCGGCGGTCGAGCCCGACGCCGCCGGTGCGGGACGGGAACCGGCCGACGCGGGGGCGGCCGGGGCGTACCGGACGGACGACGCGCCGGGGCCGGCCGACGCCCTACGACCCGCCCCGGGCCCGACCCGCGCCCATGAAGGAGTCGAGGCCACCGGCCCCGACCGCCACCCGGCGGACCCGCCCGACGCCCACCCGACGCACCCCGTCGAGGCCGAGCCGGCCCGGCCGGTCGAGGCTCACCCGGCGCGCCCCGTCGACGCCCACCCGGCGACCACCGGCCCGCAGGTCGCCCCGGTCGACACCGCGTCCGCGCGGGACGGTGCGGCCGCAGACAGCGCGCCCGGCACCCCGGTCGTGGCGGTGGAGAGCAGCGGCGTCACCGCGCGGGAGTCCCCGTGGGCGCAGCCGCCGCAGCGGCTCTCGGCCGCCGCCGGCGGCGAGGAGGCGGTGGGCAGCGCGGCGGTCCCCGGCCAGCCGGAGGAGACCCCGCCCGCCCCGAAGCTCGGCCCGTTCCCGCCCTCGCCCGGGACGCCGTTCAGCCCGCCCGTCCCGCCGACGGAGTACCCGCCCGGCCCGACGCTCACGGTGCCGCCCCCGCAGCCCGCCCCACCACCGCCCGGCCCGGCACGGCCGTACCTCCACCCGTCGGCGCCGCACCCCGCGCCGGCGGCACCCGGCCCCGCGCCGGCGCAGGCCGCCGGCTGGTACCAGCCGGCCTGGCAGCAGGGCACCCCGCCCGCCGGGACGCCGCAGCAGCCGCCCCCGCGACAGCCGGCCGGCCCGCCCGAGCCGGCGTGGACCCCGGAGGCCGGACCCGCGCCGACCGCCGAGGACTTCGCCCGCCGCCGGCAGGCCCGCCCGGCCGACCCGGTCGCCACCATGGGCGTACGGGCGGTGGTGAACAGGATCGGGCTGGTGAAGCTCCCGCCGGGGCGGCACGAGCAGGAGGTGAAGCGGGACGTCGAGATGGTCCGCCGGAACTTCGGCGGGCTGCGCCAGGTGACCGTGGTGAACCCGAAGGGCGGCGCCGGCAAGACGGTGGCCATCCTGCTGCTCGCGATGACCTTCGGGCAGAAGCGCGGCGGGTACGTGCTGGCCTGGGACAACAACGAGACCCAGGGCACCCTCGGCATGCGCGCCCAGCAGGACTTCCACTCCCGTACGGTCCGGGACATGCTGCGTGACCTGGGGCAGTTCCAGGGTGCGCACGGCCGGATCGGGGACCTGTCGCAGTACGTCCGCTCGCAGGGCGAGGGGATGTTCGACGTGCTCGCCTCGGACGAGTCGGCGACCGGCGGCGAGATGCTGACCGCGGCGGCGTTCGCCGAGATCCGCGAGGTGGTGAGCCGGTTCTACAAGCTGATCTTCGTGGACACCGGGAACAACGTCCGGGCGCAGAACTGGCAGGCCGCGATGGACGCCACCGACCAGCTCGTGGTCACCATGTCGGCCCGTAACGACTCGGCGGAGACGGCCGCCCGGATGCTGGACCACCTGGAGCAGAGCGGCCGGCAACGGCTGGTCCGGCAGGCGGTGACGGTGGTCTCCATGCCGCCGTCCCGCAAGGAGATCGACCTGCCGGCGATCCAGGAGCACTTCGCCGCCCGGACCAGGGCGGTGCTGCTCGCGCCGTACGAGCGGTTGATCGACACCGGCGAGCCGATCCGGTACGGCGGGCTCTCCTCGGCCACCCGGGACGCCTGGCTGAAGATCGCCGCCGCGGTGGCCGAGGGGCTCTGATCTGACCGGATCCGGCGGCCGCCCCGTGCCGGGCCGGCCGCCGGGCGCGGGTCAGCTGACGGTGCCCGCCAGGGCGTCCCCGGCGGCCGGGTCGCAGTCGCGCAGGAACTGGGCGCAGCGGGCCGCCTCGTCCGCCTCGCCGATCTCCCCGGCGGCCCGGGACAGCACGTACAGGCAGCGCAGGAAGCCCCGGTTGGGCGCGTGCGACCAGGGCACCGGGCCGTGCCCCTTCCAGCCGCTGCGGCGCAGCTGGTCCAGGCCCCGGTGGTACCCGGTGCGGGCGTAGGCGTACGCCGGGACGACCTGACCGGCGTCGAACGCCCGGGCCGCCAGCGCCGCCCAGGCCGCGCTGTGGGTGGGGAAGCGGGCCGCGACCTCGGCGTACGCCTCGTCGGTGCCCTGCCCGACGGCGGCGGCCAGGGCGGCGTCCGCTTCTTCGTGCGCGGGCAGGAGGGTGGCCGGTGGCTCCGGCAACAGGTTCTGCATCGCCCCATTCAACCCGCTTCGCGTAGCGGCGCGCGAGGGGGTCCGGCGCGCCGCGCTGACTGAACGGCGGAACGACCGCCCCGCCTGCGGTCGGCGGCGGCGATCCCTGCGGCCCTCGGTGGCGATCCCTGCGGCCCATGCCGTCACGCAATGTTTTCGATTACAACTATTGGTCCGGAGCCTCCCCAGGACCCGGTTACGCAGGAGCCCGGTGGCCTCGGTCACCGGGCTCCTGTCGTTCGGGCGGGCCTGGTTTGGCGGGTTGCCGGCCGGGGGCAGGATGGCGTGGTGCCGACCCCACCTCCCGCGGACGTCATCGCGCCGCACACCCACCCCGACGAGATCGAGACCCGCGCCGCGTTCGACCGGCGGCTCGCCACCGGCAGCCTGGCCGGGCTGACCGTGCAGGGGCTCCGCCTCGACCTCGACCCGGTCCCCGACCTGACCGCCACGGACGTCGCCGGCACCCTCTTCGTGGGGTGCCGCTTCGCCAACCGCGAGGTCGGCGCCGACCTGGTCCGGCGCGGCGCGAACGTGGTGCCGCCCTTCTCCGGGCTGCCGTACCCGACCCAGCCGTCGCACCTCTACACCCCGGAGGACCTCGCCGCCGGCTTCGCCGAGGGCGGCTTCGCCGGCATGTACGACACCCGGGTGTACACGCACTTCCGCGAGCACGGCGGCGCGCTGCCGGACGTCCGGGAGGCGCTCGGCCAGCGGCTGCACGACCACGGTGTGGACAACGCCCTGGCCGACGCGACCCGGGCCTGGCTGGCGACGCACGGCCCGCAGTCGGTGGTGGGCGTGATGGGCGGGCACGCGGTGCCGCGCGGCAGCGTCCCGTACCGGATGGCGGCCGTGCTGGGCTGGGAGCTGGCCCGGGCCGACCGGCTGGTGGTGACCGGCGGCGGCCCCGGGGTGATGGAGGCGGCCAACCTCGGCGCGTTCCTCGCCGCCTGGCCGGCCGACGAACTGAACACCGCGATCGACCTGCTCGCGGCGGCCCCCGACTTCACCGACCACGACCGGTACACGGCCGCCGCGCTGGCGGTGCGCCAGCGGTACGCGACACCCCCGGCCGTGCCGCAGCAGCGGGGACCCGGCCTCGACTGGGCCCGCACCGGCGGGCTGGCCATCCCCACCTGGCTGTACGGGCACGAGCCGGCGAACCTCTTCGCCGGGAAGATCGCCAAGTACTTCTCGAACGCCATCCGGGAGGACACCATCCTGCGGCTGGCCCGGGGCGGGATCGTCTTCGCGCCCGGCCGCGCCGGCACCGTGCAGGAGGTGTTCCAGGCGGCGACGAAGACGTACTACGGCACCGACGGGGCGAGCGGCGCGTACGTCTTCCTGGACCGGGCGTACTGGACCCGGGAGCTGCCGGTCGAGTCGCTGCTGCGGCCGCTCTTCGCCGCCTCCCCGTTCGGTGACCTGTCGACCACCGTGCACCTCACCGACGACGTACGGGAGGCCGTCCGGGTGCTCACCGCCACCGCCTGACCGGACCCCGCCCGCCCCGACTTACGCGCGTTGCCCCCGCGCGTGATCCACGCGCTTTGCGGCGTGTTGCGGTCTCCGACGACCCGGACCCCCGCGACACGTCGCAAAGCGGGGCGGAGGACGGGGGGACGGCGGGGGACGGGGGACGGGGTGGGAGGACGCCGACGGCCGGCGGCCCCGGGAGGGGGCGCCGGCCGTCAGGGTGCTACGCGCAGGTCACTTCATCGTGGTGCCGGTGGAGCGCAGGTGCTCGCAGGCCTCCACGACGCGGGCGGCCATGCCGGCCTCGGCGGCCTTGCCCCAGACGCGCGGGTCGTACATCTTCTTGTTGCCGACCTCGCCGTCGACCTTCAGCACGCCGTCGTAGTTGCGGAACATGTGGTCCGCGACCGGCCGGGAGAAGGTGTACTGGGTGTCGGTGTCGATGTTCATCTTGACCACGCCGTAGTCCAGCGCCTCGCGGATCTCCGACAGCAGCGAGCCGGAACCACCGTGGAAGACCAGGCTGAGCGGCTTCTCCTTGCCGTACTTGGCGCCGACCGCCTCCTGGATGTTGTTCAGGATCTCCGGGCGGAGCTTGACGTTGCCCGGCTTGTAGACGCCGTGCACGTTGCCGAAGGTCAGCGCCGCCATGTAGCGGCCCTTCTCGCCCAGGCCGAGCGCCTCGACCATGGCCAGGCCGTCCTCGACGGTGGTGTAGAGCTTGTCGTTGATGGCGTTCTCGACGCCGTCCTCCTCGCCACCGACGACGCCGACCTCGATCTCCAGGACGATCTTGCCCTTGGCGGCCTCGTCGAGCAGCTGCGCGGCGATCTCCAGGTTCTCCGCCACCGGCACCGCCGAGCCGTCCCACATGTGCGACTGGAACAGCGGCTCCTGGCCGTTGCGGACCCGCTCCTGGGAGATGGCCATCAGCGGCCGGACGAACTTGTCCAGCTTGTCCTTCGGGCAGTGGTCGGTGTGCAGCGCGATGTTGACCGGGTACTTCTTGGCCACCTCGTGCGCGTACGCGGCGAACGCCACCGCGCCGGTGACCATGTCCTTCACCGACGGTCCGGAGAGGTACTCGGCGCCACCGGTGGACACCTGGATGATGCCGTCGCTCTCCGCGTCGGCGAAGCCCTTCAGCGCCGCGTTCAGGGTCTGCGACGACGTCACGTTGATCGCGGGGTACGCGTACCGGCCGGCCTTGGCACGGTCCAGCATCTCCGCGTAAGCCTCGGGGGAAGCGATGGGCATGTCTAACGCTCCTTACTTACCGCTCTCGGCCGAGCCGGCCGCTGTCTTCCATCGGGTGCGCCGGACCGCGCTGTCCACCGCCGGAAGTATCCCGTAGATGACGCCGGCCGGCACAACCACCCCGGTGGGGATGCCACCGCGGCGGTCACCGGCCCTCCAGGCGGTCCGGCACGGCGACGCTGATCAGCCAGCTCACCACCGCCATCACGATGGCCCCCCAGAAGGCGGCCCAGAAACCGTCCACCCGGAACGGCAGGTCGAGCCCACGGGCGATCCAGTCGGTCAGCAGGAACAGCAACGCGTTGACGACCAACGCGATCAACCCGAGCGTGAGCAGGTAGAACACGCAGCCGACCACCTTGATGACCGGCTTGAGCACCGCGTTGACCACCCCGAAGATCAGCGCCACCGCGAGCAGGGTCAGCACGGTGTTCGCGCCGTCCCGACCGGTCACGTCGACCCCGGGCACGACCAGCGTGGTGACCCACAGCGCGAGCGCGGTGATCGCCAACCGGATCAGGAAGCCCACGCCCCCATCCTGGCACCGCCGATCGCCGCCGGTGGCGGGATCCACCGAGTCCGCTTCCCGCGCCCACCGCGCGACGAGCCCGCACAACCCGTACGGTGTGGGTGGAAATCCGCCGGAATCAGGGAGGACGACGATGGGTCACCCCGACGAGGAGTTCACCCCGAGCGACCACCTCAGCCCGGAGGAGCGCGACCTGGAGGCCGAGCCGGCCGACGCGGTCGAGCAGGCCGCGGTGGCCGGCCCCACCGAGGAGGACGCCGAGCCGCACCGCGGCCTGGAGGTCGCCGACTGGGACGCGATGGAGCAGGCCCGGGTGGTCACCGCCGACGAGGACGACTACCGCTGACACCGGGCGCCCGGCCGGGTCACCTCGTCCTGGTGACCCGGCCCGGGTGCGCCGCCACCCACCGGTCCAGCCGGTCCTCGCGCAACGCGGCGAGGAACTGCGGCGTCGCCGCCGGATCGGTCCGGACCCGCCAGTCGCCGGTGGCCGG